>NZ_JAPSMD010000274.1 GCF_027856955.1 Falsiroseomonas oryzae | reverse complement strand
CCGGCCGGCGACGGCGCTGCACGAGCAGAACGCCGTGCTGGGCCGCGCCAACCGGCTGCTGGCCCCGGGCGCCGACCTGCTCGCGCTGTCGGTGGAGGACACCGCGCGGGTGCCGGCTTCGGCACGGGCGGTGGTGGTGGGCAACCCCGTCCGCCCTGCCCTCGCCGCACTGGCCGGCCAGGGCTACGCGCCTCCGGCCGAGGAGGGCGCGATCCGGCTGCTGGTCCTGGGCGGCTCGCTCGGCGCGCGGATCTTCGCCGACATCGTCCCTGGCGCCGTGGCGGCGCTGCCGGAGGCTCTGCGCGGCCGCCTGGTGGTGACGCAGCAGACGCGCGCGGAGGACCTGCCGCGGGTCGAGACCGCGTATCGCGAGGCCGGCGTGCCGGCCGACCTCTCGCCCTTCTTCGGCGACATCGCGACGCGGCTGGCCATGGCGCATCTGGTGATCGCGCGGGCCGGCGCCTCCACCGTGGCGGAGCTCGCCTGCGCCGGCCGACCGGCCGTGCTGGTGCCGCTGCCGCATGCGATCGACGACCACCAGACCGCCAATGCCCGGGCGCTCGCGGGCGCCGGCGCGGCATGGGTGATTCCGCAGCCCGCCTTCACGGCGGAGGCGCTGGCGAAGCAGCTGGAGTCGCTGTTCGCCACCCCCTCCGTGCTGGTGCGCGCCGCCGCGGCCGCCGCGAAGGAAGCGCATCCCGAGGCAGCGCGGCGCCTGGCCGACCTTCTGCAATCCCTGTTGCGCGCGGACGCGCCCGTGGAGTCCCGCTGAATGCGCGCCCTGCCGCTCTCGATCGGCCCCATCCACTTCGTCGGCATCGGCGGCATCGGCATGTCCGGCATCGCAGAGGTGCTGCACACCCTGGGCTACCAGGTGCAGGGCAGCGACATCTCCGAGGGCTACAACGTCGCGCGCCTTCGCGAGGCCGGCATCCCGGTGGCGGTCGGGCACGACGCGCAGAACCTGGGCGCGGCGCAGGTGGTCGTCGTCTCCACCGCTGTGAAGCGGGACAACCCGGAAGTGCAGGCGGCGCGTGCGCGGCTGGTGCCGGTGGTGCGGCGGGCCGAGATGCTGGCCGAACTGATGCGCCTGAAATGGTCGGTCGCGATCGGCGGCACCCACGGCAAGACCACCACCACCAGCCTGGTCGCCGCCGTGCTGGAGGCGGCGAAGCTCGATCCCACCGTGATCAATGGCGGCATCATCAACGCCTATGGCACCAACACCCGCCTCGGCGCCGGCGACTGGATGGTGGTGGAGGCCGACGAGAGCGACGGCAGCTTCCTGAAGCTGCCCGCCGTGGTCGCCGTGGTCACCAACATGGACGCGGAGCATCTTGACCACTGGGGCACCGCGGAGGCGATGCGCGAGGGCTACGCGCAGTTCGTCGGCAACATCCCGTTCTACGGCTTCGCCGTGCTCTGCGCCGACCACCCGGAAGTGCAGGCGATGATCCCCCGCCTGTCGGATCGCCGCATCATCACCTACGGCTTCTCGCCGCAGGCCGATGTGCGCGCAGAGCGCGTGATCACCGACCGCATGGGCGCCACCTTCGAGGTGGTTGTGCGCGACCGCGGCACCGGCCGCGCCCGCACGCTGAAGCCGATGCGCCTGCCCATGCTCGGCCACCACAACGTCCAGAACGCGCTGGCCGCCATCGCCATCGCCATCGAGATGGACGTGGACGAGCAGACCATCCGCACCGCGCTGGCCGGGTTCAAGGGCGTGAAGCGCCGCTTCACCCGCATCGGGGAAGCCGGCGGCATCACGGTGATCGACGATTACGGGCATCACCCGGTGGAGATCGCGGCCGTGCTGAAGGCGGCCCGGCAGGCCGGCGCGCGCGACGTGATCGCGGTGGTGCAGCCGCACCGCTATTCGCGCCTCGCCTCGCTGTTCGAGGATTTCTGCACCTGCATGAACGATGCGGGCACGGTGATCGTCGCGGATATCTACGCCGCGGGCGAGCAGCCGATCCCGGGCGTCGATCGCGACGCGCTGGTGGAGGGGCTGCGCGCGCGCGGGCATCGTTCCGTCGTGCCGCTGCCCGGGCCTGACAGCCTGGCGGAGATGGTGAACGCCATTGCCCGGCCGGGCGACTACGTGGTCTGCCTCGGTGCCGGCAACATCACGGGCTGGGCGCATGCGCTGCCGGAGCAGCTGACCGCGCTGCAGGCGCGCACGCGGCCGCGCGTGGTGGGTGGCAGCAAATGAGGCCGGGCATGCAGGCAGAGGCCACGCTGCCGCCGCTGCGCGGGCGGGTGCAGGCCAGGGCCCCGCTGGCGCCCTTCACTTGGTTCCGCGTGGGCGGACCGGCGGAGTGGCTGGTGCGGCCCGCCGACCTCGACGATCTGCTGCTGCTGCTGCGCGACCTGCCGGATACCGTGCCGCTGACGGTGATCGGCTCGGCATCGAACCTCATCGTGCGCGACGGCGGCGTGCGCGGCGTGGTGCTGCGCCTTGCCGGACGCGCGTTCGGCGGTATCGAGACGGAGAAGGACGGCCTCGTCGCCGGCGCCGCGGCGCTGGATGCGACGGTGGCGGAACATGCGGCGGCCGCGTCGCTCGGCGGAGTCGAGTTTCTCTCGGGGATCCCGGGAACGGTGGGCGGCGCCATCGCGATGAACGCGGGGGCGTACGGGACTGAGGTGAAGGACATCCTGGACTGGGCGGAGGTGGCGACCCCGAAAGGGCTGCTGCGCCTCTCCGCCACGGAGTTCGGCTTCGCCTATCGCAAGGCCGTGCTGCCTTCGCGCGGCGTGGTCGTGCGCGCGAGGTTCCGCGCCGCGCCCGGCGACGCCGCGGCAATCGCGGCGCGCATGGCGGAAATCCGCGCGGCACGCGAGGCGACGCAGCCCGTGCGGTCGCGCACCGGCGGCTCCACCTTCAAGAACCCGCCCGGGCGCAAGGCGTGGGAGCTGGTGGACGCGGCCGGCTGCCGCGGGCTGCGGCGCGGTGCCGCGCAATGCTCCGAGCTGCACGCCAACTTCCTGCTCAACACCGGCGGCGCGACGGCGGCCGATATCGAAGGGCTGGGCGAGGAGATCCGCGCGCGGGTCCTGGCGCAGTCCGGGGTCGCGCTGGAATGGGAGATCAAGCGGATCGGCGAGGTCGCGCCATGACCCGTGTCGCGGTCCTGCACGGCGGCGTCTCGGCCGAGCGGGAGGTCAGCCTGAATACCGGGAAGCAGGTCGTGAGCGCCCTGCACCAGGCCGGGTTCGAGGTGACGCCGATCGATGTCGGCCAGGACCTCGGCGCCGTCATCGCGGCGCTGCAGGCGGCGAAGCCCGACGTGGTGTTCAACGCGCTGCATGGCCGGTTCGGCGAGGATGGCTGCATCCAGGGCGTGCTGGACTGGCTCGGCCTGCCCTACACGCATTCCGGCCTGCGCGCCTCCGCCATCGCGATGGACAAGGCCGCGGCCAAGGCCGCCTTCGCCGCCGCCGGCCTGCCGGTGGCGCCGTCGCGCATCGTCTCGCCGGAGGAACTGGAGGCCGAGGATCCGCTGCCCCGCCCTTATGTCGTGAAGCCGGTCAACGAGGGTTCTTCCGTCGGCGTCGAGATCCTGCGCGAGGGCGACAACCGCCGCGGCGAGATCGCGCGCGCCTGGCGCTACGACCGCCGCATCATGGCGGAGGCCTACATCCCCGGCCGCGAGCTGACCGTCGCCGTGATGGGCGACCGGCCGCTCGAGGTGACGGAGATCGCCACCGGCAACGTGTTCTACGACTACGAGGCGAAATACGCCGATGGCGGCAGCCGCCACACCCTGCCCGCGCCGGTGCATCCGGAGATCCGCGCCCAGGCGATGGAGGTCGCGTTGCGCGCGCACCAGGCGCTCGGCTGCCGCGGCGTGTCGCGCGCGGATTTCCGCTACGACGACACCGCCGGGGAACCCGGGCGGCTCTACATCCTGGAAGTGAACACGCAGCCCGGCATGACCCGCACCAGCCTGGTGCCGGAACAGGCCGCGCATGTCGGCATCGCCTTCCCCGAGCTCTGCGCCTGGATGGTGCGGGAGGCACGCGGTGGCGCGTAGCGCACTCACCGCCGGCCGGCCCAGCGGCGCCCTCGGCGGTCGCCCGCGCCGGGAGCCGGATCGGCCGAGCAGCTTGCGGCTGTGGCTGAAGCGCCGGCGCGGGCTGGCGAAGCCGGCGGCCCTGATGCTGCTGGGCGCGGGCGCGCTCGGCGCAGTGGGAATTGGCCTCTACCTCGCGGATCCGGCGGGCCGCGTGCAGGCGCTGGTGGAGAATGCCGCGGCGCTCGGCGACGCCGCCGGCTTCGAGGTGCGCGAGGTCGTGGTGGAAGGCCGCCGCAACACCCCGAGGGAGCTGATCCTGGCGGCCGTCGGCGTCTCCCGTGGCGATCCGATCCTCGCCTTCTCGCCCAGCGACGCGCGAGCGCGGCTGGAGACGATCGCCTGGGTCGAGAGCGCCCATGTGGAGCGCCACCTGCCTGGCACCATCCTGGTCCGCCTGACCGAGCGCACACCCTTCGCGATCTGGCAGCACCAGGGCCGCTTCGCGGTGATCGACCGGGACGGCAAGGTGGTCACGACCGAGACGCTGGACGCCTTCGGCCGACTGCCCCTGGTGGTCGGGGCCGGCGCGGAACGCCATGGCTGGGCGCTCTACGAACTGCTGCTCGCGCATCAGCCAATCCTGGACCGCACCCAGGCGCTGGTGCGCGTCGGCGAGCGGCGCTGGAATCTGCGCCTGCACAGCGGCACCGACGTGCTGCTGCCGGAAGGCCAGGAAGCGCCGGCGCTGAACCGGCTGGCGGAGCTGCACCAGCGCAACGCGCTGCTCGACCGCCCGCTGGTGGCCATCGACATGCGCCTGCCGGACCGCCTGGTGCTGCGCCAGCCGCCCACGCCGGAGCCGCCGCCGCAGCAGCGCCGGGCGGCGGGGAACCGCGGATGAACGCCCTGTCCCGCCTTCCCGTCCCCGTCGAGGCCGCGCCGGAGCGCAAGCGCCGCGGCGCGCGTTCGGGCGCCTTCGGCGTGCTCGACATCGGCACGACCAAGACCGTGTGTCTGGTGGCGCGCATCGAGGGCGACGGCGAGCCGCGCGTGCTCGGCTTCGGCTGGCAGCGCGGCCGTGGCGTGAAGGGCGGCAGCATCATCGACCTGGAAGAGGCGGAGCGCGCCGTCCGCGCAGCGGTCGGCCAGGCGGAGGAGATGTCGGACACGCAGCTCTCCGGCGCGATCGTTAACCTCTCCTGCGGGCAGCCGGATTCGCGGCTGCTGCACGTGCAGTGGCCGATCGGCGGCCGCGCGGTGACGGATGCCGACCTGCGGGCGATCCTGGCGGAAGGCCGCCGCCGCGGCCACGAGGACGGGCGGGAGACGGTGCATGGCGCGCCCGTCTCCTTCACCGTGGATGCCACGCCCGGCGTCGAGGATCCGCGCGGGATGGTGTGCGACACGCTGGATGCGCGCGTGCATCTGGTGGATGCGTCGCAGGCCGCGCTGCGCAACCTTGGCACCTGCCTCGCGCGCTGCGACCTGGAGGTGGAGGAACTGGTCTCGGCCCCCTTCGCCGCGGGGCTCGCGACGCTGGTGGAGGACGAGAAGCGCATCGGCGCGACGGTGGTGGACATGGGCGGCGGCACCACCTCCATCGCGGTCTTCGCGGAAGGCCAGCTGATCCACACCAGCCAGATCCCCGTGGGCGGCTGGCAGGTCACCAACGACCTCGCGCGCGTGCTGTCCACGCCGATCAACCATGCGGAACGCCTCAAGACGCTGCATGGCGGCGCGCTGGTCTCGCAGGACGACGAGCGGGAGATGCTGCCGGTCCCGCTGGTCGGCGAGGACGAGGACCACATCGCCCGCATCCCGCGCGCGATGATCGTCAACATCATCCGACCGCGGCTCGAGGAGACCTTCGAGTTCGTGCGCGACCGGCTGGAGCAGGCCGGCGTCGCCAAGGAAGCCGGCACACGCGTGGTGCTGACCGGCGGCGGCGCGCAGCTGATCGGCGCGCGGGAACTCGCCGCGCGCGTGCTGGACCGGCAGGTGCGGCTGGGTCGCCCGCGCTCGGTGCGCGGCCTTCCGGAGACTGCCGGCGGCCCGCCCTTCTCCGTGGCCATCGGGCTGCTCGCCTGGGCGGCCGGCGAGGGGCGCCCGATCGTGGATGTCGCCCCCGGTCCCGATCGTCCGCGCGGCATGTTCCGCCGCGTCTTCGACTGGCTTCGGGTGCGCGCGTGATGCGCCCGCCCGCCACCCCCACAACCAAGCCTGCCGGCAAGCAAGGCTGAGACTCCAGGAGAGGCCCGACCCATGACGCTGAACCTCACCATCCCATCGCACCAGCACACGGATTTCACGCCGCGCATCAGCGTGGTTGGCGTGGGCGGCGGCGGCACCAACGCCGTCAACAACATGGTCTCGATGGGCCTGGAGGGCGTGGAGTTCCTGGTCGCCAACACCGACGCGCAAAGCCTGGTGAACAGCAAGGCCGACCGCCGCGTGCAGCTCGGCCCGCACCTGACGCAGGGCCTCGGCGCCGGTGCCAAGCCCGAGATCGGCCGCGCCGCCGCGGAGGAGGCGACGGAGGAGCTGGCGCGCCACCTGGAGGGCGCGCACATGGTCTTCGTGACCGCCGGCATGGGCGGCGGCACCGGCACTGGCGCCGCTCCGGTCATCGCGCGCATGGCGCGCGAGCGCGGCATCCTGACCGTCGGCGTGGTGACCAAGCCCTTCGACTTCGAGGGGCCGAAGCGGAAGAAGTCCGCCGATGCCGGTATCGAGGAACTGCAGCAGTTCGTGGACACGCTGATCGTGATCCCGAACCAGAACCTCTTCCGCCTGGCGAACGAGCGCACGACCTTCGCGGAAGCCTTCAAGATGGCGGACAACGTGCTCTACATGGGCGTGCGCGGCGTGACCGACCTGATGGTGAACCCGGGGCTGGTGAACCTCGACTTCGCCGACATCCGCACGGTGATGGCGGAGATGGGCAAGGCGATGATGGGCACCGGCGAGGCCGAGGGCGACGACCGCGCGGTGAAGGCGGCCGAGGCGGCGATCAGCAACCCGCTGCTGGAGGACACTTCCATGCGCGGCGCGCGTGGCGTGCTGATCAACATCACCGGCGGCTACGACATGACGCTGTTCGAGGTGGACGAGGCCGCGAACCGCATCCGCAAGGAAGTGGACGAGGACGCCAACATCATCTTCGGCTCCTCCATCGACGAGAGCATGAACGGGCGCATCCGCGTCTCCGTCGTCGCCACCGGCATCGATGCGCGCGAGGCGCGGGAAGCCGAAAGGCCGAAGCTGGTCGCGGTCGGCGGCGGCGCGGCGGTGCCGGTGCAGGCCGTGGCGGCGCCCGCAGCCGCGCCCGCGCAGCCGGCG
>NZ_JAPSMD010000273.1 GCF_027856955.1 Falsiroseomonas oryzae | reverse complement strand
ATGACGGCGCTGGCCTCGGCCAACCTGGTGGCGCAACGCACCGCGCGCGACGAGGCGCGGCGCGAACTGGACCGGCTGTCCGCGACGCTCGGCAGCGGGCATCCGGACGTGCGCGCCGCCGCGGGACGGCTGGCCGCGGCGGAGCGGGCGGTGGGCGCGGAGACCGGGCGAGTCGTGCAGGCGCTGGACGCCGAAGTGCGCAGCGCTCGGGCGCGCGTGGCCAGCCTCGAGACCAGCCTGCGCGAGCAGCAGGACCGTCTGAACCGCACCCAGGGTGCCGAGATCCGCATCAACGCCCTGGAGCGCGAGACGGAAGCCGCGCGCAGCCTGCTGCGCGCCGTGCTGGAGCGCAGCCAGACCACGGTCAGCCAGACGGCGATCGAGAAGCCGGATGCGCGGATCCTCTCGCCCGCGACGGTGCCGGGCGTGCCCTCCTTCCCGAAGCCCACGCTGTTCGTGGCCGCCGCCGCGGCGCTCGGTGTGCTGTTCGGCCTGCTGCTGGTCTGGTTCCTGGAACAGGCGGACAGCACGATCCGCAGCGGCGACGAGATCCGCGCGGCGCTCGGCCTGCCCTGCCTGGCGCTGGTGCCGATGCTGCGGCGGGGCATCCTGGGGCGGCACCGGGTGGAGGACTACGTCGCCCGCAAGCCGCTCAGCCCGTTCAGCGAGGCCATGCGCACCCTGCGCGCCGCGCTCTGGCTGGGCAGCGACCCGCCGCGCATCGTGGTGATCACCGCCGCCCGGCCCGGCGAGGGCAAGACCACCACCGCCGTGGCGCTGGCGCGGTCCGCCGCGATGAACGGGGAGCGCGTGCTGCTGATGGATTGCGACATCCGCCAGCCCTCGGTCGGCCGGCTGTTCCGGGCGGAGGCGGCGCCGGGCGTGACCGACCTGCTTCTGGGGCAGGCCGATTACGACCAGATCGTGCGGCGCGACCACCTGACCGGGCTGGACTACATCCCGGCCGGCGCGGCAGAGATCCACTCCCTCGGCCTCTTCATGTCGGAGGCGATGGCCGGGCTGCTGGACCGGGTGCGGCGGGACTACGACCTGGTCGTGCTGGACGCGCCGCCGGCGCTGGCCATGGCCGATGCGCGCGTCGTCGCGCGCCTTGCGGATGCCACGTTGCTGTGCGTGAAGTGGCGCGACACGCCGCGATCCGTGGTGCGCAACTCGCTCGCCCTGCTGGAGGACGCCAAGGCCCGCATCGTCGGCGCCACGCTGACCCAGGTGGACGCGAAGACGCATCGCCGCTCCGGCTATGCCGACAGCGAGGTCTACCACCCGCGCTACAGCGGGTATTTCAGGGAGTAGGGGCTTGGCGCGTTACCTGGTGACCGGCGGTGCCGGCTATGTGGGCAGCCATACCGTGCTGGCGCTGCTCGACCGCGGGGACGAGGTCGTGGTTCTGGACGACCTCTCCAAGGGCCATCGGGGCGCGGTGGCGGCCGGAGCGAAGCTGGTCCAGGGGCGCTGCGACGACCGTGCCGCGCTGGCCGATGCCTTCGCCCAAGGGCCGTTCGAGGCGGTGCTGCACTTCGCCGCCCTCTCGCTCGTCGGCGACAGCATGCGCGACCCGATGCGCTACATCGGCGAGAACCTGGGCGGCGTCGCGGCGGTCGCCGGCGCGGCGGCGAAGGCGGGCTGCCGCAAGTTCGTCCTCTCCTCCACCGCCGCGCTGTTCGGCTTCCCGGAACGCATCCCGATCGACGAGGAGCAGCGGCTGGAGCCGGTCTCGGCCTATGGCGAGAGCAAGCTGGTCTGCGAGCGGGCGCTGTCCTGGGCGGAGCGCGTGCACGGCCTGCGCTTCGCGGCGCTGCGCTACTTCAACGCCGCCGGCGCCGACCCCGCGGGCCGCGCCGGCGAGGACCACGACCCCGAGACGCACCTGGTGCCGCTGGCGATCGGCGCTGCACTCGGCACGCGCCCGCCGCTGACCGTCTTCGGCACGGACTACGAGACGCCTGACGGCACCTGCATCCGCGACTATGTCCACGTGACCGACCTGGCGGAGGCGCATCTGCGCGTGCTGCCGCTGCTGGACCACCGGTCCGTCCGCTACAACCTGGGCAACGGCACCGGGTATTCCGTGAAGCAGGTGCTGGAGACGGTGGGGCAGGTAGCCGGCCGGCCGGTGCCGCATGCCTTCGGGCCGCGGCGCGAGGGCGACCCGGCGTCCCTCGTCGCATCCTCCGCCCGTCTGCGCGCCGATACCGGCTGGACGCCGCGCTTCCCGGCCCTCGAGGACATCGTGCGCACGGCCTGGGCCTGGCATGCGGCGCACCCGCAGGGCTACGGCGACCGCACGACGGGCTGAGCCCGGGCGCGCCCATCCCGATCACATCTGGCACCGGCGCCGGTCGCCCGGCGGAACCGGAACCTTGTCCGACACGTTCCGGCATCCGTTCGGGGCCGGACGGGGCGCGGGGATGCGGAGACGCGAAAGAACGCCGCTGGCGGCCGTGCTGGTGGCGGGCCTCCTCCTTGCATGGCCGGCAGCCTGGAACGGTTATCCGCTCGTCTTCGCCGATACCGGCACCTATCTCGGCCAGGCGATCAGGCTCTATCTCGGCTGGGACCGACCGCCCTTCTACAGCCTGTTCCTGCACGCGCTGCACTGGCGGATCACGCTGTGGCCGGTGCCGCTGGCGCAGGGGCTGATCGCGGCGCATCTGCTGGCGCTGTCGCTGCGCGCGCTGGATCTGCCCGGGGCGGTCCCACTTTTGGCGGCCGCAGGCCTGCTTGCGGTCGGGACCGGGCTGCCGTGGTTTGCCACTCAGCTGATGCCGGACGTCTTCACCGGGCTGCTGGTGCTGGCCCTGTGGCTGCTCGGCTTCGCGGGATGGCGGCTCGGCCGGATGGAGCGTGTCTATCTGCTGGCGCTCGCGACCCTGGCGGTGGCGGTGCACCTCGCGCATCTGCCGCTCGCTGCCGGGCTGGCCCTGGTGGGGGGTCTGCTCGCGTGGCGCAGTGGCGGGGCGCGGCCCGCCCTGGTGCCGGTCGGCTGGATGGCGGCGCCCGTCTGCCTGGCCGTGCTGGGGCTCGTCGCCGCCAATGCCGCAGGGCATGGCCGCGCCGCCGTCTCGCCCTTCGGCAGCGTATTCCTCGCCGCTCGGCTGCTCGACGACGGGCCGGCGCTGCGCACGCTGGATGCCCGCTGCGCCAAGGAAGCCTGGCAGGTCTGCGCCCTGCGCGACCGGCTGCCGATGCACGCGAACGACTTCCTGTGGCCGCCCGACGGCCCGCTGCGCGGCGCCCTCGGCGGGGGCAAGGCCTGGGCTGCGGAAGCCTCCGCGATCGTCGCTGCGACGCTGGCCAGCGAGCCTGCGGCGGTGGCACGCGCCGTCGCCGGCAATGGGCTGCGGCAGTTCGGGATGCTCGGGACCGGCGACGGGCTGGAGCCCTGGCCGGCGGAGCCCGGACCGGAGGCGCTGATCCGTGAGCATTTCCCCGCCGAACTCGCTGCCTTCAGGGCCGCGCGCCAGTACGGCGGCGCGCTGCTGGCCGATGCACGGGCGCTGTCGCCGCTGCATGTGGCGACCGCCTGGCTCGGCCTGCTGACGCTCCCCGTCCTGGTGTGGCTGTGCCGCCGGAACCTGCCGGCGGTGGCGCTGGCCGTGTTCGTGCTCGCGGCCGCTGCCGGCAATGCCGCCGTGACGGGTGGTCTGTCCGGCCCGAACGAACGCTACCAGGCTCGCATCGCCTGGCTGCTGGCCTTCGCCCCA
Source organism: Falsiroseomonas oryzae (assembly GCF_027856955.1). Lineage (GTDB taxonomy): Bacteria > Pseudomonadota > Alphaproteobacteria > Acetobacterales > Acetobacteraceae > Falsiroseomonas > Falsiroseomonas oryzae. The sequence continues at coordinate 3,650 of NZ_JAPSMD010000273.1, read as the reverse complement.
GCGGCCATCCTTCCCGCCGCATGCCTGCCGCGGCGCGGTCGGGGCAGGCCGCTAGTCCGTCATCCGGTCTAGCGCCCGCATCCGGCGGAGCACGAGCACCTTGGCAAGGATGGGCAACACGAGGCCCGCGGCGGTCAGCGCGGGCGCGTGGATCCAGAAGCCATCCGCGGTCCAGGGCACGCCGGCCCTGATCAGCACGGCCTTGACGACGCCGATCGCGATCACGTTGAACAGGTAGATCGACATGGTGAACTGGCCGAGCGCGAGGGCCCAGCGCTGGCCCTGCAGCGCCGGCGCGAACATCAGGCCGTGCAGCGCCGGGATGGCGGCCAGGCCGCAGGCGAGCATCGACCAGTCGCCCGGCAGCAGCCCGGCCAGCGACGCCGCGAGCGCCGTGGCGAACAGGGCCCACCACAGCGCCTGCCAGGCGGCGAAGCGCGGCAGCAGCCGCGCCTCGTGCTGCGCCACGGCAATGCCGACGGCGAAGAACAGAGCGTGCCGGGCGAAGCGGTCGAGGTAGAACAGCGGCGGCAGCTCGAGCGCCAGCAGCAGCAGCCCGGCGGCCAGCATCCCCGCCGTGCCGATCCGCCGCCAGGCCGGCGGCGCGGCCACCGAGCAGAGGAACAGCACCCAGAGGAACCAGATGAAGGTGGCCGGGCTGTCCTCGGTGGTCACGACCAGGTCGCGCAGTCCGCTCACCAGGCCGGACGGGCGGTTGTCCACATGGACGAACTGCTCCGCCGCGAGCTTGCCCAGCAGCACCACCACGCCCAGCAGCAGGAAGGGCGCCAGCAGCCGGTGCGCCCGGCGCAGCACGTAGCCCGGCATCGCCGCCGCGGGCGTCCGCAACGCACCGCTCAGCCAGACGACGTAGCCGCTGAGGTAGAAGAAGAACGGCATGTGGAAGCTGTAGATCGCGGATCGCAGCAGGTCCCACCATTCGGCGCCGCTCGGCGGCTCGGCGGCGACGATGTGCCCCACCACGACGGTCAGGATGGCGATGCCCTTGGCGCGGTCGAGGTCGAGCCGCCGCTCGCGCGTGGTCGCGGGGGCCTGCGTGGTGCCGGCGGCGAGGACGTTCATGTGCCCGCGGCGCGGCGCGCCAGTGCCGCGCGGAGCGCCTCGTGACGGCCGGTGTCGTGGCGCTCCGATCGCGCGCGGGCAAGGGCGGCGGCGAACCAGCTGAACTGGATCACCGCCGTGCTGGCGATCAGCGTGTTGTCGAACCCGCTGTGGATCAGCGCGGCGAGCACGGCGCAGCGCAGCACGAGGCGATCGGCGCCGCGCGTCCCGCGCGTGCCGGCCCAGACCCAGACGACGAGCGAGAGGAAGATCAGCGCGCAGCCGACGATGCCGGCATCGACCGACAGGCGCAGATACTCGTTGTGCGCGGCGTTGGAGCGGATCAGGCGGATCTGCGGGTCCTCGGGGTCGACGATCAGCTTGCCGGCGCCGAGCCCGTAGCCGAACAGCGGCCGGTTCTCGATGGCGTCGAGGAAGTAGGGCCAGATCACGTCGCGGCCGGAGAATTTCGAGAAGTCGTCGCCGCCCACGAACCTGTCCAGCGCGAAGATCAGCAGCGGGCCGAGCAGTACCGCTGCCGGCAGCAGGCCGCCCATGGCCAGGTCCAGACGCCGCTTCAGCGGGAAGACGCGGCGGTCGGCGAGCAGGAAGATGGCCAGCAGGAACAGGCCCACCGCGATCAGCGGCGCCCGCGCCTGCGTGGCCAGCAGCACCGCCAGTGCTGCCCCGCCCAGCACCAGCCAGCGATTGCGGAAGCCGCGCAGGTATTCGAGCGTGGCGGCGAAGACCGCGGTCACGCAGAAGCCGGCCAGGAACGGCGGCGAATGCAGGCCCTGGAAGCGCCAGTTGTGGTCGAAGGGCTGGTAGAACCCCGTCGGCCAGACCAGGAATCCGACCAGCGCGCTGACCAGCGGGACGAGGACGACGGCCTTGCACAGCGCCGACCACACCGGCCGCGGTGCCGCCGCGAAGGCCAGGACGAAGGGTGCCGTGGAGCCGACGAAGCTGCGCAGCATCTCGCCGAAGGTGGAGACGCGGCCGATCGGCAGCACGACCAGGCTGACCACGGCCACCAGCGTGAAGGCCAGGAACGGCCAATTGATCGCCCGCGCGAAGCCGAAGCGCAGGCACAGCATGGCGGCGATGGCGAAGGGGATGATCTTCACCACCGCGGCGCCCAGCGTGCCCACGCTGCCGCCGCCGCGTTCCGCCAGCGTGTCGAGCTGCAGGTCGAGCGCGAGCCCGTAGCAGGCCACCAGCAGACCCACTGCGAGCAGCGGCGCCTCGTAGAACAGCATCGCGATCATCAGCGCCGCCGCGGCAGGCAGCAGCGCCAGCGCCAGCTGCGGCGCGGCGATCGCGGCCAGCAGCAGCGCGGTGATGACGAGCAGCGCGAGCAGCGCGCTCAGGAGCGCGGGCGGAACGGTGCGCATGTCCTGGCGTTCTGCCACCCGGGACGGCCGCGGCCCAATCATCATTCGGTCAGGAGCGACGGCATGGGGGTGGTGGGCGGGACGCGTCAGCCGAACGAGGCGGGCGTGCGGGAGAAGCCGCAGCGGCTCGCCAATCTCACGCGGCTGCGGGTGCTGCTGATCGGCTGGGTGCTGGTCTATCACCTGGAGCTTGCGTTGCGCGCGCTGCCCGGGGCGCCGCTGGCGGAGGCCGTCGTGCTCAAGGGCTATCTCGGGGTGGACGGCTTCTTCGTGCTGTCCGGCTTCGCGCTGTTCCTGGGCTACCGGCACCGCCCGCCGCTCGGGCCCGCCGGCTGGGCCGCCTTCGTGCGCAGCCGGGCGGCGCGGATCTTCCCGCTGCACCTGGTCATGCTCGGGCTGCTGGTCCTGCTGGTTGCAGCCGCGGTGCTGGCCGGCGTGCGGGTGAACGATCCGCAGCGGTTCGGCGCATGGGAACTGCTGATGCAGGCGCTGCTGCTGAACGCGTGGGAGACCACTGCGGACCACGCCTGGAACTACCCGTCCTGGGCGCTCTCGGCGATCTGGGCGGGCTACCTGGCCTTCCCGGCGCTGCTGACGACGATGCTGGCGCGTGGCGCGGGCTTCTGCTGGGCTGCGATCCTGGCCTGCCTGGCCGGTCTCGCCTGGCTCGGCGCCGGCGAGGACGGCGCGCAGCTGAACCGCACGCTGCATCTCGGGCTCGTCCGCTTCGGGCTGGAATTCGTGCTCGGCGTCGCGCTGGCCCGGCTCGTGACGGTCCGTGCGCTTGACGCCTGGCTTGTCACGGGCGCCGTCCTGCTGGTGCCGCTCGGCGTCGGGCTCGATATCGACGTGGTCGTGGTGGCGGGCCTCGCCGCGCTGGTCGCGCGGCTCGGGATGGAGCCGCCGGGCTCGACGCCGCCGCGGGACCTGCTCTGGCGCCTGGGCGAGGCCTCCTTCGGAATCTATCTCTGCTGGGTCTTCGTCGAGGCGGCCCTCATCCTGGCCCTGCGCATGGGGGAGCCGGGGCCGGGTGGACGGCTCGCGCTGATGGGCGCGGGGCTCGCGGCCAGTCTCGCGCTGGGCTGGCTCGCCTGGCGCCTGGTCGAGCAGCCTGCGGCGCGCCGCCTTGCCGGGCGCCGCACGGCCGTCACGCCCTGATTGCCGCCGCCAGGCGCGGCCGCAGCGCCGGCCCGT
>NZ_JAPSMD010000272.1 GCF_027856955.1 Falsiroseomonas oryzae | reverse complement strand
GGCGGCGCTGCTGCTGCCGCCGGGCGAGGCGCGGGCGGCCGCCGCGCCGGGCGGCCTGGCTGGCTTCCTGGCCCCGCTGCGCATCGCGGCCTTCCGGCGGCTTCTGCTGGTCTCCGCCCTCGTGCAGGGCAGCCATGCCTTCTACTACGCCTTCGGCACGCTGCACTGGCAGGCCGAGGGGCTGGGCGCGGGGCTGATCGGCGCGCTCTGGGCGGTCGGCGTGCTGGCGGAAATCGCGCTCTTCCTGTGGGGCCGCGACGTGGTGACGCGGCTGGGGCCGGTCGGGCTCTGCCTGGCGGCCGGGGCGGCGGGCGTGCTGCGCTGGGGCGCGACCGCGCTGACGGCGGACCCGCTGCTGCTGCTGCCTTTGCAGGTGCTGCACGGCGTGACCTTCGGCGCGCAGCACCTGGCGACCATGGCGGTGCTGGGCCGCGTCGTGCCCCCGGTGCAGGCCGGAACCGCGCAGGCGCTGCACGCTGCGCTCGGCACCGGACTGTCGATGGGCGTGCTGACGCTGGCCTGCGGGCCGCTCTTCTCGGCCTTCGGCGGCGGCGGCTACTGGGCGATGGCCGCGCTCTGCGCCGCGGCGGTGCCGGCCTCGCTGGCGCTCGGCCGGGCGATCGCAGGCTCCGGCAAAGCTGTACCTGGATAGTCCGGACGCAGTCCGGGCTATTCGGGCCCAGCCGGCGGGTCGCGCCAGGCGCCCTCGCTCCAGACACGGGTGGCGATCCGCGGCACGCCGTCCTCCACCACGATCCGGTGCCAGGCATTGGGCGACCCGCGCAGGCGGTGCGAGGTGGCGCTGGCCGCCTGCACCAGCAGGAGGCGCGCGCCGGGCACCATCGGGGCGATGTCCGGCAGGTGCAGGTGGCCGCTCAGCACCAGGCCGACGCCGTGCCGCGCGAAGGCGGCGAGTGCCGGCTCCGCGCCGCCGACAAGCCTCGCGTCAGGCCGCAGCGCCGGTGCGCTGAAGGGATGGTGCGCCACGACGATGCGGAACACGCCATCGGGCAGCGCCGCGAGCCGCGCCTCCAGCCGCGCCAGCCTCTCCCGCCCGACGCGGCCGCGTGCCCAGTTCAGGTAGAGCCCGCCGCGCCGCGCGGTGTTGAGGCCCACGACGGCCACCGTCCCGTCCGTCCAGGCCGGCTCCGTCTCCGGCCCGACATAGCGACGCCAACGGCCCCAGGGATCGGCGAAGCGTTCCAGCACGTCGTGCGGCGTGAGGTCGTGGTTCCCGGGCACGGCCAGCACGGGCGCCGGCAGGCTGCGCAGGAACTGCGCGGCGGCGTGGAACTCGCGATGACGTGCGCGCTGGGTCAGGTCGCCGGAGACGGCGACCAGGTCCGGCCGCGCCGCGGCGACGTCCTCGGCCAGGGTGGCAACGACCGCCGGGTCCTCCGCGCCGAAATGGAGGTCCGAGAGATGCGCGATGACCGTCATGCCGCGCGGGGCGGGGTGGTTTCCGCGGCCGGCGCAACCGCCTCGGCCGGCTTCGGCACGATGACGCGCAGCGCGCCGGGGTGGATGCGATAGACCAGCGGCGACGTCAGGATCAGTGCCTCGCCGTCGCTCATCACGCGCAGCGCTGCGCGCGGCGAGCGGATCGTCACCTGCTGCGCCGTGCGTTCGTGGACGAGCCGCGCACCGCGCCAGGTGCCCAGGAACATGCCGACGAAGAGTCGGACCCACCACCACAGCCCGTAGCGCCGCGCGACATAGAGCGCGAGCTCCCCGCCATCCAGCTGCGGCCGCGCCATCACCAGGCCGAAGCCTTCCGCGTAGCGGTTGTTCGCGACCGACAGCGCGCGGGTCCAGAGCCGCACGGCGCGCCGGCCGCCATCGAGCTCGACATGCAGGCGGAGCGGGCGGTGGCGCCAGGCCGCACGCAGCCCCGCGATGGCGAAGGCGGTTCGGGTGCGCAGGCTCGCCTTGCCGCGATGCCTCTCCCGGTGGCGGCCGAGCCAGGAGGGCGAGCCGATCACGGAATTGCAGAGATAGACGTGGCCGTTCACCTCGGCGACGTCGATGGCGCGGATCGTGCCATGCGACAGCGCATCCGCCGCCGCCTCGAGCGCGAGCGGGATGCCGAGGTCCTTGGCGAGCATGTTCATCGTGCCGAGCGGCAGGATGCCGAGCGCGGTCGGCGTGCCGCGCAGTCGCGCCGCCGCCGCGGCGATGGTGCCGTCCCCGCCGCCCACCACCACCGCGTCCGCGCCATGCGCGATGGCGTCGTCCAGCCGGGCGCAGAGCCCCTCCGGATGGTCGGGCACCAGAACGGCATCGAGGCCGGCGGCTTCGAGATGGCGCGCGACCTCGGCCTCCGCCTCGTGGCGGCCGAGCAGGGATCCGGCGGAGCTGTTGAGGACGACGGCGACTCGCACGCCCCTGCAACGGCGCGCAGGCGCGATGGTTCAGCGCCGCAGCCGTTCCCGGAGATCGGCGAGATGCGCGAGGCCCGCCAGGGCGAGGCCGAGCAGGACGAGCGACCAGTGCGCGCCCGACAGCGCGGCCTGGATCGCCAGCAGGAAGCCCGCGCCGGGCAGCACCAGCAGCAGCGCCGCGCGCGGCGACAAGACGCGGCGGAGGATCAGGAGCGCGGCCTCGACGACGAGGACGAGGGCGATCAGGGCGGTGACCCAGCCCTGGGCAAGCAGGTCGGCCATGGCAGGTCAGGATGTCCCCACCCTTCCCCGCAGCTGCGGGGGAGGGTGGGTGAGGCGCCCTACGCGGCCTTCGCCATCCCGCGCAGCACGTAGTGCAGGATGCCGCCGTTCTTGTAGTACTCCACCTCGTCGGCGGTATCGACGCGGCAGAGCAGCGTCGTCTCGGCCTTGGAGCCGTCGGCGCGGGTGATCACCATCTTCACCTCCATGCGCGGCTTCAGCTCCTCGATGCCGAGCAGGTCGATGGTCTCGTCGCCCTTGATGCCGAGGCTCTTGCGGTCCTCGCCATCCTTGAAGACCAGCGGCAGGACGCCCATGCCGACCAGGTTGGAACGGTGGATGCGCTCGAAGCTCTCGGCGATCACCGCCTTCACGCCGAGCAGGAAGGTGCCCTTCGCCGCCCAGTCACGGGAGGACCCGGTGCCGTATTCCTTGCCGCCGAACACCACCAGCGGCACGCCGTCCTTCTTGTACTTCATCGCGACGTCGTAGATCGGCGCGACTTCGCCGGAGGGATGGTGCTTGCTGATGCCGCCCTCGGTGCCCGGGACCATCTCGTTCTTGATGCGGATGTTGGCGAAGGTGCCGCGCATCATGACCTGGTGGTTGCCGCGGCGGGCGCCGTAGCTGTTGAAGTCCGCCTGGCGCACCTGGTGCTCGAGCAGGTATTCGCCGGCCGGCGACGCCTTCTTGATGGAGCCGGCCGGGGAGATGTGGTCGGTGGTGATGCTGTCCGCCAGCACCGCCAGCACCCGCGCGCCCTTCACCGGCTGGATCGCGTGCACGTCCATCGTCATGCCCTCGAAGTAGGGCGGGTTCTGGACGTAGGTGGAGCCGGAGTTCCAGCGGTAGGTGTCGCTGTCCGCGTCCACGCGGATCGCCTGCCACTGCGCCGGGCCCTTGAAGACGTCGCCGTAGCGCTCCTGGAACATCTGGCGGGTGAGCACGGCGTGGACGACGTCGTTCACCTCCTTCTGCGTCGGCCAGATGTCCTTCAGGTAGACCGGCTTGCCGTCGCTGCCGGTGCCGATCGGGTCGGTCGTCAGGTTCAGCTTCACCGTGCCGGCCAGCGAGTAGGCGACCACCAGCGGCGGGGAGGCGAGGTAGTTCGCGCGCACATTGGCATGCACGCGGCCCTCGAAGTTGCGGTTGCCGGAGAGCACGCTGGCGACGACCAGCTTGTTGTTCTCCACCGCATCCACGATCGGGTCTGCGAGCGGGCCGGAATTGCCGATGCAGGTCGTGCAGCCATAGCCGACGGTCTGGAAGCCGAGCGCGTCGAGGTCCGCCTGCAGCCCGGACTTGGTCAGGTATTCGGTGACCACCTGCGAGCCGGGGGCCAGCGAGGTCTTCACCCAGGGCTTCGGCTTCAGCCCCTTGGCGCGCGCCTTCTTCGCCACAAGGCCCGCCGCGACCAGGACGTAGGGGTTGGAGGTGTTGGTGCAGCTGGTGATCGCGGCGATCACCACGTCGCCATGGCCGAGGTCGTAGTTCGCGCCCTCCACCGGCACGCGGAGGTCGGCCTTGTCGCCCGGCACGCCCATCACGCCGGCCGCGAGGTCCTTGCTGAAGGAGGCGCCGACATTGCTGAGCGCCACGCGGTCCTGCGGGCGCTTCGGACCGGCCATGGAAGGCTCGACGGTCGAGAGGTCGAGTTCGAGCGTGTCGGTGAAGACCGGGTCGGGGGTCGAGGCGTCGTGCCACATGCCCTGCGCCTTCAGATAGGCCTCGGTCAGCGCGATGCGGTGCTCGTCGCGACCCGAGAGGCGCAGATAGTCCATGGTGGTCTTGTCCACCGGGAAGAAGCCGCAGGTCGCGCCATATTCGGGCGCCATGTTCCCGATCGTGGCGCGGTCCGCCAGCGGCAGGTGCTCCAGGCCCGGGCCGAAGAACTCCACGAACTTGCCGACCACGCCCTTCTTGCGGAGCATCTGCGTGACGGTCAGCACCAGGTCGGTGGCCGTCACGCCCTCGCGCAGCGAGCCGGTCAGCTTGAAGCCGATCACATCGGGGATGAGCATCGCGATCGGCTGGCCGAGCATCGCGGCCTCCGCCTCGATGCCGCCGACGCCCCAGCCCAGCACGCCGAGGCCGTTCACCATCGTCGTGTGGCTGTCCGTGCCGTAGCAGCTGTCCGGGAAGGCGTAGCTGTCGGGACCGTCCTGCGAGGTCCAGACGACCTGCGCCAGGTATTCCAGGTTGACCTGGTGGCAGATGCCGGTGCCCGGCGGCACGACGCGGAAATTCGCGAAGGCGCTCTGGCCCCAGCGCAGGAACTCGTAGCGCTCGCCGTTGCGCTCGAATTCGACATCCACGTTCTTCTGCAGCGCGTCCCTGGTGCCGGAGAAGTCCACCATCACCGAGTGGTCGATGACGAGGTCCACCGGGACCAGCGGGTTCACCTTGCGCGGGTCGCCGTTCAGCTTGGACAGCGCGTCGCGCATCGCGGCCAGGTCCACCACGGCGGGCACGCCGGTGAAGTCCTGCAGCAGGATGCGGGCGGGGCGGAACGGCACTTCCTTGGTAGAGCGGCCCTCGGCCAGCCAGCCCGCGATCGCCTTCGCGTCGTCCACCGTGTAGCTGCGCCCGTCCTCGAAGCGCAGCACGTTTTCCAGCAGCACCTTCAGGCTGAAGGGCAGGCGCGCGATGTCGCCGATGCTCTTCGCCGCCTCGGGCAGGCTGAAGTAGAAATACTCCTTGCCGCCCACCGAGAGGGTGCGGCGGGTCTTCAGGCTGTCCTGCCCGATCATCCGCATGGTCCGGGATCCCCGTGTTCCGTGTGGCGCCACGGTCGGTTGCTCCCCGGAACTGCCGGGTGCCTTCCGCCGGCCCTGGCGCGGTGTATTCGGTCCTCCGGCCCTTCCGGACCGCAGGGCGGGCCGCTTTCGCGACCGCAGCATGCGGCTTAAACCACAAGGCCAGGGGGCAGGCCAGGGGGGCCGACCCGGCGCAAGATTAGGGTCTGGCAACGATGCTGCAGGGGCAGGACCTGGCCTGCTGGCGGGGGGAGCGGGCGGTGTTCGCCGGGCTGTCCTTCGACCTCGCGCCCGGTGGCGCTCTGCTACTGACCGGGCCGAACGGCGCCGGCAAGTCGTCGCTGCTGCGGCTGCTGGCCGGGCTGATCCCGGCCGCGGAAGGCCGCCTGCTGTGGGAGGGCGCGGACGCGCTGGCCGACCGCGTCGCCCATGCCCGCCGCCTGCGCTACCTCAGCCATGCCGATGCGCTGAAGCCCTCCCTCACGGCGCGGGAGAACCTGGAGTTCTTCGCCCGCCTCTGGGGCGGCGAGGTCGAGCCGGCGTTGGGCGCACTCGGCCTGACGGAACTGGCCGAGCTGCCGGCGCGGGTGCTGTCCTCCGGCCAGAAGCGGCGCCTGGCGCTGGCGCGGCTGGCGCTCGCGCCGGCGGCGATCTGGCTGCTGGACGAGCCGACGGTGGGGCTGGATGCCGCGAGCGTGGAGCGGCTCGGTGCGCTGCTGGCGGCGCATCGCGGCCGCGGCGGGATGGTGCTGGCCGCCACGCACCTGCCGCTCCCCCTGCCCGGCGCCGGGGAGTTGCGGCTGTGAGGGCGTTCAACGCGGTCTTCCTGCGGGAAGTGCGGCTGGCGCTGCGCCATCCGGCCGACACGCTGGCCGCCGTGCTGTTCTTCGTCCTGGTCTGTGCGCTGTTCCCCTTCGGCGTCGGCCCGGCGCCGGAGACCTTGGCCCGCATCGCGCCGGGCGCCCTGCTGGCCGCGGCGCTGCTGGCGGCGCTGCTGCCGCTGGACAGGCTGTTCGGGGCGGAGGCCGAGGACGGCTCGCTGGACCAGCTGCTGCTGTCCGGCCTGCCGCCGGCCGCGCTGGCCATGGCCAAGGCGCTCGGCCACTGGGTGACCACGGGGCTGCCGCTGTTGGCCGCCACACCGGTGGCGGCCGCCATGCTGAACCTGCCGACCGAGGCCTGGGGCGCAGCGGTGATCGCGCTGGCGCTGGCCACCGCGGTGCTGTCGCTGTTCGGCACGGCGGGCGCGGCGCTGACGCTCGGCGCAAGGCGGGGCGGGGTGCTGCTGCCTCTGCTGGTCCTGCCGCTGGCCATCCCCGCCGTGATCTTCGGCGCCGCCGGGATCGAGGCCGCGGCGGCCGGGCTCGAGGCCCGGCCCTACCTGCTGCTGCTGGGCGCGCTGCTGGCGGTGGCCGCGCCGATGGCGCCGCTGGCCGCGGGGGCGGCGCTGCGGGCCGAGTGAAACCGCGGCCGCGGTTGCCGCTTTCATCGCGCAACACCGCGCGAGGCCGAGCCATGACGTTCAAGGGGAAGCCGCCGGGCGCAGGATCCGGCGAGATGTCGCGGCGCACCGCCGCGCTGCGCCCGCAGATCGCCCTGACGCCGGAAGAGGCCGCGAAGGCCCGCACCCTGCGCCGCAAGGGCGCGGAGCCCCAGGACATCGCCGCGCGCTTCGGCGTGCCGGTCGCCGAGGTGGAGAAGGCGCTGGTGCAGATGCGCTCCCCCCGGCCGGAGACCACCCGCGGCACGCTGAACGTCACGCTCGCGGCACACCGCCTGGTGATGGCCGAGCGCCGCGGAGACGAGCCGCTGTGGCGCACGGTGGACCGGCTGCTGGACGAGTTGCTGCAGCTGCGCGCCGCCGCGGCAAGGCGGCGCGCCAAGCCGCGCCGGGGCGGGCCGGCCCGCGCCCTGCCGCTGTTCCCGGTGGAGCCCGGCTGACCGGCGATGGCCGGCGGCAACGCCGTCGCGCTTGCTTCGTT
>NZ_JAPSMD010000271.1 GCF_027856955.1 Falsiroseomonas oryzae | reverse complement strand
GGCTGCGCGACGCGGGACGCCGACGTGCTGGTGATCGGCGGGGGCGGCGCCGGCTGCGTCGCGGCGCTGACCGCGGCGCGCGCCGGCGCGCGGGTGCTGGTCGCCACCAAGCTGCGCATGGGCGACGGCAACACGGTGATGGCGGAGGGCGGCATCCAGGCTGCCATCGGCGCCGAGGACAGCCTGCAGCGCCACTACGAGGACACGCTGCGCGCCGGCCACTTCGCCGCCGACCGCAGGCTGGCGGCGGCGCTGGCCTCCGATGGTCCGGACGCGATCCGCTGGCTGATCCGCCAGGGCATGTCCTTCGACCTGGAGGAAGAGGACGGCCACCCCGGCGAGCGCATCGGCGGCCACCTGATGCGCAAGAAGCCGGGCGGCGCCACCGCCGCGCGGCTGCTGTCCTATCGCGACTTCACCGGCCTCGAGCTCATGCGCGTGCTGCGGGAGGCGCTGCTGCTGACGGCCGGCATCGAGGTGCTGGAAGGCCACCCGGCGGTGGAGCTGCTGACCGATGCGCGCGGCCGCTGCGCCGGCGCCGTGCTGCTGGACCTGGAACGCGGGCGCCTGCTGCTGGCGCGCGCCGGCGCCACGGTCCTCGCGACCGGCGGCGCGGGCCGGCTGCACCTGTCTGGCTTCCCGACCTCCAACCACTACGGCGCGACCGCGGACGGGCTGGTGCTGGCCTACCGCGCCGGCGCGGCGCTGCGCGAAATGGACAGCTTCCAGTTCCATCCGACCGGCATCGCCTGGCCGCCGCACCTGGCCGGCACGCTGATCAGCGAGGCCGCCCGCGCCGCCGGCGGCCAGCTGCTGAACGGCGAGGGGCTCCGCTTCGTGGACGAGCTGGCCCCACGCGACGTCGTCGCCGCCGCCATCCTGCGCGAGCTGGCGGAAGGCCGCGGCGCGGAGCGGGAGGGGCAGGCCGGCGTGCTGCTGGACACGCCTGCGCTGGAACAGGCGCAGCCGGGCATCCTGAGGAAGCGCCTGGTCACCCTCTCGCACCTGGCGCATCGGGCGGGCTTCGACCCGGCGGCCGAGCCCTTCCTGGTGCGCCCGACGCTGCACTACCAGAACGGCGGCATCGCCATCGACACCGAGGGCCGCACCGGCGTGGCCGGCCTGTGGTGCGCCGGCGAGGCGACGGGCGGCATCCATGGCCGCAACCGGCTGATGGGCAACGCGCTGCTTGAACTCGTCGCCTTCGGCCGCCGCGCGGGCGCCTCGGCCGCCGCGGAGACCCGGTCGGAGCAGGAACGCGGCGTCGGCGTGGGGCACCTGGCAGATTGGCGGCGCGCGCTGATCGGCGCCGGCCTGCCGCTCTCGGCCAAGGCACCGCTGCTCTTCCCGGGCTACGGCCATTTCGACCTGGCGACGGCGCTGCGGAGGAAGGCGGCATGAGCGTGCTGACCGCCGCGGCGCTGCAGGTCGGCCCGGACCTCGCCGCGCATCTCGCCGCCGGCGGCGGCGCGGGACTGGAGCGCGCGCTGGCCGATCCTGCCGCGATCATCCCGGAGATCGAGCAGGCGGGCCTGCGCGGCCTGGGCGGCGCCGGCTTCCCCACCCACCGCAAGTGGCGCGCGGTGGCGGACCAGCCGGCGGGCAGCAAATGGGTGATCTGCAACGGCAACGAGGACGAGCCCGGCACCTTCAAGGACCGCTTCCTGCTGGAACGCACGCCGCACCAGGTGATCGAGGGCGCGCTGATCGCGGCGCTGGCGACGGGTGCCAGCCAGGTCGTGCTCTACGTGAACCCGCGGGAAGCGGCGGCGCTGGCCGCGACGCAGGAAGCGGTCGCCGCCTGGCAGGGCCATGCGCTGCTGGCGCGCGTCGCCGCCGCCATCGGCGCAGCCGTCGATCTGCGCGTGGTGGAGAGCAGCGGGCTCTACATCGGCGGCGAGGAGACGGCGGCGGTCGCCTCGGTGCAGGGCGGCTTCCCCTTCCCCGCGCTGAAGCCGCCCTTCCCGGCCGAGCATGGCGTGCATGGCGCGCCGACGCTGGTGAACAACGTCGAGACGCTGGCCCAGGCCGGGCACATCCTGGCGCGCGGCGCGGCGTGGTACCGCGCACTCGGGCGCGGCGCGCCGGGCACCAAGCTGTTCTCCCTCTCGGGCGACGTGCTGCAGCCCGGGCTGCACGAACTGCCGATGGGCACCACGCTGCGCGAGCTCGTCTTCGGCCATGGCGGCGGGATGCTGGGCGACCGGCCGTTCAAGGCGGTGTTCACCGGCGGGCCGTCCAACACGCTGCTGACGGCACGCGACCTGGACGTGGCGATGGATTTCGACAGCCTGCGCGCGCGCGGCTCCCGCCTCGGCACCGGGGCGATGATCGTGGTGTCGGAGGGCACCTCGATCCTGCGCAAGACGGCGGAGTATGTCGGCTTCTTCGCCGCCTCCTCCTGCGGGCAGTGCCCGCCCTGCAAGGTCGGCACCTTCCAGGTGGCACGGCTGTTGGCGCGGATCGAGGCCGGGCATGGCCGGCCGGGCGACCTGGACGCGCTGCGCAACCTGGCCGCGCTGCTGCCGGGCAGCGGGCGCTGCGGGCTGGTGGACGGGGCCGCGACCGTGCTGGCCAGCTCGCTGGCGGCCTTCCCCGAGGAATACGCCCGCGCCGTCAGGTGATGGCGAGGACCCAGGGCACGCCGACCACCAGCATCACCAGCAGGAAGATCGCGCCGAAGATCGCGCCCAGCCGCCAGTAGTCGCCGGAGGGCAGGTAGCCGCTGCCGTAGTAGACCGGGCTCGGCCCCGTGGCGTAGGGCGTCAGCACGCCCATGATGCCGAGGGTGAGGCACAGGCACAGCGTCAGCGCCTTCATGTCCATCCCCGGCACCGCCGCGCCCACCGTCAGCATCACCGGCAGCAGCGCGGTGACATGCGCAGTGACCGAGGCGAAGGCGTAGTGGGCGAGGTAGAACACCACCACCAGCGCGACCAGCGCCGTGGTCGGCGGCACACCGGCCACCAGCCCGCCGACCTTGCCGGCGAACCAGGCGACGAAGCCCACCTGGGCCAGCCCGCCGGCCAGCGCGACCAGCGTGGCGAACCAGACCAGCGTGTTCCAGGCCTGCCGGTTGGCCAGCACGTCGTCCCACTTCACCACGCCGGTCAGCACGATCCCGCACAGCACCGCCAGCGCCACCGTCGTGCCGTTGATGAACGACTCGCCGAACACCCAGAGCGCGAGCGCGACCACCACCAGCACGGCCAGCGTGACCTCCTGCCGGGTCAGGCCGCCCATTCGCGCCAGCTCGGCGCCGGCCCAGGCGACCACCTCCTCGCCGCGCGTCACCTCCGGCGGGTAGAGCCGGAAGGCGAGCAGCGGCACCGCGACCAGCAGGATCAGGCCCACCGGCAGGAAGGCCAGGAACCACTCGAACCAGGTGATGGTCACGCGCGCGGTGCGCCCCGCCAGCTCCACCGCCAGCAGGTTCGGCGCCAGGGCGGTGAGGAACATGGAGGAGGTGACGCAGGTGGCCGCGATGGCCGTCCACATCACGTAGCCGCCGATCCGCCGCGCGGACGGGTCGTCCGGCTTCGAATCGTAGAGCGGCGGCAGGTTGCGCACGATGGGGTAGATCGTGCCGCCCGACCGCGCGGTGTTGGACGGCGTGAAGGGCGCCAGCGCAAGGTCGGCCAGGGCGATGGCATAGCCCAGCGTCAGCGTCCGTCGCCCCAGTGCGCGGACCAGCAGCAGCGCGATTCGCCGGCCGAGCCCCGACTTGTCGTAGCCCAGCGCGAACATGAAGGCAGCGAAGATCAGCCAGACCGTCCCGTTGGCGAAGCCCGACAGCGCCCAGGACAGGGCGGCGTTGGCCGCCCGGAAGCCCGGCCGGGTCAGTTGGTCTGGGGCATAGAGGACCCAGGGCGCCAGGACCGTCACCACGGTCACGCCGACCAGCCCGATCAGGGCGCCGGGTATCGGTTCCAGCACCAGCGCCAGCACCACGCCGGCGAAGATCGCGGTGAAGTACCAGGCGTGCTGCGGCAGCCCCTCTGGCGCCGGCAGCAGCGCCAGCAGCACCGCCAGCGCGACCGGCGCAATCCCCTTCGCAAGTCCCACCATCCGGTCCCCCAAGCGGCGGCACCACACCGCACGGCCAGGATGCGGCGGCGACGCGGGGCACCTCAAGCGGGAGACTATGGGCAGGTTGCCCAGCCGGGGCGTGATCCGCCCTGCACATCGGGTGGCATGCCGTCTCGTTCCGTGCGAAGGGGTTACGCGCTATAGGTGACACGGAACAGCCGGACGGGGCTCCCACGTGCAATGATCCTGGTCTTCGAGACGACTTGGACCGGCACGACCCATGCGCCCGGCAACAGCGCGACGCTGCAGATCATCGCGCGCGCCTGGCCGAGCCAGCGGGTCGTGATGCATGCCGAGCCGTCGCACCTGGAGGAATTGCAGCGCGACCCGGAACTGACGGGGCTGCGCAACCTGGATTTCAGGCCGATCGCCCTCTCCGACCGCTACCGCGGCCGCCCGCACATCGTCTCCCTGTCCCGGCTGGTCGGCGAATGGCAGACCATCCGTGCCGCGCTGGCCGCCGCGCCGCGGAACGAGCCGTGCCTGGTCATGCTGATCTCAGCCACCTGCACCAGCGTCTTCGCCGCCTCCTGGGCATGCCGGCTGGCCGGGCGGCGCTGCGCGGTGCAGGTCGGGCTGCACGGCAACCTGAACGACGCCTTCGGCTGGCGCCCGCGCAACCCGCTGGCCCGGGCGCTGGACACCCGCGCCGCGCTGGAGGCCGCCCTGCCCGTCCATACCCGCTTCCTGGTACTGGAGGAGGCGATCCGGACCGAACTCGCCCGGCTCCTGCCCGCGGTCGCCGCGCGCACCGACGTCCTGCCCCTGCCCGTCAACACCGCGGAGGTCGCCGCCACGGCCGATCCGCGCCTCGCCGGACCAGTGCGGATCGGCTTCGTCGGCCTGGGTAGCGCCGCCAAGGGCTTCGACCTTTTCCTGGGCGTGGCGACGCGGCTGCGCGCGCGGTTCGGCGACCGTGTCGAATTCGTCCATGTCGGCCGTGCCATGGACGGCACCGACGATCCGCGCCTGTCCGCGCTGGCGCATCCGCCGGCGCACAGCCAGTTGTCGCGGGCCGAGTTCACCGAAAGGCTCGCCGGGCTGCACTACGTGCTGCTGCCGTTCCGGGAGGACTACTACAACCTGTCGGCCAGCGGCGCGCTGCTGGACGCGCTGACCTGGCTCAAGCCGGTCCTGGTCTCCCGCGTGCCGCTCTCCGAGCAGTATTTCGCCGAATACGGCGACATCGGCGCGCTCTGCGACGACCAGGCCGGCTTCGAGGCGGCGGTCGAGGCGATACTGCGCGACATGGACGGGAGCCGCTACGCCCGGCAGGTGGCGGCCCTGCACGCGGCGCGGGAGTCGCGCCGGGTGACCGCGCTGGCCGGACGCTATCGCCGCATCGTCGAGGAGGGGTTCCCTGCGCTGCTCACCTGACCGGCCGGAGCCGCGCCGCACCTGGGTGCGCGCCCGATGACCGTGCCCAGCCTCTGCTACGTGACCCCGAGCTTCGCGCCCGACATCGAGCGCTTCGCGCTGCTGCGCCGCTCCCTCGCGCTGTTCTCGCCGGACATCCCGCACATCGCCTATGTGGACACCGAGGACTGCGCGCAGTTCCGCGACCGCTTCGGGCAGGAGCGCAACCTGGAGATCGTGCCGACCGCCGAGTTGCTGCCCGCCGCCGTGGAAGCGGAACGCCGCTTCTGGCGGTCCTGGCGCGGCCGCGTGGCGGAGCGGATCGGCTGGCGGCTGAAGCTGGGCGCGCGCCCCTTCACGGGCTGGAAGCTGCAGCAGGTCATCAAGCTCGAGGCGATCTGCCGCCTGCCCCACGACGCCGCGGTGTTCCTGGATTCCGACCTCGTGCTGTGCGGCCGCATGGAGGCCGCGGATTTCTTCGCCGACGGCCGGCTGCGCCTGCTGGAGACACCGGCGGCCAGCTACGAGGATTTCGCCTTCGAGATCGCCCGACAGATCCTAGTCGGCGCACCGCTGCTCGAGCCCGCCCGGGCCTTCAACTACATCCACCAGGCGCCGCGTTTCCTGACGCGCACCGGCCAGGCGCTGCGCCGCCACCTGGACTCGCGTCACACCGATTGGCGCGTGCGCTTCTTCCGCGAAAGCTTCCCCAGCGAATACGATCTGCTCGGCTGGGCCACCCGCGTGCTGGAGGGCTACGTCGGCTACCATGTCGAGGACACGCCGCCAGAGAGCTGGGTCTACAACGTGAAGACGATGGATGCGCTGGACGCGCAGTTGGCGGAGTGCCGCGCCGAAGGCGGCCATCGGAAGTTCATCCTGGTGCAGTCCAACCTGCGCATGCCCGTCGCGGAGTACCTGCCGCGCGTGCAGGCGCTGATCGAGGACCTGGCCGCGCCGCGCTGAGGCCGCGCTTTCAGGGCGCGTCGCGCTCCACCACCGCCTCCCCCACCGTGTCGGCCACCACCGCGCCGCGGGCGCCGAGCGGCTTCGGGCGGCCTTCCGTGGTGTCGGTGGCGGTCTGGTGTTCCATCTCGGCATTCAGCTCGGCGCCGACCAGCACGACGACGACCGACAGCCAGATCCAGCTGACGAAGCCGATGCCGGCGCCGAGCGAGCCGTAGATCCGGTTGTAGCTGTCGAAGCTGACCACGTACCAGGAGAACAGCGCGGAGCCGACGATCCACAGCACCGCCGCCACGGCGCTGCCCCAGGTCACCCAGCGCCACTTCGCGACGCGGCGGCTGGGCCCGAAGCGATAGACCAGCGACAGCGCCAGCATGATCGCCAGCAGCAGCACCGGCCAGCGCAGCAGCGCGATCAGCCGCTCCGCCTGCGTCGCCAGGCCCAGCAGGCCGAAGGCGACCGGCAGGACCACCACCGCGGCCACCGCCGTCAGCACGAACAGCACGCCGCCGAGCGTGAACAGGAAGGTGGTGCCATAGAAGCGCAGCAGGCTGCGCCGCTCGCGTTCCTTGTACACCACGTTCAGCGCATCGAAGAGCGCGGCGACGCCGGAATTGGCGCTCCACAGCGACAGCAGCAGCGCGGTGGCGAAGGCGATGCCCAGCGCGTCGCCGCGCTGTCGCGCGACACGCGTGAGCTCGTCGCCGACCAGCAGCAACACGCCGTCGGGCACCAGCCCGTCCAGCAGCGCGAGGTGGGTGCGGATGCTCGCCGCATCGGCGAACAGGCCATACAGCGAGACCACGGTCGCCAGCGCCGGGAAGACCGAGAGCAGCGCGAAGAAGGCGACGCTGCCGGCGGTGGACAGCACCCGGTCGTCCGGGATGGCCCAGAGCACGCGCCACAGGATGTCGCGCCAGCCGCGCGCGGGGATCTCGCCCGGCGCCGTCGCCTCCCGGCCACGGCCGCGCTCCCGCGCCCGGGCGCGCGCGATGCGGAGCGGCG
>NZ_JAPSMD010000270.1 GCF_027856955.1 Falsiroseomonas oryzae | reverse complement strand
CGCGATCTCGCGGATCCGCAGTCTCAGGGGCGCCTGGTCGTCACGGCTCGAGCGGTAGCGCTGCGACGAGCGGTGGAAGCGCAGCGCCGCGCAGCCTCGCCGTTCGCTCACCCCGAACCGGTCCTGCCGTCGGGCTTGCGGCGCGTCCGGCGCGCTCGCGGTCGAGGATAACGAGGTGGTGGTTCAGCGACTCCAGCACGCCGCCGTCGCGCAGCCGGGCGAACCAGCGGTAGACTGTCCGCCATGGCGGGAAGCAGTCCGGCAACAGGCGCCACGCGCAGCCCGCGCGCAGGACGTAGAAGATCGCGTTGACGATCTCCCGCTCGGGCCAAGCCCGCCGCCGTCCTCGTCGCGGCGCGGGCGGCAACAGCGGCTCCAGCACCGCCCATTCCGCGTCGGTCAGGTCGCTCGCATAGCGAAGGCCCGTGCGGCTGTGCTGCTGCCGCGTGGCCGGGGTCCACATCGGGTCGTCCGTCCAAGGTGTCGCAACCCGGTCGAATCACGATGCAGCCCGGCCATCCAGCCCCCGCGTCGGGTCATACCGGCGCTGTCTGCAGAGAGCCGCTAAGGCCGTGTGGGCGTCGGCAAAAAGGAGGAATGGTGATCGGCGATGCGCCACGCGCCGTCGGCCAGCCGGGTCATGGTGATGCTGAAGCGGGCCGGCGCTTGCCGCTCGCTGCCATTGGCCAGCGTCATGCGGAACACCCAGTGGCCGGAAGCCACCGCGGCACTCTCGCTCAGGCGCGTCACACCATGCGAGCCATAGGTCACCCCGACCGCAGTCACGCCTTCACGCGGACGGCCGAAGCTGGCTTGTATCGCCGCGCGGCCAACGCTTTGCTCTCGACTGGTAATGCCCCAATAGCGTGCTTCCTCCGTGTAGAGGGCTGCAATCCGCGGGGCATCCATGGAACTATATGCCTCCGCCCAGGCCGCCAGGAGAGCCGAGGGATCGTTCGGGTTCGGCTGGGCCCGGGCCTCGGGGCCGCTGGTAAACAGGGCCGCAGCCAGGATGACGAGAAGGGCGAAACGCCGGGAGCTCTGCATCCTCAAGTCCTGTCCGATCCTTCGGCAACGCACATCTTCAATAGTAATGTAGCAGACTGAGCCATGTGCGATCGCCTGAAATCTGCGCCTCCACGGGGTGTTGGAGTGGCGCGCAGTGCGGCGCCGCGTGCGGTTTGCCCGCAACCCGGCCATCCAGCCTAGCGACGGCTTATATCGACATCGTTTCGAGACAGCCTCTCAGCACGGCCGGCCACAGTCGACCGCATGCCTCGGATCATTTCGATTTCGCTGCAGACCGAGCCGCTGCCAGCGGTCCGGTTATGGTAGGCGGCTAAGCAGGATCTTGATTAGATCATGATCTTCACGGCGCAGCCGGGCCGCGTGGCCTCGCAGCGCGAGGTGGCGCGCCGCCTCGGCGTCTCCCACACGGCGCTGCAAAAGGCGCAGCGTGCCGGCCGAATCGCACCGGAGGCGGACGGCGCCTGGGACTTCGAGAAGGTTCGGGCGCGGCTGGCCGACAGCAGCGATCCCGTCCGGAAGACCGCGACGTTCGCGCAGCCGACGCCGGCAGGACTGCGGCCCGTGGCACCAACATCGATCGCACCGCCGACCGCCGATCCGCTGCCGCGCGCAGCGCAGAACACCTTCCACGATGCGCGCACGGCGAACGAGGTGCTGAAGGCGCAGGAGCGCAGGCTGCGGCTCGATGAGCGCAAGGGGAAGCTGGTCGACAAGGCCCGTGCGCTGCTGCTGGTCCACCGGCTCGCCAAGGAGGAGCGCGATGCCATCCTCGCCTGGCCAGCCCGCGTCACCGCTGAGATGGCGGCCGAGCTCGGTGTCGACGCGCATCGGCTACAGACGATGATGGACACGCGCCTGCGCGAGCATCTCGCGGCTCGGCACGATGTCCGGGTGAGCGTCGGCTGATGGCGGGCGAACATCTGCTGGAGGAGCTCGGCCGCTTCGACGGCGATGCCGAGATCCTGCAGGCATGGCGCGACGGCATGGCGCCCGAGCCGGCGCTGCTCGTGTCAGAGTGGGCGGACAAGCATCGCGTGCTCGGCTCACGCGGATCCGCGGAACCAGGCCCATGGCGCACCGTGCGCACGCCCTACCTGCGCGAGATCATGGATGCGCTGTCGCCGGCGCAGGCCGCGCGTCGGGTGGTTTTCATGAAGGGGGCGCAGGTCGGGGGCACCGAGTGCGGCAATAATTGGATCGGCTACGTCATCCACCACGCGCCGGGGCCGATGCTCGCGGTACAGCCGACGACGGAGCTCGCCAAGCGCTTCTCCGATCAGCGCATCGACCCGCTGGTGGAGGAGACACCAGCGATCCGGGAGCGGGTCGCGCCGGCCCGCGCCCGCGACACCGGCAACACGCTGCTGTCTAAGGAATTCCCCGGCGGCATCCTGGTGCTCACCGGGGCGAACAGCGCTGTCGGGCTCCGCTCGATGACGGCGCGGTTCCTGTTCCTTGACGAGATCGACGCCTATCCCGGCGACGTCGAGGGCGAAGGCGATCCGATCGCGCTGGCCGAGGCGCGGGCCCGGACCTTCGGCTGGCGCCGGAAAGCCTTTCTCGTGTCGACGCCAACGATCGCCGGACGCAGCCGCATCGAACGGGAAGATGCCGGTTCGGACCAGCGGCGGTTCTTCGTGCCGTGTCCCCACTGCGGGGAGATGCAGTGGCTGCGGTTCGAGCGGCTGCGCTGGGAGAAGGGCGATCCGCGCTCGGCGCGGTATCACTGCGAGACCTGCGACGAGCCGATCGAAGAGCATCACAAGACGGCCATGCTGGCCGGAGGCGAGTGGCGGGCAACGGCCACCTCCGAGGATCCGCACACGGTCGGCTTCCACATCTCGGCGCTCTACTTGCCGGTGGGCTGGCTCTCCTGGGAGCAGATCGCCCGCGATTGGGAGGCGGCGCAGGGCAAGCCTGAAGACCTCAAGACGTTCAAGAACACGGTGCTGGGCGAGACTTGGCAGGAGCAGGGCGAGGCGCCGGATTGGGAGCGCCTGGTCGAGCGTCGCGAGGATTTCCGGATGGGCATGGTGCCCACCGGCGCGCTGGTGCTGACCGCCGGCGTCGACGTGCAGGACGACCGCCTCGAGTGCGACGTCTGGGGCTGGGCGGAAGGCTACACCTCCTGGCTCGTCGATCACGTGGTCGTCCCAGGCAGTCCGCGCGAGCGGGGGCCGTGGGACGCTCTGGCGGCGCTGCTCGCGCGGGACTGGCCGCGCCTGGGCGGCGGCGCGATGCGCATCGCCCGCCTCTGCGTCAACACCGGTGGGCGGGACACCGCGGCGGTCTACGGCCATCTTCGCCGGCTGCACGACCCGCGCATCGCACCGACCAAAGGCGTGGACGGCTGGAACCGTGCCCAGCCCGTCCAGGGCCCGACGCCGGTCGATGCGCTGGTCGACGGGCGCAAGCTGCGGCGCGGCCTGAAGCTCTGGACGGTCCCATACCCGGCTCGTGAAATGCAGACTCGCCTGTGTAGGGTGCGAGACGAGCGGGCGTGATGCGGTGTCCTCCGGCATCTCGGAGGGCATGACGGTGGGAGCGCCGCTGGCGATCCGGACGGACTTGGAGGCGGCGGACCTGCGCCGCCTGGCCCGACAAGAGAGCGACGGTCGGGTGGCGGCGCGGCTGATAGCGCTGGCCAACGCGCTGGACGGCATGAGCCGGGAGGCGGCGGCGCGCGCTGCCGGGATGGACCGCCAGACGCTGCGGGACTGGGTGATCCGCTTCAACGCCGAGGGCATTGATGGCCTGCGCGACGCCCCGCGTCCCGGCCGCCCGGCACGGATGACCGACGGCCAGCAGGCGGCCTTCAAAGCGCTGATCCTCCGCGGCCTCGATCCGGAGCGCGACGGCGTCTCGGCCTGGCGGGTGGTCGACCTCTGCCGCTTGGCCGAGGAGC
Organism: Falsiroseomonas oryzae; assembly: GCF_027856955.1. Classification (GTDB taxonomy): domain Bacteria; phylum Pseudomonadota; class Alphaproteobacteria; order Acetobacterales; family Acetobacteraceae; genus Falsiroseomonas; species Falsiroseomonas oryzae. The sequence goes on along the minus strand of NZ_JAPSMD010000270.1, from coordinate 3,482 downwards.
GCTTCGGCGTCGTCTACCGCAAGGGCGGCATGCTGCGGCTGGTGAAGTCGCTCGGGCTGTCCTGGCAGAAGACCCGGCCACGACACCCGCTGACCGACACAACGGCGCAGCGGCGCTTCCAAAAGGGGGCCTTGCAGCCGCGCTGAGCGAGATCGCCCGCCGTCATCCCGACAAGGAGTTGCAACTCTGGTGCCAGGACGAGGCCCGCGTCGGCCAGAAAGGGCGCGGCACGCGGGTCTGGTTCGAGCGCGGCGTCCGCCCGGTCGGCATCATCGACCGCCGCTATGCCTCGGCCTGGATCTACGCCGCCGTCCGGCCCGGCACAGACAAGGCCTTCGCCCTCGTGCTGACCGAGACCAGCGCCGCCGCCATGGCCGCTTTCCTCCAGCGCTTCGGGGCGAGCCTGCCGGAGGGCGTCCATGTCGCCCTGCTGCTCGACGGAGCAGGCTGGCACACGGCGAAGGACATCGCAGTGCCCGACAACGTCAGCCTCGTCTTCCTGCCGCCCTACAGCCCTGACCTGAACCCAGTCGAGCGCGTCTGGCTCTACCTGCGAGAGCGCTTCATCTCGCATCGCCTCTTCGCCGACCTCGGTGCCGTCATCGACGGCTGCTGCGACGCCTGGAACCGCCTCATCGACGAGCGGGGCCGCGTCGCATCCCTGACCGATTACGCCTACCTGCGGTCGGTCAGGATTTCATAAGCCGGGTATCAGTCTCCACCTGGAAGGCCGATCTGTATCGCCGCCTCTGGCTTGGTCGCGGCGACGCCGAGGACTTCCCGCCTGGCTGGGTGCACTTGCCGCAGGGGATCGAGGCGGAGTGGGTGAAGCAACTGGTCGCCGAGCAGCTGCGCACGGCGAAGGACCGGCGCGGCTTCGCGCGGCAGGAATGGGCGAAGCTGCGCGAGAGGAACGAGGCGCTGGACTGCGCGGTGCTGGCGCGCGCGGCGCTCTGGCTGCTCGGCGCCGACCGCTACGGTGAGCGCTTCTGGGCGCGGCTGCGCGAGGACGTCGCCAACGCCCCGCTCCAGCCGCGCGAGATGCCCACCGGCGGGAATGTCGCGCCGCCGGCGCCACCGCCGGTCGCGCCCGACACCCATCGCCCGCGGGGTTGGCTCGCGCCGCGCAGCGGCTGGCTGCGCTGAACAGAGAGGACGAGCATGGACCCGACCGTCCTCGCCTGGGCGCTGGCGCAGCCCGCCGGCAGCCGCGCCGCCGCGCTCGCGGCAGCCTATACCGGCGGCACCACGCGCGTGACCTTCGACGGACGCACCGTGGAATACAGCAGCCTCGATGAGCTCGGCCGCGCGCTCGCCGTCCTGCGCGGCGCGCAGATGACGGCGGCGCGCCGCCCCAGCATCACCTTCGCCAGCTTCTCGCGCGGGGGAAGCAGATGATCGGACGCGTCCGCCGCCAGCGCCGTCCGCGGTGCTTCGAGAGCGCGCAGGCAAGCGCCGAATCCAAGGATCCGTCCGCGCCTGAACTTCGGCGCCTGCTCTTGCCGAGCCTCGTTCCGCGCGTGTCCAGCGGTGCCAGTCCGCGGAGACCAGCGCCTTCTCGGGGGTACCGATCGGAGCGAAGGGTCCGTCGCCCGAATTATTATTTTGCCTGATGCAGGATCAGCGGATCAAGATGCTTATCGGACCGCATTCGGTCGCCTGCATACCCTCGCTTCCACAGGTCTGGGAGGAGCAATGATGCGCGATGCCATCCGGGCGGCGGTACTCGCCGTCGTTGTGTGCTCGCTGACGTGGGGAACCGCGCGCGCAGCTCTTCTCCCCCAGAATGGCGACTTCGAAACATATACTCAAGTCGCCTGGGGTACGCCGGCAAACAGTGCCAACCTTCTGCTATCGACGAACTATGCCTCTGTCTATAGTGGCGGGCTGTTTGAAGTCGGCATACCGGGCAGCCTTGGGTTCTCGATGCTCTTCACCACAGCCAATGCCGTCATGACATACCTGCCGCCCATTGGCCCCATCGGCCAACTGGTAGCGGACCTCCTCAACCCGACGTCGAGTGCGTCCGGCTTCTTCGGCGGAGAAGTAGTCGGGCTGCACCTGAACGTGGATTTCTCGGCGGCGAGCCTCTTGGCCCGCCCGGCCGCTACCGGCTTCGGCGAACTTGTCCTGGACAACCTGCGCGGATCAACGGCCGCGCTGAACGGGCTCACCGTGTCCCAGCTTCTCGGCTTGGCCGATCGTGTCCTCGGCGGGAACAGCAGCCCTCTTCCGCTCCTCGACCTCCACCTCCTCGTTCAGGACCTGAACAGCTCCTTCTTGTCCGGTGCGGTGTCCCCGTGGGCGGAGGAGCATCTGCGTCTAGCGAACGGCGGCAGCGGAGGTATTGAAGTGCCGGAACCTGCCGCTCTGCTCATTCTCAGCACAGCGCTCCTTGGTCTTCAGGCAGCAAGACGATTGCTCCCAAAGCAGGTGCGAGGCGATAGCGGAGCGAAATGGCGGACGATGCTTTTAGTGAGCGCCAAGCGAGCTGAACGACGGTTAGGTGAAGATCATCTGGATCCCTCTTCGCTTGCGCAGAAGCCCCTGCACCATCGCGTCATGTGCGGAGCCGCGTTCTTGCCCAGCTTATAGGCCGTCGTAGCGACGAGGCCGCGCGTCGGCTTCGTGGGCCATCCATCGAAGCGCCCCGTTCTGGCAAAAACCCAGGGCAGCGGTTGATTGTGCCGCAGACGGGTCATCGCGCGCCGTCCGTCCGTGACGCTGGCCAGCTTCTCGCAGGAGAGAATCAAGTGATGCAGCGTCTGCGCGATGCATGGCAGGTGCTGCGCGGCTACGCGGCGGCGCAGGATAGCCGCGCCTCCGCGTGGGCCCCGTCCGGCGGCAGCGCCACGGCCGAGGTCGGGATGGCCGCGCCGACGGTGGCGCGACGCGCCCGCGATGCCGTGCGCAACGATCCCTACCCCCGAGTGCGACCTGCTGGGCCGCCGCAGCGGGGCAACTCCAGCGCCACGTCTTCCCGCCTCATTGCGGCTCGCTGAAGCCAGAGCCGGAGCCGGGCTCGACGAAGCGACGGCTGTCGCCGGTCACCGTGATGGGGCGCCCCTGCCGGCAGTTCGTCATGCAGGCCTCGTCCGGCGTGTCGGGCCGCGCCTCCAGCACAAAGCCGTCGCGGTTCGGCATCTGCACGCGCGACAGAGTCTCCCGGTCGATCTCCGCGTCGTCCGGGATCAACTCGTTCAGGAAAAGGACGTAGGCCGTGATCGCGTAGTACTCGTCGTTGGTCAGGCTCTGCGGCGCCGGGTAGGGCATGGCGCGGCGGATGTACATGCTGCAGGAGGTTCTGGCAAAAAGCCGTAACGCCTGGTCGTCGTCGCGAGCTGGTCCGGCACGTGCAGGACCGGTTCGGGGTGAGCGAACGGCGAGGCTGCGCGGCGCTGCGCTTCCACCGCTCGTCGCAGCGCTACCGCTCGAGCCGTGACGACCAGGCGCCCCTGAGACTGCGGATCCGCGAGATCGCG
>NZ_JAPSMD010000269.1 GCF_027856955.1 Falsiroseomonas oryzae | reverse complement strand
ATCGCCGCGCGCGCCGCGGCGCTCGCCGCGCTGCCGCAGCGCACCGTGCCCGACTACTGCGAGATGGCGCTGGTCGCCAACGCCACCGGCATGCCGTCGGCGCGGCCCGACTTCCACGCGCCGCTGGCGCGCACGCCGGAACTGCCGGAGCTGTACGGCCTGCGCAGCGCCGGGGGCCTGCTGGAGCGCGGCGGCGTGCTCGACGTGTTCAACTGCCTGCGCCGGCCGGACGAGGCCTCCTTCGCCGGCGGCGTGTTCGTGGTGGTGGAGCTGGCGGACCGGCGCACCGGCGACCTCTTCGCCGGCAAGGGCATCCCGGTCTCGCGCGACCGGCGCCGAGCGCTGATCTACAACCCCTCGCACCTGCTGGGCGTGGAGGCGCCGATCTCCGCCATGGCGGCGGGGCGGCTCGGCCACACCGTGCCGGACGACGCCTACCGGCCTGTCACCGACCTGGTGGCACGGGCGACGCGCGACCTTCGGGCGGGGCACCTGCTGGCGATCGAGGGCAACCGCCACGTGGTGCCGGGGCTGGACGCGCTGTTGCTGCCGGCGACGCCGGCGGCGGGCGCGGCGCCCGTGCCCTACTACATGGCCGTCGGCCAGCGCCTGCGCCGCCCGCTGGCCGCCGGCGCGATGCTGACCTGCGACGACCTCGAGCATCCGGCCGACAGCCTTCTGTGGCAGTTGCGCGCGGAGCAGGACCGCATGTTCCCGGCGGCCGGGTGACAGGCCGCGCGCAGCGCGGATAGGCTGCGCACCAACGACACGAGTGGGAGGAAGAGGAACATGTCCATGCGCATCACGCGCCGCGCCACGCTTGGCGCCGGTCTCGCCAGCTTCGCGGTCGGGGGGAAGGCGCTCGCCGCCTGGCCCGACCGGCCGATCACGCTGATCGTCCCCTACCCCGCCGGCGGCGGCACGGACATCGTGGCCCGCACGCTGGCCCCGCTGATGGAGCGCGAGCTGCGCGGCAGCATCAACGTGGTGAACCGCGCCGGCGGCGGCGGCATCACGGGCCATGAGGCGATCGCGCGCGCGCAGCCCGATGGCTACACGATCGGGATGATCACCAACGACCTGTCCTTCTACACGCATCTCGGCCAGTCCCGCCTGACGCATCGCGACTTCGCCAAGATCGGCCAGACCAACGAGATCGTCGGCAGCGTGACGGTGAAGGCCGACGGGCCCTACCGGAAGCTCTCGGACCTGCTGGACGCAATCAAGGCGAATCCCGGCCGGCTGCGCGGCACCGGCGCGGCGCCGGGCGTGAACTGGCATGTCGGCTTCCTCGGCATGATGGACGCGCTGCGCCTGGACCCGCGCAGCGTGATCTGGGTGCCGGCGCAGGGCGGCACGCTGGGCCACCAGGATGTTGCGGCGGGCGGCTCGGAATTCTCCACCTCCTCGCTGGCCGAGGCGCGCGCGCTGCTGGAAGCGCAGCGCGTGCGCACCCTCGCGCTGATGGGCGATGCCCGCGCCGAGCAGTTCCCGGACATCCCGACGCTGAAGGAGGAAGTCGGCATCGACTGGACCTTCGCCGTGGTGCACGGCATGGGCGGCCCGCGCGCGCTGCCCGCGGAGATCCGCACGCGCCTGGGCGAGACGCTGTCCAAGGTGCATGCCAGCGACGAGTTCCAGTCGGCCATGCGCCAGCGCACCATCCGTGCGGTGAACCGCCAGCCCGATGCCTGGGAGGCGATCCTGGAGCAGCAGCTGAACACCTATGGCCGCCTGCTGCGCGAGGCCGGGCTGGCGCGTGGCTGAGGCGATGCGCCGCATCGCCGCGGCGCTGCCCGTGGCGGTCGTCGGGCTGGCGGCGATCCTGCTGGCCCGCGACTTCCCGCCCATCCCGGGCCAGGCCTACGGCCCGGCGCTGTTCCCGACGCTGCTGGGCGCTGCGCTGGTGGCCTGCGCCATCGGGGTGGCGCTGCAGGCGCCCGGCCCGCGCGCCGAACCGGTCACGGCGCGCGGCCGGATCGCCGGCATCGCCTATGCGCTGGCACCGCTGGTCGTCGTGCTGGCCTGGGACGTGGCCGGCTGGCCGCTGATCGCCTTCGGCCTGGGCGCCGCGCTGCTGGTGCTGGGCGGCGCGAGGCCCCTGGTGGCGCTGCTGGCCGGCCTCGGCTTCGCCGCCGTCACCTGGGTGCTGTTCGCGATGCTGCTGCGCGTGCCGCTGCCGCGCGGACCGCTCGGCTTCCTGCCGTACTGAGGACGTCGCCGCATGGAAGCCCTCGCACGCGCCGTCGGGATGATCGCCGATCCCGAGGTGCTGCTGACCATCCTGCTCTCCTCCGTCTTCGGCCTGGTGGTCGGCTTCATCCCCGGCCTGACGGCGACGATGGCCACCGCGCTGCTGGTGCCCTTCGCGATGTTCCTGGACCCGGTCTCGGCCATCGCGGCCATCGTCTCGGCGACGGCGATGGCGATCTTCGCCGGCGACATCCCGGGCACGCTGCTGCGCCTGCCGGGCACGCCGGCCTCGGCCGCCTATGTGGACCATTCCTACCGGCTGGCCATGGCCGGCCGCGCCGGCGAGGTGCTGGGCGTCAACCTGGTGTTCTCCGCGCTCGGCGGCATCCTCGGCACCATCGTGCTGGTCGCCGCGGCGCCGACGCTGGCGGACTATGCGCTCAACCTTTCCTCCTTCGAGTTCTTCTGGCTGGCGGTTCTGGGCCTGTCCTGCGCGGTCTTCGTGGTCGGCGACAACGTGGCGAAGGGCGCGGCCGCGCTGCTGTTCGGCCTGCTGCTGGCCACCGTCGGCCGCGACTACACCTCCGGCTTCCCGCGCTTCACCTTCGGCGAGCCCGACCTGCTGGACGGCATCCCCTTCGTCGCCGCGCTGATCGGCTTCTTCGCCCTGCCGGAGATCATCCGCACCATGCGGGCGCCCGACGCGGATGGCGCCAAGCCGGTGGCGCAGGCCGCGCGCATCTTCGCCGGCATGGGCGGGGCGGTGCTGCGGTGGCGCTGGAACTTCCTGCGCTCCGGCCTGCTCGGCACCGCGGTCGGCGCGCTGCCGGGCGCGGGCGCGGACACCGCCGCCTGGACCAGCTATGCCGTCTCGCGCCGCATGTCGAAGGATCCGCAGGCGTGGAGCCGCGACAGCGTGGAAGGCATCGTGGACGCCACCAGCGCGAACAACGCCGCGCTGTCCGGCGCCTGGATCCCGGCGCTGGTCTTCGCCATCCCGGGCGACACCATCACCGCCATCGCCATCGCGGTGCTCTACCTGAAGAACGTCACGCCCGGCCCCTCGATCTTCCTCGAGAACGCGCACGTCCTCTATGCCGTGTTCCTGGCCTTCTTCGTCGCCAACCTGCTGATGATCCCGCTGGGCTGGCTGGCCATCCGCGCCGCGGTGCCGATCCTGCGCCTGCCGCGCAAGCTGCTGATGGCGCCGCTGCTGCTGTTCGCCTGCCTCGGCGCCTATGCGGTGGACAACAGCCTGTTCGGCGTGGGCGTCATGCTGGCCTGCGGCCTGGTGGGCTACTGGATGGAGGAGAACGGCTATCCCGTCGGCCCGGCCGTGCTGGGCATGGTGATGGGCCGGCTGGTGGAAGAGCACCTGATGACCTCGCTGATCAAGGTGCAGGGCGACCTGACGCGCTTCTTCGAGCGCCCGGTCGCGACGGCGCTGGCGGTCTTCACGCTGCTCGTGTGGCTTTGGCCGCTGCTGCGCTGGCTGCGCCGCGCGGCACAACGAAGGACGGCGTGAGCAGCCCCCATGCGCATCGGCTTCATCGGTATCGGCATCATGGGCGAGGCGATGGTGCGTCGCCTGCTGGACCGCGGCTACGGCCCCGTCACCGTCTGGAACCTGGAGCCGGAGCGTCTGGCGACGGTGGTGCCGCATGGCGCGGTCGCTGCCGAAAGCCCGGCCGCCGTGGCCGCGGCCAGCGACCTCGTCATGCTCTGCGTGCTGCACACGGAAGCCGTCCGCAGCGTGGTGTTCGGGCCGCAGGGCGTGGCCCAGGCAGCGGAGCCGCAGGGCAAGCTGCTGGTCGACCTCTCCACTGCCGATCCCGCCGCGACGCGTTCGATGGCAGGCGAACTGCGCGCGCGCACCGGCATGGGCTGGGTGGATGCGCCGGTCTCCGGCGGGCCGCATGCGGCGCGCGCGGGCAGCCTGACGGTGATGGCCGGCGGCACCGAGCAGGATGTCGCGACAGCCATGCCGGTACTGCGCGACCTGGCCGGCAACGTCACACGCATGGGCCCGGTCGGCGCGGGGCAGACCACCAAGGTGATCAACCAGGCCATCGTCGGCACCGGCTTCGTGCTGATGGCGGAGGCGCTGGCCCTGGCGGAAGCTGCCGGCATCGACGCCGCCGCCCTGCCCGGCTGCCTCGCCGGCGGCTTTGCCGACAGCGAATTGCTGCGCCGGATCTGGCCGCAGATGCAGCAGCGCCGCTTCGATCCGCCGGCCGGCTATGCGCGCCAGCTGCTGAAGGACATGCAGGCGGTGCGCACCTTCGCCGAAGGCCTGGGTGCGGACCTGCCCGTGGTCGCCGCCGCGGCGCGGCGCTATGCGGAATTCGTCGCGCAGGGCAACGGCATGGCCGACAGCGCCGCGATCCTGCGGCTGTATCGCCCGGACGGATGAGCCGACCCATGCCGCCCTCGCCCGAGCGATACCTCGCCACAGGCGACGACGCCGACCTGCCGGTGATCGACGCGCACCACCACATCTGGGACCTGCAGGCGAACCGCCATCCCTGGCTGTCGGAGGAGCCGCCGCCGCCCTTCCGCTACGGCGACAGCCGCCCGCTGCGGCGCACCTACATGCCGGCCGACTATCGCCGCGACGCCGCCGGGCAGAACATCGTCGCGACCGTCTACATGGAAGCCGAGCACGACCCCGCCGACCCGCTGCGCGAGACGCGCTGGGTGCACGCGGTCGCGGCGCGCGAAGGGCTGCCGCAGGCGATGGCCGGCGCTGCCTTCCTGGACCGCGACGACGCGCCGGCCATCATCGCCGCGCAGGCCGGCTTCCCGCTCGTGCGCAGCCTGCGCCACAAGCCGCGCGGCGTCAGCAGCGCCGCCGCATACGACCCGGCGCACCGCATCCCCGGTTCGATGCGCTGCCCGCGCTGGCGGGCCGGCTATCGCGTGCTGGCGGAGAGCCCCCTGTTCTTCGAGTTGCAGACGCCATGGTGGCACCTGCCCGACGCGCTGGAACTGGCGCACGACTTTCCCGGCACGCTGATCGTGCTGAACCACCTGGGCCTGCCGGCGGACCGAAGCGCCGCGGGCCTGGCCGGCTGGCGGGAAGCGATGGCGCGCCTCTCCGACGCGCCGAACATCCGCGTCAAGCTGTCCGGCATCTGCGTGCCAGGCCAGCGCTGGACGCCGGAGCTGAACGGCTGGGTGGTGCTGGAGGCGGTGCGGCTGTTCGGCGCCGCGCGCTGCATGTGGGCCAGCAACTACCCGGTGGACGGGCTGGTTGCCGGCTTCGCGGAGATCCTCGCGGGCATGCGCGCGATCACCGGTGCGTTGCCGTGGGCCGAGCGGCTGCGGCTGTTCCACGGCACCGCGGCCGAGACCTACCGCGTCGGCACGGCCGACGCGGCAGGCTGAATCGCGTCAGCGCCCCGGCACCAGCCCGGCCAGGCGCACCAGCTCCAGGCTCGCAGCGCGTTCCCGCGTGATGACGTCGGCGAACTCCTCCGGCGTGGAGCCGATGCCGTTGAAATACTGCGGCGCCAGCATCCGCGCGGCGAAGTCCTCGTTGCGGACGACGTTGCGCACGGCGGCCGACATGCGCTGCACGATGGCGTCCGGCGTGGCGCCCGGCGCGCACAGGCCCCACCACGGGCCGGCATAGGGGAAGGCGTAGCCGAGCTCGCCGAGCGAGGGGGTGTCCGGCAGTTCCGCCAGGCGCTGGCTGCCCAGCACGGCCAGCGGGCGGATACGGCCCTGGCGGATCTGCGGCAGCGCGAGCGCCAGCGCGCCGTAGCTGAGCTGGACACGGCCGCCGACCAGCTCCCGGAACGCATCGCCGATGCCGCGGAAGGGGATGTGCTCGATCTGCAGCCCGTCGCGCGCCTTCATCCATTCGAACAGCAGCTGCTGCGCGGATCCGCTGCCGGATGAGCCGTAGTTCAGCCCCTGCCGCCCGCGCGCCCAGGCGACGAAGTCGCGCAGGTCGCCGGCCGGCGTGTCGAGCGAGGAGACGATGACGCTGCGCGCGCTGGCCATCTGCGACACCGGGCGCAGCGACGCGTAGCGCGCGAAGAGCTCGGGTTCCACATGTGGCACGCTGGCCATGTTCTCGATGTTGACGGCGCAGAAGGTGGTGCCGTCCGGCGTGGCCTGGGCGCAGGCCTCCAGCCCGATCACGCCGTTGCCGCCGGCGCGGTTCTCCACAACGACGGAGGTGTTCAGCTCCTGCCGCAGCCCTTCCGCGATGGCACGCACCAGGATGTCCAGGTTGCCGCCCGGCGGCTGGGCGACGATGATGCGGATGGGCCGGCGCGGCCAGTCCGACTGCGCGCGCGCCGGCAGCGCGGGCAGCGCCAGCGCGGCGCCGAGCAGCGTGCGCCGTGCGATCATCTGCTTGCTCATTCCCGTTCCCCTCCCGTTGTCCGGCGCGTCAGGCTTCGTCGGCGACCGTGTTGCGCAGCAGCCCGACGCGGTCGATCTCCACCTCCACCACGTCGCCCGGCTTCAGCCAGAGCGGCGGCGTGCGCTTCGCCCCCACCCCGCCCGGCGTGCCGGTGGCGATCACGTCGCCCGGCTCGAGCCGCGTGAAGGTGGAGCAGTAGGCGATCTGCGTCGGGATATCGAACAGCATCTCGCCCAGCGTCGCATCCTGCACGACCTGGCCGTTCACGCGCGTGACCAGGCGCTGCGGCCCGATCTCCCCCACCTCGTCCGGCGTCACCATCCACGGTCCGAAGGGACCGGTGCCGACGAAGTTCTTGCCCGGCGTGAACTGGTGCGTGTGGCGCTGCCAGTCGCGCACGCTGCCGTCGTTGTAGCAGGCATAGCCCGCCACCTGCGCGAAGGCGTCGCCCTTCGCGACATGCCGGCAGGCGGTGCCGATGATCACCGCCAGCTCGCCCTCGTAGTCGAAATCGGTCGAGACCTTCGGGCGCACCAGCGGCGCGAGGTGCCCGACCTGGCTGTTGGCGAAGCGCGTGAAGATGGTGGGGTTGCCCACGACCGAGCGTCCGGTCTCCTTCCGGTGCTCCTCGTAGTTCAGCCCGATGCACAGGATCTTGTCGGGGTTCGGGATGACCGGCAGCCATTCGATTGCGTCCAGCGCGATGCGCGGCGCACCCGCGGCGGCCTCCCGCGCCGCGGCCAGCGCGCCAGCGGCGATGGCCGAGCGCAGGTCCGGCAGGCGTCCGCGCAGCACGGCGCCGACGTCGTGGATGACGCCCTCGCCGACGACACCCCAGCTGGCGGTCCCGGCGTGACGGAAGCTGGCGAGCTTCATACGGCGATTCCCATCGT
>NZ_JAPSMD010000268.1 GCF_027856955.1 Falsiroseomonas oryzae | reverse complement strand
CATCCTCGACACGCTCGCGGTGATGCTGGCCGGGCAGAACGAGCCCGGCGTGCGCGCGGTGCGCCGCGCCGCATCGGGCTGGGCCGCGGGCGGCTGCTTCGTCGCCGGCAGCCACGAGGGCCTGCCCGCCCCCGCCGCCGCGCTGGTCAACGGCACGGCGGCACATGCCATCGACTACGACGACGTGCTCGAGCCCTCGATGTCGCATCCCTCCGCCGCGCTGGTGCCGGCACTGCTGGCATTGGCCGAGGCCACGGGCGCGAGCGCGTCGGACATGGTGGATGCCTATCTCGTCGGCTTCGAGGTGCTGGCGCGGCTGGGCGAGGCGATGAACCTCGAGCATTACCGGCGGGGCTGGCACACCACGCTCTCCCTCGGCAGCCCGGGCGTGGCGGCGGCCTGCGGGCGGCTGCTGCGGCTGGATCCGCACGCGATGGCGATGGCGATCTCGCTCTCCACCAGCATGGCCGGCGGGTCGAAGCGCCAGTTCGGCACCGTGGCCAAGCCGTTGCACGCCGGGCTGGCCGCGCAGAACGGCATGATGGCCGCGCAAATGGCCGCAGCCGGCGTGGAAGGCATCGCCGAGCCCTTCGAGGGCAAGTGGGGCTACCTGGAGCTGATGGCGGGCGAGTCCGCGCCGGGCTTCGCGGGCCTGGCCGACCGGCTGGGCCGGCCCTCCGCCATGGAGCAGTACGGCGTGTGGCTGAAGGCCTATCCCTGCTGCGCCTCCACCCACCGCCCGGTGGACGCGCTGCGCGCACTGCGCCCGCGCGCCGCGGAGGTGGCCCAGATCGAGGCGCTGGTCTCCGAGGTCGCGGCCGCGAACCTGCGCTACCGCGTGCCGACCAGCCCCGCCGAGGCGCGGTTCAGCCTGCCCTACTGCCTGGCCGCGACTCTGGAGGACGGCTCGCTCACCATGGCGAGCTTCACCGAGGACGCGATCGCCCGCCCTTCCGTCGCCGCGCTGATGGAGCGCATCGAGATGCGCGTCGATCCGGAGCTGCGCGGCGACAGGCCGGTGACGGAGATGACGGAGCGCGCGACGCTGCACGTGACCCTGGCCGACGGCGGGACACGGCGAGAGGCACGCATCACGCCGCACGGCCATCCCGGCGATCCGCTCGCCGAGGACGAGCTCGGCGCCAAGTTCCTGGACTGCGCGCGCGACGCGCTGGCGCCGCATCGCGCGGAGCAGGCGCTGGCGCGGCTCGAGCGCTTCGAGACGCTGAACCGCATGGAGGAGGTCACGGCGCTGCTGCGGCCGTGAGGATCGCACCACGAGGAAGGAGGGCTGCGCATGCGTGATCCACACCAGCCGCAAGGGCCCGGCCGCCGCGGCCTGCTTGCGCTGTCCGTCACCGGGCTCGCCGTGCCCGGCCTGCTGCGCGCGCAGGACGCCTTCCCCAGCCGACCGATCCGCGTGATCGTGCCCTACGGCACGGGCGGCGCGACCGACGTGACGATGCGCGTGCTGGCGCCCAAGCTTTCCGAGATCCTCGGCCAGCCGGTCGTGGTGGAGAACCGCGTCGGCAGCGGCGGCACAGTCGGCACTAACTTCGTCGCGCGCTCGGCGCCGGATGGCTACACGCTGGTCTGTGCCGCGCTCTCGGCCGTCGCTCTCGCGGTGCATCTCTATCGCAACCTGCCCTATGACCCACTGCGCGACCTGACGGCCATCGCGCCGACGGTCTTCGTCCCCCTCGCCCTCGCCGCCACCACGCGCGGCTGGAACGTGCGCACCGCGCAGGAGCTGGTGGCGGAGCTGCGCGCGCATCCCGGCCGCTATCACTACGCCAGCAACGGCGTCGGCACGACCAGCCACCTGGCCGGCGCCAACTTCGTGGCGCATACCGGCACGCAGGTGGTGCATGTGCCCTACCGCAGCGCCGGCGCCGCCTTCACCGCGCTGCTGGCCGGCGAGGTGCAGTTCACGCACGAGGTGCTGAGCGCGCTGAAGCCACATGCCGAAAGCGGCGGCGCGCGCGTGCTGTTCGTCGCCAGCGACCGGCGCTCGCCGGTGATGCCGGACGTCCCGACGCTCGCCGAGGCCGGTCTGCCACCCTACAAGGCCTATTCGTGGTTCGGCCTGTTCGGTCCCGCCGGCATGCCGCCGGAGGTGGTGACGCGCATCGCCAACGCCGTGGAGCGCGCGCTCTCCGACCCCGAGACGGGCCCCCGGCTGGAATCCCTCGATGCCCAGCTGATGCGCGGCTATACGCCGCAGCGCTTCACCCAGTACCTGCGCGACGAGATCGTCGCCTGGGAGCCGCTGATCGCCGCGTCCGGCGCGAAGGTGGAGTAGCGCCATCACCACGCCAAGCCTCGCGCCGGAGGCGGCCGCATCGCAGGAGCGGGCCGCTTGACCGACGCTGCCTTCCACCCGGACTTCCGGGCCGAGCCCTATTGGTGGGACGCCGCACCGCCCGAGACCGCGCGCGACGAACCGCTGCCCGCGCGCGCCGACCTGGTGGTGATCGGCAGCGGCTTCGCCGGCCTCTCCGCCGCGCTGGAAGCGGCACGTGCCGGCGCTACGGTCGCCGTGCTGGATGGCGGGCCGCTCGGCGGCGGCGCCTCCTCCCGCTCCGGCGGCATGGTCAGCTCCGGCCAGAAGCTGGTGCTGACCGCCGCGCTGAAGGGGTTGCCGGCCGAGAAGCAGGCCGCGGCGCTGGAGGACAGCAAGGCCACCTTCGAGTTCCTGAAGGACCTGATGGCGCGCGAGAAGCTGGACGCCGACCTGCAGCTCTGCGGCCGCTTCTTCGGCGCCTTCGTGCCCGCCCATCTGGAGACGCTGAAACGCAACGCGGAGACGCTGAAGGCGCGCACCGGCGTGACCATCCGCATCCTGTCGCGCGAGGAGCAGCGCGAGGAGGTCGGCACGGACTACTTCCATGGCGGCTTCGTCGTTGAGGAGTATGGCGGCGTTCATCCGGCGAAGCTCAACCGCGCCTTGCGCGACGCCGCGCGGATCGCCGGCGCCACTCTGTTCAGCCATGCCCGCGTGCTCGGCACGGAGCGCGACGGCGACGGCCACAAGGTGCGCACGGAGCGGGGCGAGATCCGCGCCCGGCACGTCCTCTACGCCACCAACGGCTACACCGACCAGGCCAATCCGTGGCTGCAGGACCGCCTGGTGCCGGTGATGAGCTACCAGATCGCGACCGGGCCCCTGCCGCCCGGCCTGATGGACCGGCTGATCCCACGCCGGCGCATGGTGACCGACAGCCGGAAGGAACTGACCTACACGCGCCCCTCGCCGGACGGCACGCGCATCCTGTTCGGTTGCCGCCCGCGCGCGCGCCAACTGGAGCCGCAGCGCCTGGCCCTTGCCCTGCGGGCACGCATGCTGCGCTTCTGGCCGGAACTCGGGCAGACCCGCCTGACCCATGCCTGGGGCGGCTATGTCGCGATGACCGCCGACCGCATCCCGCATGTGGCGGAGAAGGACGGCGTGATGCACGCTGTCGGCTGCAACGGCAATGGCGTGGCGCTGATGACCTTCCTCGGCTGGCATGCGGCGCAGCTCATGCTCGGGCGCACCAACCGGCGCGCCTTCTTCGCCGACATCCCCTTCCCCGCGCTGCCGCCCCTGGTGAACCGGCCCTGGTTCGTGCAGGCCGCCAGCGCCGCCTACCACCTGCGCGACTTCGCGGCGAACCCGGCCGAGGTCGTCGCCGAACGGCTGGGCCGACCCGGCCGGATGCACACCACAAGCAAGGAGGCTGAGGGATGAGGATCTTCCGCAGGGGACTGGCGGCGGGCGCGCTGCTGCTGGGCCTCGCCGCCGGCCAGGCGCTGGCGCAGCAGATGCCGCCGCTGCCGCAATCCATCCGGGAGCATGGCCAGTTGCGCGCCGGCGTGCGCTGCGACCAGCCGCCCTACGGCTTCCGCGGCGCCGATGGCGGCTTCGCGGGCGTGGAGGTGGAGATGGCACGCCAAATGGCCGCCTGGGCCTTCGGCAGCGCCGATCGCATCGACCTGCAATGCGTCACCGCCGATAACCGTATCCCGCAGCTCAACGCCCGCCGCGTGGACCTGCTGATCGCGACCCTCGGCGTCACGCCGGAACGCGCCCGCGTGATCGATTTCTCGGACGCCTATCGCTGGGGCGGGTCCGACCTTCTGGTGCGTCGCGACAGCCCGATTCGCAGCCTGGACGACGTGCGCAACCGCACCGTCATCATGCTGCGCGGCACCACCCAGGCTCTGTGGTTCGACGCCAACATGCCAGGGCTGAACTCGCTGCGGCTCAACACCGCCTCCGACGCGCTGCAGGCGCTGCTGCAGGGACGTGGCGAGGCCTATGCGCACGACGCCGCGACACTGATCGTCATCGCCGCGCGCGACCCGAACCTGCGCCTTGTCGGCGAGCCCTTCGCTGTCTCCGACGCCGCGGTCGGGCTGCGCAAGAACGAGCCGGAATGGATGGCCTGGATCAATGCGGCGCTGGCCCGGATGAAGCGGGAGAACCTCTACACCACCTGGTTGGAGCGCTGGGTGCCAGCCGAGATCCGTGCGCCCTACACCGCCGCCTTCAACGAGCCGCGACCCAACGCCCGGTAGCGGCGGGTGGACTTCGAGCTCGACTACCTGCTTCGGCAGCTGCCAGCGCTGCGCGCCGGCATCCTGCTGACTATCCAGGTCAGCGCGATCGCGATGGTGCTCTCCATCGCGATCGGGCTGGTCGGCGCCAGCATGCGGGTGCTGCGCGTGCCCGTGCTTTCGCAGCTCTTCGCCGGCTATGTCGAGTTCATCCGGAACACGCCGCTGCTGGTGCAGCTGTTCTTCGTCTTCTTCGGCCTGCCCGCCATCGGGCTGACCCTCTCGCTGTTCTGGTCGGGCGTGCTGGCGCTGACGCTCTGGGCCGGCGCCTTCCAGACCGAGAACGTGCGCGGCGGCCTCTCCGCAATCGCGTCCGGCCTGCGGGAAGCCGCGCGCGCGCTCGGGCTGACGCGCGGGCAGTACCTCCGCCTCGTCGGCCTGCCGCTCGCGGTCCGCACCGGTCTTCCCGCGATACTGAACACGTGCGTCTCGCTGGTGAAGAACAGCGCCTATGTCAGCGCGATCGGGCTGCAGGACCTGGCCGGCGTCGCCTTCGACCGCATCGCCAGCGACTTCCGTGCCTTCGAGATGCTGGCCGTGCTGCTGGTGGGCTACCTCGCCCTGGTGCTGAGCCTCAGCGCCGCGGTCCGCGCGCTGGAACACCGCCTGCAGGCGCCCTTCCGCGCATGAGCTACGGCTTCTCCCTGATCGCCGAGAACGCGCCGCTGCTGCTGATCGGCCTGCGCGCCACGCTGCTGCTGGCCGCGGTCACGCTGGTGGCCTCCACCGTCATCGGCGTGCTGCTCGGCACGCTGGCGACGGTCAAGGCGCGATGGGTGCGCATGCTCGTCGCGCTGTACGTGGAGGTTCTGCGCGACATCCCGCTCATCGTGACGATCTTCACCATCTTCTTCGGCGCGCCCTTCCTGGGCGTGCCGCTGGAGCCCTTCCCCGCCGTCGCGCTCGGGCTTTCGCTCTGGGGCGGCGCCAACGGGGCGGAGATCGTGCGCGGCGGCATCCAGTCCGTGCCGAAAGGGCAGAGGGAAGCCGCGACCGCGCTCGGGCTGCGCGCGTGGAAGATCTACCTGCTGATCCTCTGGCCGCAGGCGCTGCGCGCCGTGCTGCCGGCCTATACTGGCCTGCTTGCGCTGATCGTGCAGTCCACCTCGCTTGGTGCGCTGGTCGGCGTGACGGAGTTCCTCAAGGCCGGCGGCCTCATCATCGAGCGCAGCACGGTGATGCAGGGCATCAACCCCGCCTTCGAGATCTACGCCTTCGTGCTGCTTGTGTACTTCGGCGTCTGCTCGGTGCTCACGGCGCTGTCGCGCCGGCTGGAGCGCCGGCTGGGCCGTGCCTCCGCCGGCATCGTGCGCACGCCCGACGCCGCCAGCCTCTGAACCCACCACCGGAGCCATCGCGGCATGTCGCACGCCTCCAAGGTCAGCCGCCGCCTCGCCGAGGGCATCGCGCCCGAGGTGATCGAGCACATCTACAGCCCGCGCCTGGCTGGCGAGCTGGTGCTGACCTTCCCCTATCTCGGCGCGCTGAATGCCGCGCATCTGGTGATGCTGGCGCGCCAGGGCATCGTGACACCGGCGCAGGCGAAGGCGATCGCCGGCGGCCTGCTGCGCATGGCGGCGGAGGGTCCGGCCGCCATCACCCCCGACCCGAATCTGGAGGATGCCTATTTCAACGTGGAGGCGCGGCTCATCGCGCTAGTCGGCGCCGATCCGGGGGGGCGCCTGCACATCGCGCGCAGCCGCAACGACCTCTCCGCCGCGCTGGACAGGCTGCGCGTGCGCGACGGTGTGCTGCGCTTGCTGGACGGCGCTGTGGCATTGCGCCGCACGCTGCTGGCGCGCGGCGAGACGTTCGCGGAGGTCGTGATGCCAGGCTACACCCACCTGCAGCCGGCGCAGCCCATCACCTTCGGCTACTACCTGACCGGCCTCGCCTCCGCCCTCGAACGCGACGCGGCGCGCCTGCTGGATGCCTGGCCGCGCCTCAACCTCTCGCCGATGGGCGCGGCGGCGCTGGCCACCACCACCTTCCCCGTGGACCGCGCGCTGGTCGCGCAGCTGCTCGGCTTCGACGGCGTGCTGGAGCACGGGCTGGACTGCGTGGCCAGCCGCGACTTCTCGGTGGAGGTCGTGGCCGCCGCAGCGCAGCTCGCCCTCACGCTCAGCCGCTTCGCGGAGGACATGCACGTCGCCGTGAGCCACGAATTCTCGGCGATCGAGTTCCCGGACTCGGTCTGCGGCACCTCCTCCATCATGCCGCAGAAGAAGAACCCGGTGGTGCTGGAGCACCTGAAGGGCAAGGCAGCCCATGTCGTCGCCGGCTTCGCCTCCGCCGGCGCCTGCATCCGCGCCAGCCACTTCACCAACACGCTGGACGCGCACCGCGAGGGCCAAGCGATGATCTGGCCGGCCCTGGCCGAGACCGAGCGCGCCCTGGCGCTGGCCGGCATCGCCGCTGCGACTGCGACGCCGAAGGCCGAGCTGCTGCTCGCCCGCGCGCGCGCCAACTTCTCCACCGCGACCGACCTGGCCGATGCCCTGGTGCGCGGCGCCGGGATGGACTTCCGCACCGCGCATCACGTCGCCGGCGCGGTGGTGCGTCGCCTGATGGAAGCCGGCCGCGGCGCGCATGAGGCGACGGTGGAGATCGTGGACGCCGCCGCGCAGGAGGTCGCCGGCCGTGCCGCCGGGCTGGACGCGGCGACGGTGGCGCAGGCGCTCGATCCCGCCCGCTCCGTCGCGGCGCGCACCATCCCGGGCGGGACCGCACCGGTGGAGGTGCGTCGCATGGCCACGCGCATGGCGTCGCGCCTAGCGGAGGACGAGGCCCGGGTCGCCGCGTGGCGCGACCGGCTGGCGGCGGCGGAGGCGCAGCGCGACGCCGCGCTGCAGGCCCTGGCCAC
>NZ_JAPSMD010000267.1 GCF_027856955.1 Falsiroseomonas oryzae | reverse complement strand
CAGCCCGCCCGGCGCCAGGGCACGCGCCGCGCCGGCGGCGGCCGCCGCGCGATCGGCCGGCGGCAGGTGCAGGTAGATCCAGGCGACCAGGTCGAAGCCGGCCTCCGGGTAGTCCCAGGCGGCGGCATCGGCGACCACGGTGCGCATCGCCACGCCCCGCCGCTCCGCCAGGCGCTCGGCCTTCGCCATGCCGACGGGCGACCAGTCCAGCGAGGTGACGACCAGGCCCTGCTGCGCCAGCCAGGCGCCGTTGCGGCCCTCGCCGTCGCCGAGCGCCAGCGCGCGCATCCCCGGCGCGAACCAGGGACGCAGTTCCTCGAGATAGCGGTTCGGCGCTTCGCCGAACTGGAAGTCGCCGCTGGAATACCGCTCATCCCAGGCTAGAGACGTGCTCATGCGCCCGGCTCCCATCCCGGCGGGGCCAGCTCGAAGCCGGCGAAGTCGAAGGCCGGGCTGACGGTGCAGGAGACCAGGCACCAGCGCCCGCCGGCCGGCCGCGCGGCCTGCCACCAGCCCTTCGGGACCACGCCGATCAGCGCCTCCTCCGCGCCGAGGTCGGGGCCGAGGCGGATCTCCCGCACGGGCTGTCGCCCATCCGCCGAGAGCGACAGCACCAGCGGCCCGCCGGCCTGCCAGAGCCAGAGCTCGGCGGCGTCCACGCGATGCCAGTGGCTGCGCTCCGCGGCATCCAGCAGGAAGTGGATCGCCGTGCCGGCGCCGCGAAGCTTCTCCCCATGGGCCCCCTCCGGCGTGTCGCGCCAGACCTCGCGGTAATGGCCGCCCTCCGGGTGCGGGCGCAGGCCGAGCGCGGTGACCACCGCGTCGGCCCGCAGGCTTGGGTCGTCCAGCCTCACGCCTTTGGCGGCGCCGTGCGCGCCAGCGGCGGCAGCTCCGAGACCTGCGCGAACCACGCCGCGAGCCTGGGATGCGCCGGGCGCCAGGGCTCGTGCCCGAAGCGGAAGTCGAGATAGCCCAGCGCGCAGGCGACGGCGATCGCGCCGATATCCGTCAGGCCCTGCGGCGGGTCGGCCTCCAGCGTCGCCAGGCCGCGCTCCACCGCCGCCTTCTGGCGGGCGAGGAAATGCGCGCGCGTCTCGTCCTCGGGCTTGCCGAAGCGCATCCGGCGGAACACGGCGGCGTCCATGATGCCGTCGGCCAGCGCATGCATCACGGAGATGCGGATCCAGCGCGGCGTGCCGGAGGAGGGGAACAGGCCGGTCGCCTCGCCCACCGTGTCGAGATACTCGCAGATCACCGGGCTGTCGTAGATCGCGGTGCCATCCTCCAGCACCAGACACGGGATCTTGGAGAGCGGGTTGTCCTGTAGCAGCGACGCGGGCGAGCTGTGCGGATCGGTGGCCACCGTCGTGATCCGGTTGTCGATGCCGCGCGCGATGGCGCAGGCCATCACTTTCCGTGCGAAGGGGCTGGCTGGGCTGTGGTGCAGCTTCATGGTCAAGACGCTTCTATCCCTTGAAGTGATTTTTCGCTTCGCGCCGGGCGGTGAACTCCGCCAGGTCGCGCGCGCGCAGGAAGGGGTTGGCGGCCAGTTCCTGCGCCAGCGTGGTCGGCACGGTCGGGCGGCCCGCGGCGCGCAGCGCGCCGGCGGCCTCGGCCTCGGCCTTCAGCGCCTTGTTCTCCGGGTCCACATGCAGCGCGAAGCGGGCATTCGCCTCGGTGTATTCGTGGCCGCAGCAGAGCCGCGTGTTGTGCGGCAGGCGGGCGACGCGGCGCAGCGAGTGCCACAGCGCCTCCATGCCGCCCTGCTCCAGCGGGCGCCCGCAGCCCAGCGCGAAGATCACGTCGCCGCACAGCAGCACGTGGTCGGCGGCGAAGTGGAAGGCGATATGGCCGGTGGTGTGGCCTGGCAGGTGCAGCACCTCGGCCCGCGCGGCGCCGAGCGGCACCAGGTCACCCTCCTTCACCACCAGGTCGAGCGGGGGCAGGCGGTGCGCGTCGAGCGCGGCGCCGACCACCTTCGCCTCCGGGAAGCGGGCCTTCAGCCCCGGCACGCCGTTGACGTGGTCGCCGTGGTGGTGGGTCAGCAGGATGGCGTCCAGCCGGCCGCCGGCGGCCTCCACCGCGGCGATGGCGGGCTCCGCCTCGGCCGGGTCGCAGATGCCGACGGCGCCGGTCGGCCCGTCCTTCAGCAGCCAGAGATAGTTGTCCTGGAGGCACGGAACCGCCTCGACCCGCAACGACATGCCGTGCCTCCCACGAATCCAGGCGTCCCATTGGACGCGCGAAGGCCCTATATCACGCGCATGAGCACCGAGGTCCACGGGCTGGCCGCGTTCTACGGCTCACGCGGGGGAGAGACGGCAGCGCGTCTGGTGGCGGCGCGCATGGCCGCGCTGTGGCCTGCGCTGCCGCGCCAATCCGTTCTCGGCCTGGGATGGGTTGCGCCGTATCTCCGCCTATGGCCGGAGGCCGGCCGGCGGATCGCGCTGGTTCCGGGGCACCTCAACGGCGCGCATGACCTGCGAGGCCCCCCCGGCACGGCCACACTGCTGGCGGAGGAGGAGTGCCTGCCCTTTCCAGACGCCAGCTTCGACCGGATCGTGCTGGTGCACGGGCTGGAGGCGGCGGAGAACGCAAGGCGGCTGCTGCGCGAGGTCTGGCGCGTGCTGGCCGATGACGGCCGGCTGATGCTGGTGGTGCCGAACCGCGTCGGCATGTGGGCGCATCTGGACCGCACCCCCTTCGGCCATGGCCAGCCCTATTCGCGCGGCCAGATCGAGCGGCTGCTGGAGCGCCACCTGTTCCGCGCCGAACGCCGCGAGGCCGCGCTGTTCGTGCCGCCCTACGGCCTGCGCTGGATGGGCTCCGCCGCGCCGGCGCTGGAGCAGGCGGGGCGGGTCCTCTGCCCCAGGCTGGCCGGCGTGTTCATCGTGGAAGCGGAGAAGGACCTGTTCTCCGCGGTGCCGGCCGGGGCGGTGGCGGTGCGGCGGCGCGTGTTGGCCGCCGCCGCGGCCTGATCGACGCATCAACCGCGGGGTAACCGCGGCCATGCGATCAGGCCGGCATGGACGGCATGACCCAGACGCTCCCCGACGAGGCCCTGCGGGCTGCCCTGCGCGCCGAGATCGATCCGCGCATCGCCGAGCTGCGCGGCTTTCTGGACCGCCGGATCAGCGAGCTGAGCGCCGAGCTGCACGCCTCCGTCGAGCTGGCCGACATGGGAGAGGCACGCCTGTCCGGCGAGTTGGCGCGGATGCAGGACCAGATTTCCCAGCTGGTCGCGATGCCCGCCGCCGCCACGCGCAACAGCGGGCTCGAGCTGGAGGCCGTGGTGCAGGTCACCGAGGCGGCCGCCAACACGATCATGGAGGCGGCCGAGGCGATCGGCGACTGGATCGCCGCCGGGCGGGACGCCGCTACGGCGCCAGCCATCGCGGAGCGGGTGAACGCCATCTTCGAGGCCTGTGCCTTCCAGGACCTCACGGGCCAGCGCATCCGCCGGGCCATCCAGCACCTGCAGCAGGTGGAGGGCGTGCTGCAGACGCTGCTGCCGGATGGGACGGTGGTGCCGCGGCCGCGCGTGCAGGTGGCCACGCAGCTGCGCACAGTGGAGGCGCCGAAGGCCTCGGCCGACCTGGCGCAGGCGGATATCGACGCGCTGTTCTGACCCTTCGGCGCATCGCGCGGCGCCTTCCCCGGCGCGGGGACGGCGCCGCGTCGGTCAGCAGAAATGCGCGCCGCGAGTCTCGACCGGGACGGCGTAGAGCGACTGGCTCGCGGTCATGAACAGGATGTTCCGCCGCGCCCCGCCGAAGCAGACATTCGAGCAGATCTCCGGCAGCTTGATCTGGCCGATGCGGTCGCCGTTCGGCGCAAAGACATGCACGCCGTCGTAGCCGTCGCCCACCCAGCCGGCCGAGGACCAGATGTTCCCGCGCTCGTCGGCACGGATGCCGTCGGCCATGCCGTTCTTCCCCTCCAGCGCCATGGAGGCGAAGGTGCGCGGGTTGCGCAGGCGCGGGCCGTCCACGTCGAAGGCCCAGATGATGCGCTGCGCCTCCGGGTAGTGGCTGGCGCCGGTGTCGGCGACGTAGAGCGTGCGGTAGTCCGGCGAGAAGCAGAGGCCGTTCGGCTTGAAGGGCTCGTCGGCCACCTTCGTCACCTGACCGTTCTGCGCGTCGATCCGGTAGATCGCCTCCTTGATGAAGGGACGCGGGGAGTTGGCGGATTCCGGCACGCGCTCGCCCTCGTAGTTCATCAGCGCGCCATAGCCGGGATCGGTGAACCAGAGGCTGCCGTCCTCGGGATGGACCACGCCGTCGTTGGGCGCGTTGAAGGGGCCGTCGGGGCCGCGGGCGGCCAGCACCGTGACTCGGCCGTTCGGCTCGTAGCGGACCACGTCGCGGTGCAGGTGGCGGAAGGCGATGTGGCGGCCCTCCCGGTCGAAGGTGTTGCCGTTCGAGAAGCCGGCCGGGCTGCGGAAGCGGCGGCTGACCTTCATATCCTCCTCGGTCAGGCGCAGCGCCTCGTCGTTCGGGATGTCGGACCAGATGAGGAAGCGGCCGGTCGCGTGCCAGGCCGGTCCCTCGGCCCATTGCATGCCGGTGTGGATGCGGCGGATGGCGCTGTTGCCGAGCGGCGCGGTGAAGCGGCGCGGGTCGAGGGTGACGATATCGGGGTCGGGGTAGCGCTGCGGCGGCGCGTCGTCGCCGAAGCGGCGCTGTGCGAGCGCGGGTGTCGCGGCAAGCACGGTGGCGGCGGCCAGCAGGCCGCGGCGGCTGAGATGCGTGGTGGTCATGCGTGGCGTCCCTCCCTGAACCGCGGGCGGCGGCTCAGGGAGGGAGGATGGCACCCGCGCCGGTTGTGCCGGACGTCAAGGCTGCGCGAGAGGGCAGCCCGTCAGCACCTGCGCACCTCTTCCCCGCCGGAGCGGGGAAGGAAGAGGGACGTCAGGCGCGCTCCACGCATGTGGCGCCGTCAGGCGCGCTCGACGCACATGGCCACGCCCATGCCGCCGCCGATGCACAGCGTGGCCAGGCCGCGCTTCGCGCCGCGGCGCTGCATCTCGAACAGGAGGGTGTTCAGCACGCGCGCGCCGGAGGCGCCGATCGGGTGGCCCAGCGCGATCGCGCCGCCATTCACGTTCACCTTGGCCGGATCCCAGCCGAGGTCCTTGTTCACCGCGCAGGCCTGCGCCGCGAAGGCCTCGTTCGCCTCGATCAGGTCGAGGCTGGCGATGTCCCAGCCGGCCTTCTGCAACGCCTTGCGGCTGGCCGGGATGGGGCCGGTGCCCATGATGGACGGATCCACCCCCGCCGTCGCCCAGGAGACGATCTTCGCCAGCGGCTTGACGCCACGCTTGGCAGCCTCGGCCGCGCTCATCACAACCACCGCGGCGGCGCCGTCATTGATGCCGGAGGCGTTGCCGGCGGTGACCGTGCCGTCCTTGGCGAAGGCCGGGCGCAGCTTGGCCAGGACCTCGAAGGTGGTCTCGGGCTTCGGATACTCGTCGTCGGAGACGACCACGTCGCCCTTGCGGCCCTTGACGGTCACCGGGACGATCTCGTCCCTGAAGCGGCCGGCCTTCATCGCCTCGCCGGCCTTGCGCTGGCTCTCGGCGGCGAAGCGGTCCTGCTCCTCGCGGGTGAGCTGGTACTTCTGGGCCACGTTCTCGGCGGTGTTGCCCATGTGGTAACCCTGGAAGGCGTCCCACAGGCCGTCGCGCAGCATGGTATCCACCAGCTCGAGGCCGCCCATCTTGGTTCCGGCGCGCAGGTTCGCGCAGTGCGGCGACTGGGTCATGCTTTCCTGCCCGCCGGCCACCACGATCGCGGCGTCGCCGGTGGCGATCTGCTGGGCGGCGAGGGCCACGGCGCGCAGGCCGGAGCCGCAGAGCTGGTTGATGCCGAAGGCGGTGCGCTCGACCGGGATGCCGGCGGCGACCGCGGCCTGACGCGCCGGGTTCTGCCCGGCACCCGCCGTCAGGATCTGGCCGAGAATCACCTCGTCCACCTCCTCGGGCTTCACCCCGGCGCGCTCCATCGCCGCCTTGATGGCGACGGTGCCGAGCTGGTGGGCGGGGAGGCTGGCGAAGGCGCCGCTGAAGGACCCGACAGGGGTCCGCGCGGCGGAGGCGATGACGATCTCGGTCATTGGGGGGTTCTTCCCTTCCTCAGGAACTGGCGTTGGGCCCAGCATGCTGCGGCGCACGCGCGGCTACAACCCTCGAAGCCAGGCGAGCAACGGCCGCCACAGCGCCGCCTCGGCGCCGCTGCCGGCCGCCATGCCGATATGGCCCGCAGCGGCCTCGTGCACCACGGCGCCGGGCGGCAGCCGCGCGGCCAGGGCTCGGGCCGAGGCGGGCGGCACGATCCGATCCCGGTGCGGGATGGCCAGGAAGGTCGGCAGGCGCGCCTCGGCCGGGTCCACCACCGCCCCGGCCACCCGCCAGGCCAGCCGCGCCGGGGAGTTGGCGCCGTACCAGCCGCCCAGCGCCTCCCGCGCCACCGGGGCTGCGAGCGGGACGCCGTCGTTCAGCCAGTCCTCCAGCGCCACGAACAGCGCGGCGCGGGGCGAGGCAGGGTCCAGCCGGGCGAAGGCCCGGAACTTTCCGGCAACGCCCCACAGGTCGAGCCCCGTGAACAGCGTCTGGATCACGTCCACGGGAAGCGTGCCGCCGGCCTGCAGCACCGGCTCGATCCCCGGGAGCAGCGCCGCCGCCGCCTGCGCGCGGGCGGCCTCGGCCGGGGTCGCGTGGAAATCCCAGGGGGTGGCGAGCAGGCCCAGCGCGGCGACGCCCTGGTTTCCCTTGGCGGGCCGTCGCAGCGCGGCGGCCAGGGCGAGCAGGCCGCCCATGCAGTAGCCGACCAGGACGGCAGGCCCAGGCAGCCCGGCCAGCGCCCGCTCCAGCCGGCCGGCCACGTAGTCGGTCAGGGTGAAGCCGCGCTCCGCCTCGCCGGGCCAGCCCCAGTCCAGCAGCAGCGGCCGCACGCCCTGCCCAGCCAGGAAGCGCAGCAGCGAGGCGCCAGGCGCGAGGTCCAGCACATAGGCGCGGTTGACCAGGGAAGGGACGAAGACGACGGGCGGGCCGGCGGCCCCGGGCCCGGCGTAGTCCAGCAGCCGGCTGCCGCCCTCCGACCAGATCGCGGGCGGGTCCGGCAGGCTGCGGGCGTAGGGATGCCGGCGATAGGCCGCGATGCCGGCCAGCAGGGCGCGATCCTCGCGCAGCAGGCGCCGCAGCAGCGCGGCGCGGAATGCCTCAGGCGCGTGGCGTCCGGCGGCGAGGCTTGCCAGGATCCTTTGCCGCTCCGTCCGGCCCGCCTTCGAGATCGGCCAGGCGGCGTTCGAGTGCGGCCAGCCGTTCGCCGAGGGCATCATCGCGTCGGCGATCGCCAGCCATCCCCGGCTCGCCCCCAGCATCAGGTGCAGCGGCAGCGGGCGCGGGCCGCGGCGGCGGAGCGGCGCCGTCATGCGGCGCGGCGAAGGGCGGGAAGGGCGCGGCGCGGCCGA
>NZ_JAPSMD010000266.1 GCF_027856955.1 Falsiroseomonas oryzae | reverse complement strand
GCGGCAGTCTCCGGGCTGATGTGCGGGTCGAGGCCGGAGCCGGAGGCGGTGGCGGCATCGGCCGGCACCGGGCCGCCGCCGAGCGGTGCGACGCGCTCCCGCACCGCCTCGAGCAGCGCGGCCGAGGTGGGGCCGAGCTGGGATGCGGCGCCAGACGCGGCATTGTACGGCGCTGCGCGCGTGCCGCCCTCGTTCTCCGGATCGGGTTCCACGGTCGCGGAGGGACGCGGGTGGACGTAGCGGTCCGAGGTGAAGTTCTGTCCGAGCAGAGCCGAACCGATCACCCTGCCGTCTCGCTCGACCAGGCTGCCGCCGGCCTGGGTCGGGAAGACCACGCCGGCAAGGCCGGTAAAGGCCAGCGGCACGGCGAGGCCGAGCAGCAGCGTGAACAGCACGACCACGGCGATGGCGGGGCGGAGGATGGCGGTCATGGTCAGACGAGCCCCAGGAGGCTGATGATCACGTCGATGATCTTGATGCCGACGAAAGGCGCTGCGATGCCGCCGAGCCCGTAGATCAGCAGGTTGCGCCGCAGCAGCGCCGCGGCGCCGACCGGCACGTAGCGCACGCCACGCAGCGCCAGCGGCACGAGTGCGACGATGATCAGCGCGTTGAAGATCACCGCCGAGAGGATCGCGCTCTCGGGCGTGGCGAGGCCCATCACGTTCAGCGCGCCGAGCTCCGGATAGGAGGCCACGAAGATCGCCGGCAGGATGGCAAAGTACTTCGCGACGTCGTTGGCGATGGAGAAGGTGGTCAGCGCGCCGCGGGTGATCAGCAACTGCTTTCCGATCTCCACCACTTCGATGAGCTTGGTGGGGTCGCTGTCGAGGTCCACCATGTTGCCGGCTTCGCGCGCTGCCTGGGTGCCTGTCTGCATGGCAAGTCCGACATCCGCCTGTGCGAGCGCCGGCGCGTCGTTGGTGCCGTCGCCGGCCATGGCGACCAGCCGGCCCTCGGCCTGGGCCTTGCGGATGTAGGCGAGCTTGTCCTCGGGCGTCGCCTCCGCGATGAAGTCGTCCACCCCGGCCTCGGCGGCGATGGCGGCGGCGGTCAGGCGGTTGTCGCCGGTGACCATCACCGTGCGGATGCCCATCCTGCGCAGCGCGTCGAAGCGGGCGCGCATGCCGGTCTTGACGATGTCCTTCAGCTCGATGGCGCCGAGGAGCTGCCCGTTCCGGGCGACGGCCAGCGGTGTGCCGCCGGCGCGCGCGATCCGGTCCACCGCCGCCCGCATCTCCGCAGGCGCCTCGCCACCGAGGGAGCGCAGCAGCGCGTCCACGGCGCCCTTGCGGTAGCTGCCGGAGGGCAGGTCGAGGCCGGAGATGCGGGTCTGCGCGGTGAAGGGGATGACGCGCGCGTCCTCCGGCAGCGCCGGCGCGTCGATGCCGAAGCGCTCCCGCGCGAAGGCGAGGATGGAGCGGCCCTCTGGCGTCTCGTCGGCGAGAGAGGACAGCACCGCTGCCTCCGCCACGTCTCGCTCAGTCACGCCCGGAACAGGCATGAAGCCCGCGGCCTGGCGGTTGCCGAGCGTGATGGTGCCGGTCTTGTCGAGCAGCAGCACGTCCACGTCGCCGGCGGCCTCCACCGCGCGGCCGGATGTCGCCAGGACGTTGAAGCGCACCAGGCGATCCATGCCGGCAATGCCGATGGCCGAGAGCAGGCCGCCGATCGTCGTCGGGATCAGCGTCACCAGCAGCGCCGCCAGCACCGCAACGGAGGGCGGCTGGCCGTTCCAACTCGCCAGCCCGACAAGGCTCGCCACCGCGATCAGGAAGATGATCGTCATGCCGGCCAGCAGGATGTCGAGCGCGATCTCGTTCGGCGTCTTCTGCCGCGCAGCACCCTCCACCAGGCCGATCATACGATCGAGGAAGGTCGAGCCCGGCGCCGCCGTGATGCGCACCACGATCCAGTCGGAGACGACCAGCGTGCCGCCGGTGACGGCGCTGCGGTCGCCGCCGCTCTCGCGGATGACGGGCGCCGACTCGCCCGTCACGGCAGCCTCGTTGACGCTGGCGATGCCCTCCGCCACTTCGCCATCGGAGGGGATGAGGTCGCCGGCCTCGACCAGCACGAGGTCGCCGACGCGCAGTTCCGTCGCGGCGCGCGGCTGCCACAGCGCGCGATCGTCGCTGCGCAGCAGCAGCTTGGCCTGCGTCTCGGTGCGGGCACGGCGCAGGCTGTCGGCCTGGGCGCGGCCGCGGCCCTCCGCAACGGCTTCCGCGAAAGTCGCGAACAGCACGGTCAGCCAGAGCCAGAGCGCGATGCTGGCCTGGAAGGCCCAGGGCTGCCCGAGCGCCAGGGCGCGGATGGCCAGGATCGTCACCAGGATCGCGACGACCTCGGTGACGAAGATGACGGGGTTGCGCACCAGCCGGCGCGGATCGAGCTTCGTGAAGGCGTCCAGCGCGGCGCGGCGCAGGATCGGGCCGGAAAGAAGCGCGCCGCCACGCGCGGCGCGCCGCGCCTCACCGGCCGGAAACGCAGGTCTCATGTCCATGATGCCGGACCTCAGAAGGTCTTGCCGGCGGCGAGCACGAAATGCTCGGCGACGGGCCCGAGGGCGAGGGCGGGCATGAATTGCAGCCCGCCGAGGATCAGGATCACGCCGGCCAGGAGCCCGGCGAAGAGCGGTCCATGCGTCGGGAAGGTGCCGGACGACGCCGCGAGCTTCGGCTTGGCGGCAATCGAACCCGCGATCGCCATCATCGGCACGATGTACGCGTAGCGGCCGAGCGCCATGGCGATGCCGAGCGTCGTGTTCATCCAGGGCGTGTCGGCCGTCAGCCCGCCGAAGGCCGAGCCGTTGTTCCCCGTCGCCGAGGCGTAGGCGTAGAGGATCTCGGTCAGGCCATGCGGCCCCTGCTCCTGGATGGACGAAGCCGCCATCGGCAGCACCACCGCGACCGCGGTGAAGCCGAGGATGACCGCCGGCAGCACCAGCACCGCCAGCATCGCGAGTTTGATCTCGCGGGCCTGCACCTTCTTGCCGAGGTATTCCGGCGTGCGGCCGACCATCAGCCCGGCGACGAAGACCGCGAGCAGCACGAGGACGAGCATGCCGTAGAGGCCGGAGCCGACGCCGCCCGGCAGCAACTCGCCGAGCTGGATCAGGAACAGCGGCACCAGCCCGCCGAGCGGCGTGAAGCTGTCGAACATCGCGTTCACCGCGCCGTTGGAGGCACCGGTCGTCGTCGCGGTGAACAGCGCGACGAGCGCCTGGCCGAACCGGACCTCCTTGCCCTCCATGTTGCCGAGCACGGGATCCACGCCGGCGGCGATGTGCAGCGGGTTGCCGGCCGCCTCGGCGGCATAGACGATCCAGGTGCCGGCCACGACGAAGGCGAGCATCACGCCGAGCAGCGCCCGGCCCTGGCGGGGATCGCCGACGATGTGCCCGAAGGCGAGCGCGAGGGCGAAGGGGATCACCTGGTGCGACCAGATCTGCAGCGCGGTCGCCAGGGCGGACGGTCCTTCGAAGGGATGCGCCGAGTTCACGCCGAAGAAGCCGCCGCCATTGGTGCCGAGATGCTTGATCGCGATCTGGAAGGCGACGGGGCCAAGCGGGATGGTCTGGGTCGCGCCCTCCAGCGTCGTCGCCTCGACATAGGGTGCCAGTGTCTGCGGCATCCCCATCGCGACGAAGGCCAGGCCCACGACGAGCGCCAGCGGCAGCAGCAGGTAGAGGATGATCCGCACGACGTCGGCCCAG
Organism: Falsiroseomonas oryzae; assembly: GCF_027856955.1. Classification (GTDB taxonomy): domain Bacteria; phylum Pseudomonadota; class Alphaproteobacteria; order Acetobacterales; family Acetobacteraceae; genus Falsiroseomonas; species Falsiroseomonas oryzae. The sequence goes on along the minus strand of NZ_JAPSMD010000266.1, from coordinate 3,832 downwards.
AAGTTCCCGAGCGCCTTCAGCCCGCCGCCGGCGAAGGCCCGGCAGAGCGCGAAGGCCAGCGCGATGCCGGTGGCGGCGGAGAGGAAGTTCTGCACCGAGAGCCCGGCCATCTGGCTGAGGTAGCTCATGGCCGATTCGCCGCTATAGGCCTGCCAGTTGGTGTTGGTGACGAAGCTGATCGCCGTGTTGAAGGCGAGCCAGGGCGGGACGCCGTCGAAGCCCTGCGGGTTGAGGGGCAGTACGCCCTGCAGCCGCAGCAGCGCGTAGAGCGCCAGGAAGCCGGTCAGGTTCGTCGCCAGCATCGCCAGCGTGTAGGCCTTCCAGTCCATCCCGCGGGCGGGATCGATGCCACCCACCGCGTAGATCGCGCGCTCGACCGGGGCGAGGAAGGTGACGTGCCCCGTCGCGACGGCGGCGATGTAGCGGGCAAGCGGGATGGCGGCCGCCACGATGGCTCCGAGGACGAGCGCGATCTGCGCCCAGCCGATCAGCGTCATGGGATCAGAGATCCTCGGGCCGCAGCAGCGCCCACAGCAGGTAGAGGAGGAGGCCGGCGGTCACGGCGCCGCCGAGGATGAGTTCGGCCACGGCGGTCACACCCGCTCGCAGCCGGCCACATACGCGGCCATCAGGCCGAAGAGGCCGACGCCGAGCGCCAGCAGGAGAAGATCAAGCATCGGGGCTTCCGTCCGAAGGATCGGACAGGGCGTAGGCCCGGCGCGCGTAAAGGCTCCATGCGAGATCGGAACGCGCCGTATAAAGAGCCCATAAACAGCGGGATGTACCCGAGCGGACCGACGCCAGCACGGCCATGCCACCCCAGACCCGACGGCTGCGATGTTTGGTCCCGGCATTTGGTGGTGCGGGTTGGCGGCGAACCTGTGAGGCTCTCCGGCCAATGAGCGGCAGATGAACTCGTAGGGGGTGAGCCCCTTCAGGGTCTTGAGGCGCCTGGCGTAGTTGTAGGCATCGAGGAGGATCCCGAGGTGGCGGCGCAGTTCGTCGTGCCTGGCGTCGTGGTAGCGCCGTACGGTGGCGTCCTTGAGCGTCCGGTTCATCCGCTCGACTTGGCCGTTGGTCCAGGGATGGTGGGGCTTGGTGAGGCGGTGGTCGATGCGGCTCTGGGCACAGGCGAGTTTGAAGCCATGGGCGCGGAAGATCTCGCCGCGGTCGATGGCCTCGCGGATGAGCGGCGCTGCTGAGGCCTCGTTGCCGGGCGTGTGGGATGATGGGCTGCAGGGCATGAAGGCAGTCGTCGAGCGGCAAGCGGGTAGGGCGGCGGAAGGCGGCGATGATTGCCTCCTGGTGGGCCGATCGGGTCCTGGAGCGGGGCTCGGTCGGCCCGGTCCGGCGATCGATGACATCGCTGCGCGCCCGCCACTTGGCTATGGTTCTCGGGTTGACGCCGTGGCGGCGGGCCAGCGCCCTCAGGCTCTATTGAAGATGCTGGATCGCGCGACGGACCGCCTCTGTCGTGCGGGCGCAGCCGTGGAGAATCCCGGCCGTAGCGCATCCCTCCATGCCGGGGAGAAGACTGCACCGTCAAAGCCCGCGACCAAACATCCCTGGTGCCAGATCCGCGAAAGCGGAATCGCTGAAGCGGTGAATCGGTTGCGCAGGCAAGAGGTACCGTGTGATCCACGAAGGTGCATCACGCTGTAGCCGGCGGGGCGGGCGCTACAGCCGGCGCAGCAGGTCCGCCAGGTCGCGTGGCGCGGGGCCCGCGATTCCGGCGCGCAGCGACGGCGCACGCCCCGCCAGCGCTGCGGCGCGGAACTCCCGCGGCGAGCAGCCGAATTCCCGCCGGAAGATGCGGCTGAAGGTGGAGTGGTCGAAGAAGCCGACATCCTCCGCGATGGCTGAGATCTCCGGCCCGCCGCCCGGGGCGGCCAGCGCGCGGCAGGCGGCGCGCAGGCGCTCCGCCTGGATGTAGCGCGCCACGCCCCCCAGCGGCTCGAACAGCCGGTAGAGTTGCGACCGCGAAACGCCGACCAGGCGGCACAGCCGCTCCGGCCGCAGCGTGGCGGAACGCAGCTGCTGCCGGATGATGGCCTTGATGCGCGCGAGCTGCACGCGCTCCACCTGCGCCTGGGCGGCCGCCATCGCCTCGGGCGAGGGAATGACGGAGGCGGCGACCATGGCGCGCGTGGCCTCGGCCAGGCGCGGCAGCTCCGCCTCCTCGACGCCGGGCAGCTCCGCCGCGAGTTGCACGAGATAGGCGGCCAGCACGCGGCCCATCGAGAAGTCGAGCGGACGGTGGCGGGAGGCGTCGAGCGCCGGGCCGATGGCGGGGAAGGCGTCCCGCGGGAGGTAGAGGCAGGTCCACTCCGTGTCGCCGCGCTCGGATTCGAACACCTCGTCGAAGGACATGATGCTGGCCGCGCCGGCCGGCACCGAGACGCAGTCTTCGCCGATGCGGAAGCGCCGGTCGCCGCGGGTCGAGACGCTGATCATCCAGTGGTCGAGCGAGTCCCGGCGGATATGCGCCGCCGTCCGCGACAGGCGAGAGGCCGGGGCGCGGATGGTGCCGAGGGCGAAGGGCCCGAAGGCCCAGACCTGCCGATCCGCGGGAAAGCCGGAAGCGGGATCCCCGAGCGGCGCGACGTTCAGCGTTCGCGCGCAGGATGCGTGCCATGCCTCAAACTGATGCGCGGCCGGCAGGTCCCGCGTGGTGAAGGCCAGCTGCTGCCCGATGCGACTCATGCCGCCGGCCACGCGAGAACCGGCCCCGGGCAGGCCGGCACGGTCGGATGCATGACTCCCCTCCCGCACGGTTCGTGCCGGGATCGGAGCATGGCCTGGGCGGGGGCGCCAGCGTCCAGTACGGTCTTGCTGCGCTGCACCGGATTGGGACGCTGCGCCATCTCCTGGGATTCCCGGCATGGCCGCGCGCTGCGCGTTCGGCGCTATCAAGGCGGGGCCGGGCGCGAGCGCCGCGCATGCCAGGGAACCTGTGTCCGAACCTCCGATGCTGCAGCCGCCGCAACGCCGCGACGCGACCCGCAACGGCCGGAATGGCGGGGCGGGTGCGCAGGCGATCGAGCTGCGGCTGAACACCGCGGCGCAGCTCTTCCACACGCTGGACCCCTCGCCCTTCCGCGACGGCGACCTGGATGCGGTGGCGGAGCAGTATATCGTCGGCTGGGCGCGCGAGCTGCCCGCGGGCGCATCCATCGCGATCGTGGTGCACCTGCCGGAGCGGGAGGCGTCGCGGCCGGGCGCGGCCACGCTGCCGGATTCGATCCGGCACTTCTTCGGCGTCCGCGCGCAGGCGGAGGCGGACGAGTTGCGGGAGCTGTTTCGCTTCGGCCGCAAGGCGCTGGCGATCGGACTCGCCATCCTGGCGACCTGCCTGCTGCTGGCGGTGCAGGTCTCGGACGGTCTTGGCGAGCGTACGGCGTCGCGCGTGGTGCAGGAGAGCCTGGTGATCCTCGGCTGGGTCGCGATCTGGCGTCCGGCGGAGATATTCCTGTACGACTGGCTGCCGCTGGCGCGGCGGCGCGACCTGTTCCGCCGGCTGGCCCGCGCCGAGGTGGCGGTGCGCGCCACGCCGGCCGCGGCATGATCCACATGGTGAGGAGACGAGACCGATGAGCGTGGCATTCTCGGCTGAGCGCGGCCTGCTGGCGGCAGACGAGGTCGGGCAGATCGAGCGCAGCCACTACCCGCTGCTGGAGGAGACTCCGCGCGACGAGCTGGTGGAGCTGGCGCGGTGGCTGCGGGCGCGCCATGGCCGCGCGCGCGACCTGCTGCGTGACCGCCGGCGCGCGCGCCGCGGCAAGGAGTCCGTCCGCCCGGCGCCAGGTGCGGAGGAGGCGGACCGCGGCCTGGC
>NZ_JAPSMD010000265.1 GCF_027856955.1 Falsiroseomonas oryzae | reverse complement strand
GTCCAGCCAGGGGCCGGGGTCCAGCGTGTCCACCGCGGCGCGCAGCACGCCGATGTCTGAACAGGCCGCGGCGTGGGAGGCCATGGCCAGCGCGCGGGCGAAGCGCGGGCTGCGGGCGCGCAGGTCGGCGAAGGCGTCGGGGTTGGACGCCGCCGCCGCGCCCAGCCCGTGCAGCGTGTTCGCCAGCCAGCCGAGCTGGTGCAGGATCGCGTTGTTGGGGATGGCGCGCAGCTGGGACGGGTGGGTGATGCGCGCGGGGCCGCCGAGGCCATCGGCCTGCCGCGCCGCGGGGCGAGAGCCCGTGCGGTCCAGCAGGCCCGGGCCGAAGGCGCCGAGCAGCGCGGCATAGCCGGGGTCCTCCACCAGCGCCGCCATCTCCTGGCGGATGATGGCGAAGAAGTCGGCGCCGAAATCGGCCTCCGCATAGATCGGGTCCGGCGCGGCCTCCGGCTCGGCGAAGGCGTGCTCGGCGATGCGGGCGACGGAGGCGGCGGCGAGCTCGGGCGTGCCGAACAGCATGTAGCCGTCGCCGCCCTGGAAGCTCGTCTCTTCCCGCAGCTTGAGCCCGGCGCCGCGCAGCGCGTTGCGCGCGGCGGGCGGCGAGAGGTAGGCGAAGCGGTCCTTGAGGCCCGCCGGATGCGCGCCTCGGCCGATGCTCTCGCCATGCGTGTCGAACAGCACGAGCTCGATGCCGGAAAGGCCGTGGCGCTTCAGCTGCTCCACCAGGCGCAGCTTGAGCCGTTCCGCCAGGTAGGAGGCGGCGAGCTGGCCGACATAGCGGCCGGAGTCGGAGTAGCCGAACTGCAGGCAGAGCCGTCCGTGCAGCTTGAGGTAGGCGCGGAAATGCGGGCTGCGCAGCGCTTCCTCCAGCACGCGCTCGCCGCGTTCCAGCGCCTCCGCCGTCTCGAACAGCGGCGAGATCTCGACATGGCGGTCCACCGCGAAGCGCTTGGCCAGCCACAGCGCCGACAGCAGCGTGTAGCCCGTCTCCGTCTCCGCGATCAGGAAGCGCACGGGCTGGCTGGCATCCACGTGCTTGACGATCTGCGCCACCGTCATCATCAGCCGCGCGGCGGAGGCCTGCTCGGCCAGCAGCGCGCCGAAATCCACGGGCTGGGTCTGCACCTCGGCCAGCGCCGCGTTGAGGTGGGCGAGCAGCCCGCGCCGGCGCGACATGTCCTCCGGCGCGTCGGCGATGCCGAGCCGCTGGCGGATCGCGTTGTGCAGCTGGGACGCGTTCAGCCGGAAATGGGTATGCGCCAGCGCCAGCCCGTGCCCGGCCAGCCCGGCCCGCGCCACGGCCAGCGCCATGCGCGTCGCATCGTCCGGCGCCGTCGCCAGCGCAGCAGCGAACTGTTCGACCAGGCCGGCGGTGTCGGTCAGCGCGTTCTCGCGCCGCTCCACCAGCTCCCGCGCGAAGGCCTGCACCTGGGCGGGTTCGGCGCTGCGCGGCGCGGCGGCGATCTGCGCCGCGACCGCCTCTTCCGCCGCCGTGGCGCGGGCGCGCAGCACCGCGGCACACTCGCCGAGCGGGGCAAGCTGCGCGACCAGGCGCTGCAGCTGCAGGCGCTTCATCATCAGGCGCAGCCGCATCGTGTCCCACCAGCCGATGTCGGTGCGGCCATCCGTGTCGTAGCCCACCCAGGACGCCAGCAGCACGGGCCGCGGCAGCAGCGCGAGCCAGCGGTCGCCCCAGATGCCGCGCGCGGCTTCCAGCAGCGCCTGGGCGAGGCTGTCCAGCGCGTCGCGGCCACGCGCGATGGCCTCAGCCGCCTGGTCGAACTCCTCCTCCAGCGTCGGGGCGGAAGGGCGGTGCGGCAGGTCTTCCGGCAGCGGCGCGCCCGCGGCGGCGCGGGCCAGCGCCGCGGCGGTGCCGCGCGGCAGGGAGAAGGTGGGATGCGCGGTGAAAACCGCGGCGAACCGCGGCCGCTCCACCGCATCGCGATAGGCGGCGAAGGGGACCGGGCTGTCCTCCGGATCGGGCCGCACGAGGCGGGCGGCGAGGGTCGCCATCGCCGCCTCGGAGTCGCCCAGCCCGACATAGGCCGCCAGGCGTTGCGCGCGGTGGGTGGCACCGCCATGCGCCAGCCGCGCGATCATCCGCGCCGCCAGCGCCGCGTCCAGCCTTCCGTCGTCGAAGCGCCGGCTGATCGCCAGCGCGATGGACAGCACCGGGTCGCCGAAGGGGTCGGCCACGGCGGCTTCCCGCGCCTGGCGCAGGCGCTGGAGCAGGTCGGCCAGCATCTCGCCGGCCGGGTCGCCAGGGGGGTGTGGTGCGGCGTCGGTCATCGCCGGTCATGCTGCACCTGCGAAGGTGGCCGGCGCCAGCGGAAAAGGGCCCGCCGGCCGGGCTAATCCGGCCGGATCATCAGGGCGTTGAAGCGGCGCTCCGGCCGCGGGGTGACGTGGATGCCGCGCTTCGCCGCGAAGTCCCAGGACGGGTGGAAGATCGGGATGATGGCTGCCTCCTCCATCGCGGCCTCGATGGCCGCGTGCAGCTTCGCGTTGCGCCGCTCCGGGTCGATCTCGGAGAGCGCGTCCTGGATCAGCGCATCCAGCCGCGGGTCGGAGAAGCGCGTGCGGTTGGCGTTGCCGTAGCCGCGCCCGGCTTCGAAGCTGTGCACCAGGGCGCGCGGGCCCTCGCCGGCCTCGTTGGTGCCGTACTGCGCGATGAAGGCGGAATAGGCCTGGCGGCTGGCCTCGGCGAAGAAGACCTGGCCGGCGACGCCGGCCACGCTCGCCTGCAGCCCGATGCGCGTCCACATCTGCGCCACCGCCTGCGCCACCTGCTCGTCCTTCGGGTAGCGGTCCGTGGTGGCGTGCAGGGTCAGGCGGAACCCCTGCGGGAAGCCGGCCTCGGCCAGCAGGGCGCGGGCGCGCGCCGGGTCGAAGGGGGCGGGACGCAGGTTGGGGCTGGTGCCCTCGATGCTGCTCGGCAGGAACTGGCTGGCGGGGGTCGCGCTGCCTTCCATCAGGCGCTGGGTGATCGCGCTGCGGTCGATGGCGATGGAGAGCGCCTGGCGCACGCGACGGTCGGACAGCGGGTTGGTGGCCAGCCGCTGCCCGTCGCGTCCGGCGACGAACGGGCTGTCCGCGCGCACCGCGTCCATGGCGATGTAGTGCACCACCGCCGCTGGCCCGCTGAACAGACGGAAGCGCGGATCGGCGGCGATGCGCGCCTTGTCCGCGGTGGGCACCAGGTCGATCGCATCCACGTCGCCGGCCAGCAGCGCCGCGACGCGGGACGGATCGCGCGCGATGGTGCGCATCTGCACCGCCCGCCAGGGCGCACGCTGGCCCCAATAGGCGTCGTTGCGGGTGATCGACAGGCTCTCGCTGTTGGTCCAGCCGGCAAAGCGGTAGGGGCCGGTGCCGTTGACGCGGCCGGCGTTGAAGTCGCCGGTGGTCTGGCCGGCGTCGCGTTCCGCCACCAGCAGCACCCGCGCCAGGTCGCCGGGCAGCGTCGCCGTCGGCGTGTTCGTCACGATGCGGATGCGGTTCTCCGCGACCACCTGCACCTCGCGGATCGGGCGGATGAACTGGGTGAACAGCGCCGGGCTGTTCGGCACGTTCGGGACGCGGGCGAAGGTCGCGGTGATGTCGCGCGCCGTGAAGGGCGTGCCGTCGTGGAAGCGCACGCCAGGGCGCAGGTCGAACTCCCAGGTGTTGGCGTCCAGCATCCGCCAGGCGGTGGCCAGGGCGGGCTTCGTCTGCAACGCCTCGTCGATTTCCGTCAGGCCCTCGAAGATCTGCGGGTGGGCGTTGCCGGCGGGGAAGCCGTTGAAGAAATGCGGGTCCATCGTGTTGAGCTGGAGCCCGGTGGCGATGGTCAGGTTCTGCGCCCCCGCCATGCCCGTGCCCAGCGCCAGCAGTGCCGCCGCGAAAGCCACCGTGCGCATGCCTGCCTCCTCTTCCCGCGCCCGGCATCCTGCCCTTGCGGCATGGACGCGCCAAGCGCGCGATCCTAGCCTCGCCCCGGGAGAGGACACGACATGGCCAAGGCACCCCGCATCGCGCTCGGCGGCTTCATGCTGGAGAGCAACGGCCACGCGCCGGTGGCGACGAAGGCGGAGTTCCAGGCCGGCTGCTGGCTGGAGGGCGCTGACCTCGCCGCCGACCTGGCGAAGCCCGCGCCGCGTGGGCCGACCGGCCTTTCGGGCTTCATCCAGGCGATGGATGCGGGGCGCCCGTGGGAGCCCGTGTACACCTTCGCCGCCACCGCCGGCGCCTCTGGCCCGATGGACCAGGCGGCGTTCGAGGAGGTGTGCGAGCGCATCTGCGCAGGCATCCGCGCCGCCATGCCGGTGGATGGCGTGTTCCTGGCGCTGCATGGCGCCGCGACCGCCACGGTGGACCGCGATCCCGACGGCACGCTGCTGCGCCTGGTGCGCGAGATCGTCGGTCCGGATGTTCCCGTCCTCGCCACGCTCGACCTGCACTGCAACGTCTCCTGGGAGATGGTGAAGCAGGCCGACATGCTGTGCGGCTACATCACCAACCCGCATGTGGACCAGGCCGAGCGCGGCGCCGAATGCGCTGCGGTGATGCGCGCGATGCTGGGCGGCATGCGGCCGCGCATGGCCTTCGTGAAGCTGCCCTTCATCCCGCCCGCGACCAGCCAGAACACCGCCGCCGGTCCCTATGCCGACGCGATAGCCTTCGGCCGGCGCTACCTGGACCACGAGGTGCTGAACGTCTCCGTGGTCTCCGGCTTCTCGCTGGGGGACACGCCGAAGAACGGCCTGTCGGTGATGGTCACCACGCGCACCGACACGAAGCGCGCGCAGCAGGTGGCGTCCGAGATCGCGGGCTGGATCTGGTCCACGCGCGCGAAATGGGTCGCCAATCTCACCACCCTGGAGGAGGCGACGCGTCTGGCGCTGGAAGTCGGGCGCGATGCGTCGAGACCCTCCCTGCTCTTCGCCGACGTCGCGGACAACCCGGGCGGGGGCGGCCGCGGCAACACCGCCTTCATCGTGGAGAGCTTCGTGACGGCGGGGGTGGAGGGCGCGGTCTTCGGCATCCACAACGACCCGCAGCTGGCGGCGGAGGCGCATGCGTTGGGCGTCGGCGCGCGCTTCCGTGCGCGCTTCAACCGCGACGAGACCAACGCCTTCTCGAAGCCCTTCGAGGCGGATGCGGTGGTGGAGGCGCTGTCGGCTGGCGACCTGGTCGGCCGGCGCGGCATCTACAAGGGCCGCAGCGTCAGCCTCGGGCCCACCGCGCTGCTGCGCATCGGCGGGGTTCGCGTCGCCGTCGTCACGCAGCGCCGCCAGCTGGCGGAGCCGCGGATGCTGGAGATGCTGGGCGTCGATCTGCGCGCGGTGCGGTCGCTGGTGGTGAAGTCGCGCGGCCATTTTCGCGCCGGCTTCGACGATATCTGGACGCCGGAGCGTATCATCGAGGTCGATGTGCCGGGGCTGACCACGGTGGTGCTGACCCGCGTGCCGTGGCGCGAGGTGCCGCGGCCGATCTACCCGCTGGACCCGGAGATGCCGTGGGAGGCGCCGCGCGCCGGCGATGTGCCGGTGCGCGGCGGATAAGGGTGCGTCACGCGGCAGGCTGCCGCTGGATCCGGGCGGAGCATGCCCGGACCTGGCAGGGCGCTGGTCAGGCCGGCACCTTCAGGCGTGCCCAGGCGGCAACCGTCTCGTCCAGCGTCACACGGCCGCGGCGGCGCTCGCCCTGGCCCGAGAAGCGGATGTGGCCGCTATTGATGCCGTCATACATCTCGGCGATCAGCCGGGCGTAGGCGTCGCCCAGGCCGGCCTCGCGCAGGATGCCCTCCCAGGCCGCTCGCGGCGGCTGCACCGGTACGACCTCGCGCCCGAGCGCCTTGCCCACGGCTGCCGCGGCGTCGCGCGCGGAGTACTCGTCCGGCCCGGAAAGCTCGACGAGCGATGGGGCATCCGGATCGGTCAGCAGCTCGGCCGCCACGCGGCCGATATCCGCCGTCGCGACCATCGGGCGGCGCGCCTCGAGCTCCGCCAGCATCGTCGGCAGGATCCCCTGCGTCGCGGCCAGGTCGAAGACGCTCCGCCAGTTCTCCTGGAAATAGCTCGGGCGCAGCCGCGTCACGTGCGGCGCGGCATCGGCCAGGATCGCCTCGGCACGGTGCAGGCCGAGGATCGGACCGGTGCCCGATGCCAGATGCGCGCCCTCCGAGGAGAGCAGGACCAGCCGGCCGAGGCCGGCCGCGCGCGCGGCCTCCCGCACCGCCGTCGCGACCTCGGCGTAGTAGGCGACCGGGTCGGGATGCGTCGGCGCCGGTGGGATCATCACATAGGCGGCCTCGGCGCCGTCGAAGGTTTGGCGCAGCGCGCCGGGGTCGGTGACGTCGCCCGCCTCCAACTCGACGCCCTGGGTGGCCCAGGCCGCGGCGCGGGCGGGATCGCGCACCAGGGCGCGCAGGCGGTGGCCCTGCCGGAGCAGGGTGGCGGCGGCGGCTGAGCCGGTCTGGCCGGTGATGCCGATGAGGGCGAGCATGGCGTCTCTCCTGGGCTGCGGCGGGGCGCCGCGGTGCCGGCCAAGCTGGTCCAGCCGCTGGCATTACTCCACTGCATGTTTGATATTCAGATCATGCGTCAGGTGAATTTGCGGGGCGTGGACCTGAACCTGCTGGTCCTGCTCGACCTGCTGATCGAGCACCGCAGCGTCACCGCTGCGGCGCAGGCGGCGAACATGAGCCAGCCGGCGATGAGCCGCGCGCTCGGGCGGCTGCGCGCGCTGCTGCGCGATCCGCTGCTGGCGCGCGGCAGCCAGGGCCTGGTGCCGACGCCCGCCGCGCTCGCCCTCCAGCCCGCGTTGAAGCGCCTGCTCGGCGAGGCGGCGGAGCTGGTGGCGCGCCGGCGCTTCGACCCCGCCAGCTGGCGCGGCCAGATCGGCATCGCGGCCACCGACCACCAGACCATCCTGCTGCTGCCGCGCCTGATGCGCCGCGTCTCGCGCGAGGCGCCGCTGCTGGAGGTGAAGGTGGTCCCCTTCCTGGCGAGCATGCTGGACGAGCTGCGCGACGGCCGGCTCGGCCTGACCTTCGGCATCCTGGAGCAGGCGCTGCCGCCCGGGCTGCGTCGCGAGGCGCTGTATCGCGACGACTTCGTCACCGTGCTGCGGGCCGGCCATCCGGCGCTGGAGGATTGGAGCCTGGAGCGCTTCGTCGCGCTGGAGCATGTGCTGGTGACGGTGCTCGGCGAAGGGCGCGGCGCGATCGATTCAGCGTTGCGGGAACGCGGGCTGGCGCGACACGTGGCGCTGCGCCTGCCGCATTTCTACGCCGCGATGGCTGTGGTGGCGGAGAGCGACCTGGTGGTCACGCTGCCGCGCTCCATCGCGGTCGGCCACGCCGCGGCGCTCGGCCTTGTCGCGCTGGAGCCGCCGCTGGCGCCGCCGCCCTTCACCGCCGCGGTGATCTGGCCCGATGTGCTGGATGCCGATCCGGGCAATGCCTGGCTCCGCAGCCTTGTGCGGGAGGAAGCGCGCGGCATCGCCGGCGCCATGCCGCTGTAGCGCGGGGGCGCGCGCGGGGCGTGCCGGCGCGGTTCGACGCGCGGCCCGGCCCGGCGC
>NZ_JAPSMD010000264.1 GCF_027856955.1 Falsiroseomonas oryzae | reverse complement strand
CCTCGGCCACCTGGGTGCGCTCGCCGGCCCGCTGCTCCAGCGCCCGCGCGTTGCGCTCCGCCAGCGCCTGCGCGACCTCGCCCTCCCGCTGCGCCAGGGCGGCGTTGGTGTTCGCCGCCGCCTGCGCTTGCGCGCCCTGCGACAGCGCGCCGTAACCAGCGGCAACGGCGGTCGCGACGGTGAGGGCGGTCACCGGATCGAAGCACATCGCCGTCAGCCCCTGAACACGTTGGCATCGCGGCGCGCCGCGTCCGCGGCCACGCGCAGTGCGCGGCGCAGCTGTTCATTCGTCGTGCCTGGCTGGATCACCACGGAGATGATCCCGGCCGTCTCGCTCGCGCTGGTGGCGGCCGAGATCGCGACCTGCTGGGCTTCGACCGAGTTGAGGGGGGCAGTCATCACGGGCATGGCTACGCGGCCTCCTGCGGCTGGGGTTCGTGGTGCGTGGTCTCGTCGGCATCCGGCGCGCCATGGTCGGGGCGGCCGAGGATGCCCGCGCGGTGCAGATCGGCCTCGGCGTCGCGTCGCCACCGGCGCGCCGGGCACTCCGGCTTGGCCTGGGGGCGCTCGCGCAGCAGCAATTCGTGCTGCAGCCGCCACGCCACGGCGCTGCGCATCAGCTGCTGCGCGCGGACGGGCAGGTGCGACACGCCAGGGCAGTCCGCGACGCTGCGGCCGAATGTCTCGACGCGCGCGCGCCACGTCGCGAGCTGATCCGCAGCCGCCGACAGCGCCGCCAGTGCGCAACGGCCATCCGCCTCGATCGCGTCAAGCTCGATGCTGACGGCACGCTCACGCGCCGCGTGCAGCGCAGCCTGGCGATCGGCAAGCGCAGCCTCGTGCCGCAGCCGCGCCTCGGTCAGCGCGCGCCCGACGATCTCCATGCGAGACCGGGCGGCGTTCAGGTGGCGTAGCGCCTCGTCGTGCCGCGCTGCGGAACTGGCGTCGCCCAACTCCGCCGCAAGCGCCAGCTTCTGGCACTCGGCATCGAGGTCGGCGACCGTGCCCTCGCAGCTGCCGAGCCGCGCCTCCAGCTCCGCCACGTCCTGCGCGCGGAGCGCGATGCCTGCCTCGTGCTCGATCATCGGGGCGCCTCGGTCGGCTTGCGACGCGCGAAGGCAGGCAGGTCCATCTCGGCGAGCGCGAGACGATCGCGCAGGGCCATGGCATGCGCCGCGGCGGCGGCCCGATCGTGCGGGTTGGCAGCGGCGTCGTGCTCGGCCTCTGCGTTGTGCAGCGCGCCGCGCAGCGCGCCGGCGCGGATCAGCTTGGTGCGAAGGCCCTTCACCATGGTGCCCGCCCATGCCGGCGCGCGGCTGACAGGATCAGGTGCGCGAGCCGGCTGCTGTTGCCGAGGCCGGTCTCGTCGAGCCAAGCCGCAACGTCAGGGCCGAGGCGCTTCACCTCCGCACGCACGATGGCGAGGTTACGGTCGAAGTCCGCACCCCACATGCCGCGCATCTTCTGCAGCTCGGCCTCGCCGTTCAGCGGGCGTCCGAGCGCAGCGTCGCGCGCGACGCTGTTGTATGCCTCCGCAGCGACCACGAACTCGTCCTTCGTGAGGCCGAGGTTGCGCGCCGCGCCCGCCATCAGATCCGTTGCAGCGCGCGCGTCCTGCATCGGCACGTCGCTCGGCAGAGAGACAGTCCAGAGCGGGTATTCAGAGGGGACTTCCGGCCTGGCTGCCGCTTCGGCTTCGGCCTGCGCCGCCGCCTCGCGCGCGGCTGCGGCGCCCACTGCCTTGTCCAGCGCCTGGAACCGAGGATCCCAAGGCATGAAGGCGGAGCGCTGCTTGGCGAGATCCACCGCCTCCATGTGTGCGCGCTCTGCCGGCGAGAGGAGCGCCATCGGGTCGGCGACGGAGGCGGCCGGCGCGCCCGCCGGCGGCTGCTGCGCGCCGCTCATGCCGCAGCCTGCCCGGTTGCCGCGCCGCGGATCATCGCGCGCAGGCTGTCGCCGTCCACCAGCGTCCGGCCCTCGATCTTCACCAGCCGCAGGCGGCCCTCGGCCGCGCGGCGGCGCAGCGTGTTCTCGCTCAGCCCAGTGGCGAGGGTGGCGCTGCGCAGCGTGTAGGCGAGCGGCTCACGCTGCGCCTGTTCTTGGGTGACGATCCGCAAGGGTGCCCTCCGTCATGCTCCCGCTTCGTGGCGGTGCGTGGAGGCTAGTCACGCCATGCAGATGCGCTCGGGACCTATTTCGCGAATTGGCTGGTTTCGCGAATTGGCCCAAGGTCAGACCGGCGGCCAGCGGCTCTTCGCCAGGAGATCGCCCGCCCATGCGAGCAGGCTCCGATAGGTGGTCTCGTTCCGCGCTGCGCCGTAGCGCAACGTGAACGCGACGTGCCGGGCTTGCCACGCCAACTCATCGAGCTGCGCGGCCACTCTTTCGGCACGCACCTGCCAAGGATCGCGTGGCTGCGGTTCAGTCAGCAGTCTTGTCGCCACGCCCTTTGCGCGCCCGGCTCGGACCAGCGCGGTCGTTCGGGCCTGGAACTCGAGCCGGCGCCGGACAGGCGTATAGCCCTCCGCCAGACGCTTTGCGGTGCTGTCCAGCCATCGCCGAATGCGCACCCGGCTCTCTGACGCAGCCGGCGTAAGGTCGTGCTCCGATGCTCCGAGCGTCGCGCTGAAGATGCGCAAGTCGCCAAGCGAGAGCAGCTCAAGGGCCAGCGCTTCCGCCGCAGCCTTCGGCGTGCGGGAACGACCGTCAACGATCCGCTCCGCCATCAACTGGTGTAGCTCGGCATCGTCGTAGATCGGACGCGGCCCTCGCTTCTTGCTGCCCCTCGGGGGTTCGCCGGGGGTAGGTCGGACAGCTTGCCGCGAGGGCGTCGTTTTTCCGCGGTCAGGGGCGGAGCAACGCTCCGCCCCACCCTTCATGGTGGGCCTGCGCGTCACGCCTCCGCCCTGCCTTGCCGCCTCGTTCTCGGCGGCTTCGCGAGGCCGGCGCGCGGCCCCCGATGCCCGAGCACCGGGCAGGCTGGAGCCAGCGGCGCCGCACGCCGCGCCCTGTCGCATCCACCCACCAACGGGCAGGCAATCCGCACGCAGGGGACGGGATGCAGGTCGCTGCCGGGCCGCGCGCCGACCGGCCTCCACGCGTCCGGGCTCATGCCGCGCTTTCCTCGGGCCGCAGGATCGCGCGGAACGGCTGCCCCACGCGCCAGGCCGGCCGGCGTGCCTCCACGATGGACGCGGCGGTCTCGGCCAGGTCGTGGATGTGCTGCGCGAGGTATCCCAGGCCCTCGCCTTCCCAGGGTGCCATGTCGCTGTGCTCCCGCCGCGCGGCGATCCCCGCCGTCGCCAGCACCAGCACGGCCGCCGCGCCGTTCAACGCGGTCATGGTCGGCTCCAGATCCAGCAGCGCGCGGCGCGCCGGGTCCGCATTGTCGTTGCCGCTCTGCGCGGCGATCTTGTCGGTAGCCTCGGGCATGGGGGTCCTTCCCATGTTCGGGGTTAGGCGGGGCGGGCGTTCCAGCGCCCGTTCCCGCCGCCCTGGATGCCGGGGATCCGCCCCGGCGCGGATCTCAGGCGCCGGCGGCGCGCAGCGGCACCACCTCGGCCGGCTTGGCGGCGCGGGCGCAGAACTCGGCCCATGCGTCCATCATCCGGCGGCGCTTCTCGAACATGTCGCCGCGCTGGTAGGCGGCTTCCGTCGCGTCACCCAGGACATGGGCGAGCGCCTTCTCGGCGAGCTCACGGGGAAACTGCGACCGCTCGGCGGCCCAGTCGCGGAAGGTGCTGCGAAAGCCGTGGACGGTCAGGTCCGGCCGCTTCATCCGCTTGAGCACCTCGTTCAGCGTGTTCTCGGACAGCGGCTTGCCTTGCCGCAGGCCCGGGAACACCAGCGGGTCGGGCGCCTCCGCATCGCGCAGGTCGGCCATCGTGCGGAGGATCGCCACCGCCGCCGCCGAAAGCGGAACGCGATGCTCGCGGCCCGCCTTCATCCGGTCGCCGGGCACCACCCACACGCCGCGGGCCAGGTCGATCTCCGACCACCGGGCGCCGCGCACCTCGCCGGATCGCGCTGCGGTCAGGATGCCGAACTCCAGCGCCCGGGCCGCGACGCCTTCGCGCTGGCGCAGCGCGACCATGAACGCGCCGGCCTCGGCCCAGGGCAGGGCGGCGTGGTGCTCCACCTTGGCGATCTTCCCCGGCTTCGGCAGCGTCGCCTCAAGGTGGCCGCGCCAGCGCGCCGGGTTCTCGCCGCTGCGCCAGCCGCGCGGCGTGGCGAAGTCGAGCACGGTCTCGATCCGCTGGCGTAGCCGCGTGGCGGTCTCGGTCTTCGTCTTCCAGATCGGCTCAAGGGCCGCCAGCACGGCCGCGGTGTCCACGTCCGCAACCGGTCGATCGCCGAAGTGCGGGAAGGCGTAGGTCGCGAGCGTGTTCTCCCATTGCTGCCGGTGCTTGACGTTCTTCCAGGTGGCCTCGTGGGCGGCGAGGTAGAGATCCGTCACCTCGCGAAAGGTCTTCGTGCGCGCGGCTGCGGCCTGCGCCTCCGCCTTCGCGCTGGCGAAGCGCGCATCCCGCTCGGCGATCGGGTCTATGCCGTCGCGCAGCTTGGCGTGCAGCTCCGTCACCTTCCGCCGGGCCGCGCCGAGCGTCACGCCCGGCTTGTCGTCGGCCAGCGACACCTTGCCGAGGCCCATCTCGCGCGCCTTGCCGGCGAAGCTGTAGCGGAACAGCCAGGACTTGCCGGCCGCCTTGCCCGCCTCGGCACCGGGCGCGAGCTGCAAATACAACCCATGGGCGTCACTGATCCGCTCCGGTCGCACCTTTCCGTGCTCGGTCTTCCGCCCGGAGTGCCGGGCCGCCTTCACCTCGGCGACGGTCAGATTGGTCATAGGTGTAGACCCTTATTCCGGGATCCACACTAAGCTACCCCCAAGCTACCCACAAGCAGATTTGGCGTTCAGTGGCTCGCCTTGGCTCTCGCTGGGAGACAGGAGCCAGATAAGCACCTGAAAATTAACGGCAGTCTGGAGCGCGGTGGGTGGCGGTGGCGGAGGAGTGTGGCGGATCTCGGGTCCGCCAGCAAACTTCCTCTGCTCGGAGCGGCCGCGCCAGCCATCGCATCGTCGGCGCGGCTTGGCCGTTACGATTTCGCACCCGCTGACTACACGTTCTGACCCTCCATGGGCGTGACGCGCTGATAACCTCCCAGGACCTGCCCGGGAGGCTCAGCGATGACTCGCCACCGCGCCATGGAACACGTATCCGCCTCCACGCTCGCCGAGGCGCAGCGGCGGAGCGCGCCGACGCATCACGTGATCTGGACCGGGCGCGCCTACCGCGCGCAGGCTGGCTCCCTGCGCTCACAGGCGCTGGCGCGCGTCATCGAAGTCGGTCAGCCGGTCCCGTTGCAGACCCTTCTCGCCCGCGCTGCGCGGGTCGATGGCGATCTTGGCTTCGATCCTGCCACGGTTCGCTCCGGGCTCGTGCTGCACCAGGGCGCGAAGCCCGCCGTCTATCTGCTGGTGGGCCGCCGCAGCTCAGGCGATTTCGTGGTGGTGCAGGACATCCCGCACGCTGGAGAGCGTGGCCGACGGATCGCCGCCGGCGAGGTCGTGATGACCCGTGAGGGACGCCTTCGCGTCCCGTGTCTGGCGCCGCGCTGAGTCTCCCCCGCGCGGCGCACGTTCAATAACCCCTCTCCGGCTCCGCCAGCAGCGGGAAGGCGGAGTGCACATGCGGCACCGCCACCGGCTGCGCCGCCGCCAGCTGGCTGCGCTCCACCGCAGCGAAACTGGTCGCGCCGAGCAGGCCGAGGCAGGTCTGCACCTCGTCCTCCAGCAGCTCGAGGACACGCCGCACGCCTTCCTCGCCCGCGGCGGCCAGGCCGTAGCAGTACAGCCGGCCGATCCCGACCATCTCCGCGCCCAGCGCAACGGCCTTCACCAGGTCCGTGCCGCGGCTGATGCCGCCATCCATCCACACTCGCGCCTTCCCGCCGACCGCCTGCACCACCTCCGGCAGCACGGTCAGCGAGCCGCGCCCGTGGTCCAGCTGCCGCCCGCCATGGTTCGAGACATAGACCACGTGCACGCCGTGCTGCACGGCGATCTCCGCATCCTCGCCGCAGCCGATGCCCTTCAGGATCAGCGTGACCGCGGGGTGCCGGTCGCGGAATCGCGCGATATCGGCCCAGGAGAGCGCCGCCTGATGGTTCATGCCCTCCGACCGCGCGCGCCAGTGCTTCACGAAGCGCTTGGCGATGTCGCGCTCCCGCCGGCTGTAATGGGCGGTGTCCACGGTGATGGCGAAGGCGTCGTAGCCCGAATCCATCGCGCGCTTCACGTGCTCATCCACCGCCTCCGGCCCGCCGCGGACATAGAGCTGGAACATCTTCGGCCCGGAGCCGACCGCCTGCGCCGACTTCTCCAACCCTGGCTCGGTGACGGAGGAGACCATGATCGGCACGCCGAAGGCCGCCGCGGCGCGTCCCGCCGTCGCCGCGCCGCCCGGCTCGAAGCTGTCTAGCGAGCCGACGGGCGCGAGGAACACCGGCAGCCGCACGCGCCGGCCGAGGAAGTCGCCGCCGCTGTCCACCTTGCTCACGTCCCGCAGCACGCGCGGGCGGAAGGCGATGGAGTCCAGCGCCGCGCGGTTGCGCTGCATCGTCGTCTCGGTCTCGGTCGCGCCGACCAGGTAGTCCCAGATGTTCGCGTTGAGCCGGAGCTTCGCCGCCTTCACCAGCTCGTGCAGCGTCTGGAAGCGTTGCTGTGCCTCGGCCGACATGGCGTTTCCCCATCCTCGTGCGGCGGCAGTCTGCAACGGGCCGCGGGGGCTTCCTAGACCGGCCGCTCCACACGCAGTCGCGCCAGCACCGCCCGTGCCCGCGGCAGGTCCACCAGGCCCGCGGCGGTGACATGCAGGCGGTTGCGCCAGTTCGGCCGCTCCCGGTCGGTGCCTGGCAGGTTCACCGCCACGGTCGCGCCCGCCAGGTCCTCGGCCTGCACGAGCATCAGCGCCGAGGGCGTGCGCGCAACCAGCGCATGCACCGCCGCGGCCAGCGCATCGTCCAGCTCCCCTTCGGCCGAGGCACCGGCCGGCAGCAGCCCCTCAGCATCCAGCAGGCGGCAGAGCAGAGCCCGGTCCGCCGCGCGCTCCGCCAGCGCCGCCGGCAGGTCGGCCAGCAGCCCGAGCGCCGCGCGTTCCTCGAGGTCGGCGCCGGTCCAGAAGCCGGCCAGCGTCGCCAGGTCGTGGGTCGAGACGCAGGCCGCCGCGCGCGCCGGCCAGCGCGATGGCGGCACGAAGCCCTCGCGCTGCCGCTCGAACCACAGCACGCGATAGGACAGCACCGCGGCGGATTGCAGCGCCTCCCCGATGCCTTCCGGCACCGTGCCCAGGTCCTCGCCCACCACCAGGCAGCGCGCGCGCTGCGATTCCAGCGCGACCTGGCCCAGCATCATCGGGAACGGATAGGACAGGTAGGCGCCGTCGCGCCCGCGCGCGCCCTCCGGCACGAGGAACAGCCGCCGCAGGCCCAGCACGTGGTCGATGCGCAGCGCCGCGGCGTGGCGCATGTTGGCGCGCAGCAGCGCCGCGAAGGCGGCGTGGCCCGTTGCCGCGGCCGCGCGC
>NZ_JAPSMD010000263.1 GCF_027856955.1 Falsiroseomonas oryzae | reverse complement strand
CATGCCCGCCCCGGCCCCGGCCGTGCCCGTTGCCCCCGCGCCGCCGCCCGGCAAACGCGTGCGCATGGGGCGGACCTGGCTCGACCTCGATGCGCGGCGGCTGACCGGGGCGGACGGCGCGGAGATCCCGCTGGGGCCGAGCGAGTTCGCGCTGCTGCGCGCCTTCGCCGAGCGGCCCGGCCGCGTGCTGAGCCGCGAGGTGCTGCTCGATCTCGCGCATCCGCGCGGCGACGAGCATTTCGACCGTTCCATCGACGTCCGCATCGCCCGCATCCGCCGCAAGGTGGAAGCCGTGCCGGAGCGGCCGGCGGTGATCAAGACCGTGCGCGGCGCCGGCTATGTCTTCGACCCTGCTGCCGAAGCCTGAGCCGCCGCCCGGCCTGCAGGACGCGGCAGCCGAGCTCGCGCTGCTGCGCGGCGTGCTGGATGCCGCGCCGGCGCGCGTCTGCGTGATCTCCAGCGAGCGCCGCTACCTCTACGTGAACCGCGAATTCGCCGAGTTCGCCGGCCGACCCGCCGAGGAGATCCTCGGCATGACCACCATCGAGCTGATCGGGCCGGACCTGGCGGCGAAGCTGCTGCCGGTCTCCGACCGCGCGCTGGCCGGCGAGACCGTCAGCTTCGAGGGATGGGTGGACTACCGGCGGAACGGCCGGCGCTACATCGCCTACACCTTCGCGCCCTTCGGCGCGCCGTCCGGCGGCGACGGGCCACGCCAGGCCTTCATCAACTACATGCGCGACCTGACCGAGCTGAAGCGGCGGGAGGAGGAAGCGGCAGCGCAGCGCGCGCATCTGCGCGCCATCCTGGAAGGTATCGCCGATGGCGTGAACATCGTGGCGCCCGATGCGCGGCTGGTGCTGGCGAATCGCGGCTTCATGCGGATGTACGGCTTCCCCGACCACTTGGCCGCGCCCGGGACGCCGGTGGCCGACTTCGTGCGCGAGCGCATCAGGCGCGCCGACTTCTATCCGCACGAGGACCGCTGCAGCCCCGAGGAGCAGCTTGTGGTCGCGCGCGTCGCGCAGATCATGACGGCGCCGGTCGGCCGCTTCGAGGAGACGCGCCCGGACGGAAGCTGCATCGAGGTCCGGCGGGAGCGGCTGCCCGACGGCACGCTGGTCAACACGTACATCGACATCACCGCCCGGCGGGAGGCAGAGCGCGCCCGCCGCGCCAGCCGCGACGCGCTGCGCCGGAACGAGCGTCTGTCGGCCATCGCCAGCCTGCTCGCCGGTGTCGCGCATGAGATCAACAACCCGCTCGCCGTCGTCGCCGCGCAGGCCCTGCTGCTGGCGGAGGAGGCGGAAGGCACCCCGCTGGCGGAGCGCGCGGAGAAGGTGCGGCTGGCGGCGGAACGCTGCGGGCGGATCGTGGCGAGCCTGCTGGCCTCCGCCCGCCAGAAGCCGCCGCGGCGGGACGCGCTGGACATGGCCAGAGCCGTCGAGGCCGGGCTCGACCTGACGGTGGAGACGGCGCGCGCCGCCGGCATCGAGCTGGAGGTGGACCTGGCCCGCGACCTGCCCCCGGTGCGTGGCGATGCCGACCAGATCGCGCATCTCGTCGGCAACCTGGTCGGCAACGCCCGCGCCGCCCTGGGCGCGATGGCGGACCCGCCGGCGGTCCGCCGCATTGCCGTGACGCTGCGCCGGGAGGGGACGGAGGCGGTGCTGCGCGTCGCCGACAACGGGCCGGGCGTGCCACGGGCGCTGCGCGAGCGCGTCTTCGACCCGTTCTTCACGACCAAGCCCGATGGCGAGGGCACGGGCGTCGGCCTCGCGCTCTGCCGCACCATCGCCAAGGCGCATGGCGGCAGCGTGGTGGTGGAGGACACGCCGGGCGGCGGCGCCACCTTCGTGGTGCGCATCCCGCTGGCGGCCGGATAGGCGGGGGGCGCGCCCCCCGCCGCGGCCTCAGCGCATGTCGTAGTCGGTGATCTGGCAGGTATCGACGCGCCGGCGCTCATGCGTCTGCCCATCCGCGAAGACGACACGGATGTCGTTCATGCACTGGCCCTGCGGCAGGCGGATGCCGAGGCTCTGGCCGGGCTGCAGCACGTTGGCGCCCAGCCGGTCCGCGCCCCAGGAATTGTCGTTGGCCGAGGAGACGTAGATCTCGTTGATGACGATCGCGGTGCGGTTGTTGACCCGGAAGGAGGGATCGGTGCTCTGGGCCAGGGCCGGCGCGGCGAGACCGAGCATGAGAAGGGCGGCCGGTAGGCCGCGGCGCAGGAGGCGCATCGAGAGTGTCCCTGTGAGACCGCCGGAACGGCCCGGCGGCCCGTCATCCTCGGGACCGGCTGTGAACAGGGCAACAATGGGCCGCGTGCGGAATTGTCAGGCCGCTTCCTCCACGAACACCTGCACGGCCTGGTACAGCGCGCCGCGGTTGCGCTCCATCAGCATGGTGTGCGTGCCGTCGCCCAGCAGCACGCAGCGCTTGCCGGGGCTCGCGGTCAGCAGCGGGAAGATGGTGGTGGCCATCGAAGGCGGCGTGTCGCGGTCCCATTCGCCCACCACCAGCAGGGTCGGCACCGTGACCTTGGCGGGATCCCACCAGGGCCGGCCGGACTGCCAGTATTCGCGGCTGTCCAGCAGCACACCGTTCGGGGCGCGCAGCACGGCGGGGTTCTGCCGCATGCCCTCGGGGTCGGTCGCCCAGGTCACGCCGGCCCAGTGCTCGAACCAGCCGGGCGGGATCAGGCTGGCGCGCGCCTGGTCGGGCACGCCGTTCATCCAGCGCTCGCGCGCCTGGGCCTGGGTGATCGCCCGATAGGCGCCGAGCCCGGGCTGCGCCCCGGCGGCGGCCGGGCTCGTCCCCTCGCGCAGCCATTGCGGCGCGAACAGCACCAGTCGCTCGGCCACGCCGGCCGTCTCGGTGGCGTAGCGCGCGATCAGCGAGCAGCCCCAGGACCAGGCCATGAGCTGGGTGCGCGGGACGTTGCGGCGCTGGCGGATGAAGGCATGCGCCGCGGCGATCGAGGCCACCGCCTCCTCGCCGCGCACCAGCGGCGGGTTGGCCTCCGCCGGCTGCGACATGGCCGCGGGCCGCGTGCTGCGCCCGTAGCCCGGCAGGTCGAGGCACCAGACATCGAAGCCGCGCCCGGCGATGTAGTCCATCCACGACACGCCCGCGAGCGGCAGGTCGAAGACCGCATGCGCCGGATAGGTGCCGCCATGCACGAAAAGCAGCGTGCGCCCCGGCGAGGCTTGCAGGCCCTCCGGCCGCTTGGAGCGCAGGAACACCTCCATGCCCGCCGTCGGCGTCGGCACCATGAATTCCTCGGTGACGATGCGTGGCGCCTGCGCGGCCGCCTCGGGGGCGAGGCTCGCGATGGTCACGATGGCTGGCGCGGCGAGCAGGCTGCGTCGCTGCATGAGGCCGAATCCTCTCGACATGTCCGCGAAGTGTAGCGCGCTCCATGCGCCGCGCCCAGGCACGCCCTGCGCCGCGGGCATGGGTCGCAACGCCCGCGGCGCGCTATGGGGACGGCATGGAGCTGACCCTTGCCCAGCAGAGCCTGGCGGCCGCCTCCGCCCGGCGCGGCGAGGTGCGGGCGATGCTCGCGCTCGCCTGGCCGCTGGTGCTGACGAACCTGTCGCAGTTCGCGCTGACGTTGACCGACACGGTCTTCCTCGGCCGGCTCGGGACGGAGGCGCTGGCTGCGGCGACACTGGGCGCCAACCTGTTCTTCGCCGCGCTCGCGCCCTGCTTCGGCCTGGCGATGGCGGCCGCGCCGATGACGGCGCAGACGCGCGGCCACGGCAAGGGCTTCGTGCGCGGCATGCGGCGGGACCTGCGCGCCGCGCTCTGGGCCGTGGCGGCGGCGACGCTGCCGGTCTGGCTGCTGCTGTGGCACGCCGAACCGGTGCTGCTGCTGCTGGGGCAGGAGCCGGCACTCGCCGCGCTCGCCGCCGACTACGTGCGCGCCCTGATGTGGGGCATGCCCTGCTTCTGCGCCTTCGTCGCGCTGCGCGGCTTCCTGGCGGCGGAGCAGCGACCCGGCGCGGCGCTGGTCGTCTCCTGCGTCGGGATCCTGCTGAACGTGCCGCTGAACTGGTGGTTGATCCATGGCGGGCTCGGCGTGCCGCCACTCGGCGTGGTGGGCGCCGGCATCGCCTCCTCGCTGTGCAACCTGGCGATGCTGCTCGGGCTGGTCGGGCTGATGGCGCGCGACCGGCACCTGCGGCGCTTCCGCATCCTCGGCCGCTTTTGGCGCTTCGATTCCGCGCGGCTGCGCGAGACGGTGGCGATCGGGCTGCCGATCGCCGGCGCGATGCTGCTGGAGATCGGGGTCTTCGCCTTCGCCGCGCTGGTGATGGGCTGGATGGGGGCGCTGGCGGTCGCGGCGCATGCCATCGCGGTGCAGCTCGCCTCGGCCACCTTCATGGTGCCGATGGGGCTGGGCCAGGCGGCCACGGCGCGGGTCGGGCTGGCGGCGGGCGCGGGGGATGCGGTGGCCGCAGCGCGCGCGGGCTGGACGGCGATCGCGCTCGGCGCTGGCTTCATGGCCGGCTCGGCGGTGGCGATGATCGCCTTCGGCGGGGCAATCGCCTGGGCCTTCCTCGATGCCGGCAATCCCGGCGCGGCGGAGACCGCTTCGCTGGCGGCGACGCTGCTGGTGGTGGCCGGGCTGTTCCAGCTGGCCGATGGCGTGCAGGCCGTGGCCGCCGGCGCGCTGCGCGGGCTGAAGGACACCACCGTGCCGATGGTGCTGGCGGGCTTCGGCTACTGGGCCATCGGCCTGCCGCTCGGGCTGGCGCTCGCCTTCCCGGCAGGCTTCGGGCCTATCGGCATCTGGGTCGGGCTGGCGGTGGGGCTGTTCCTCGTCGCGGGGCTGATGACGCATCGCTGGGTCAGGCTCTCGGCGCCGCGCGGCTTGACGCGGGCGCGGCGCCTGGCGTGACGTCTGCGCGCAACGAAGGACGGAAGGGCATGAGCCTCTGGAAGCGCATCGCCACGCCCGAGGCGGTCAACGCACGGATCGCCGGCACGGCCGCGGGCGTGTTCGGCATCCGCATCACCGAGGTCCGGCCCGACAGCCTGCTGGCCGAGATGCCGGTGGAGGCGCATCACCTGCAGCCCTTCGGACTGCTGCATGGCGGCGTCAGCGTCGTGCTGTCGGAGACGCTCGGCTCCCTGGCCTGCGTGCTGACGCTGCCTGAGGGGCTGCGCGCCGTCGGGATCGAGATCAACGCGAACCACCTGGCAGCGGTGACCGGCGGCCAGGTGGTCACCGCGGAATGCCGCCCCTTCCATGTCGGGCGGCGCACCCAGGTCTGGCAGACCGAGATCCGCCGTGCCGACGGTCGGCTGGCCTGCGTCTCGCGCCTGACCTGCGCCGTCGTCGAGGGGGAGGTCTGAGCGCCATGCCGAAGCCGAAGGTCGCCGTCATCGGCACGGGCGGCACGATCGCCAGCCAGGGCAGCGGGCCGCTCGACACGCAGGACTACGGCAGCTCCGGCCTGCCGATCCTGGATGCCGCCCAGCTCGTCGCGCGCGTCCCGGCGCTGGCCGAGGTGGCGGAGGTGGTCCCCGTGCCCTTCAGCGCCATCCCCTCCACCGCGGTGGGCTGGGCGGAGTGGCGGCGGCTGCTGGCGGCGATCGCGGCGACCAGGGCGGCGCATCCCGACCTGGCGGGCCTCGTCGTCACGCATGGCACCGCGACGCTGGAGGAGACGGCCTATCTCCTCTCGCTGACCCTGCCCGACGACATGCCGGTGGTGGTCACCGGGGCCCAACGGCCCTTCACCGGCCTCTCCTCCGACGCGGCGATGAACCTGGTCGCGGCGGTGCGCGTGGCGGGCGATCCGCAGGCGCGCGACCTCGGCGCGCTGGTGGTGCTGAACGACGAGATCCATGCGGCGCGCGAGGTCACCAAGACCTCGACCGGCAGGCTGCAGACCTTCCGCAGCCCCGATGTCGGCGCGCTGGGCCATGTGGATGCCGACCGCGTCAGCCTGTGGCGCCGCCCGACGCGGCTGCTGCCGCCCGCCGAGCGCTTCGACGTCGCCCGCGTAGAGGTGCCGCCCCGCGTGGACGTCGCCTATTCGGTGGCCGGCGGCGACGGGGTGGCGGTGCGCGCCTTCCTGGCCGCCGGCGCGCAGGGCATCGTGGCCGCGGCCTTCGCGCCGGGCTTCACGACGCCCGCGGAGCGCGACGCCTTGGCCGAGGCGGTACGGGCGGGCTGCACCGTGGTGCTGTCCTCCCGCGCCGGGTCGGGCCGCGCCTTCCCGACGCGGCGCTACGGCGAGCAGGGCTTCCTGACGGCCGACAACCTCAACCCGCAGAAGGCGCGGGTGCTGCTGATGCTGGCGCTGACCCGCACGCGCGACCGCGCGGCGATCGCGAAGCTCTTCGCCCGCGCGTAGCGGGCGTGGGGCGACCTGCGCGGACGACTACAGGATGAAGTCGCCGGCGCCGAGCACGGGCTGGCCGTGCAGGTCCACGACGAGGTCATCCACCCGGTCGCCGTCCAGATCGACCATGACGCGGGTGACGGCATCGCCCGGCGCGACCACGCGGATCTCGCCCGCGCTGCCCGAGAAGGCCGCGCCGGGCCGGGCCTGGAGGAACAGCGCGCCACCGCCGGCCGGCAGCAGTGCCGAGAAGTCGAGCGCATCCACGCCCACTTCGAAGTCGCGGATCAGGTCGCGCGCGGCGCGCGTGCTGTCGGCCGCGGCGAGGTAGCGGAACACGTCGGCGCCCTCGCCGCCGAACAGCACGTCGCGGCCGTAGCCGCCGATGACGGTGTCCGCGCCCTCGTCGCCGAACAGCCGGTCGCCGCCCGCGCCGCCGAGCAGCAGGTCGTCGCCGCCCTGCCCGCGCAACAGGTCGTCCAGCGCCTCGTCGCCGGGCAGCGCGCCGCCGGGGTCGAGGTGGATGTCGGTGAGCGTGATGGCCTGGTCCGTGACGCCGAGATTCGTATAGACGACCGTCACGCTGTGCACCGGCGCGGCGATGGTCACCAGCACGGAGCCCGCGGCCTGCGAGGGGTCGTCGTTGCTGAACGCGGCCGTGACCACGTTGCCGGCCACCTCGTCGTTGCCGGCGGCGAGGATCGTCACCGGCACCAGGCCGCCCGCGGCGTCGCGCGCCGTGATCTCGATGCGGTCGCGGTGGTCCACGAAGTCGATGTCGTTGATGCGGAAGGCGAGGCCCGCGGCCTCCGCCGGATCGCCGCCGGCATCCGTCAGCGTCAGCCGCAGCGTCGCGGTCTCGGGCCCGAAGCCCAGCAGTTCCAGCGCGGAGTTGGCCGCGAAGGGCTCGCCGGGGCCGACATGCTGCGCGCCGGCGGTGACCTGCGCGCTGGCCAGCGCCCCGTCGTCCTGGATGGCGATGCTGGCGGTCAGCGCGCCGATGGTCTGGGAGAAGCCGTCCAGCAGGCTGGTGCCGGGCGCGCCCTGCAGGCTCCAGCGCAGCGCGGCCAGGCCATGGACCGGCAGCGACACGTCGCCGACCAGCAGGTCGCCGCCGTCGCCGCCGACCAGCGTGTCGCGGCCGAGGCCGCCGATCACTGTGTCCGCGCCGGCGCCGCCCACGACGCGGTCCGCGCCGGCGCCGCCATCCGCCAGGTCGTCGCCGT
>NZ_JAPSMD010000262.1 GCF_027856955.1 Falsiroseomonas oryzae | reverse complement strand
CAGCGGATCGGCGCCCTGGGCGAGGCTCGCGGCATCGGCGAAGCGCCCGGCCTGCGCGGCGGCCAGGGCCTGGCGGCCGGCGGCGCGCTGCGCCTCGCTGGCCCAGGGCTGGGCGGTTGCGGGCATGGCGAGGGCGAGGAGCAGGACAGCCGGCAGGACGAGGCGCATGACCCCGACCATAGCGCGATTTCCGCCCCCCGGCACCGCGCCCCGGCTGTCCGGCCGGCCCCGGGGTGCACAGCCCGGCCGGCGGCGCCATCTTCTCCGGACCCAGGCGGGAGCCAGCGATGAAGATCACGGTCGAAATGGACTGCACGCCCGAGGAGGCACGGCGCTTCTTCGGCCTGCCGGACGTCGCGCCGCTGCAGCAGGCCGTGATGGAGCGGCTGCAGGCGAGGGTGGAGGAGGCTGCCTCCGCCACCTCGGCGGAGGCGTTGATGCGCAGCTGGATGCCCTTCGCGCCGCAGATGCCGGAGGCGTTCCTGCGCGCCATGACCGGCGCGATGTGGCCAGGCGCGGCCCCGCCCGAGCCGCCGAAGGGACCGGGCGAGCCCCGCTGACCTGCCGGGGGAGGGCGTCCCCCGGCGGGTGCGGGATCAGGCGGCGGCGGGGCGGGCCCGCCGCGGCCAGATGGCGGTGAGCAGCGGCCAGGCGAGCAGCGCGATGCCGGCCGCCATGATGGAGCCCGACAGCCAGCCGTGGAAGAACACGGTCAGGTCGCCCTCGCTGACCAGCAGCGACTGGCGGAAGGCTTCCTCCGTCCGGTCGCCCAGCACCAGCGCCAGCACCAGCGGCGCCAGCGGATATTCCAGCTTCTTCAGCACGTAGCCGATGATGCCGAAGATCAGCATCAGCACGATGTCGAACTCGGCATTGTTCACGGTGAAGGCGCCGATCGCGCAGACCACCAGGATGATGGCGGCGATGATCGAGAAGGGCACGCGCAGGATCGCCGCGAACCACGGCACCGCCACCAGCACGATCAGCAGACCGGCGATGTTGCCGAGATACATGGAGGCGATCAGGCCCCAGACGAAGTCCTTCTGCTCAACGAAGAGCATCGGGCCGGGCTGCAGCCCCCACATAATCAGCCCGCCCAGCAGCACCGCGGCAGTGGGGGAGCCGGGCACGCCGAGGGTCAGCATCGGCAGCAGCGCGGAGGTGCCGGCGGCATGCGCCGCGGTCTCGGGCGCGATCACGCCCTCCACGCGGCCCTTGCCGAAGTCCTTGCCGTGCTTCGACATGCGCCGCGCGATGCCGTAGCTCATGAAGGAGGCGGGCGTGGCGCCGGCTGGCGTGATGCCCATCCAGCAGCCCACCAGCGCGGAACGGATGCCGATGGCCCAGTGCCTCGGCAGTTCGAGCCAGGTGCGCAGCACCACCTTCATGTCGATCTTCGCCTTGTGGCCCTTGAAGCGCAGCCCGTCCTCGATGGAGGAGAGGATCTCGCTGATGCCGAACAGGCCGATCACCGCGACCAGGAAGTCGAAGCCGCGGATCATCTCGGTCTGGCCGAAGGTCATGCGTAGTTGGCCGGTCATCGCATCCATGCCGACCGCGGCCAGCAGGAAGCCGAGCATCATCGCCATCAGCGTCTTCACGGGACTGCCGCGGCCCATGCCGACGAAGGCGGCGAAGGACAGGAACATCACCGCGAAGAACTCGGGCGGGCCGAAGCGCAACGCGAACTGCGCCACGATCGGGGCGACGAAGGTGATCATCACCACCGCGACGAAGGCGCCGACAAAGGAGGAGGTGAAGGCCGCCGTCAGCGCCTCTCCGGCGCGGCCCTGCTGGGCCATGGGGTAGCCGTCGAAGGTGGTGGCGACGGACCAGGGCTCGCCGGGGATGTTGAACAGGATGGAGGTGATGGCGCCGCCGAACAGCGCGCCCCAGTAGATGCAGGACAGCATGATGACCGCCGAGACCGGCGACATCGCGAAGGTCAGCGGCAGCAGGATGGCGATACCGTTGGCGCCGCCGAGCCCGGGCAGCACGCCGATCAGCACGCCCAGGATGATGCCGACCATCATCAGCATCATGTTCTCGGGCTGCAGGGCCACGGAGAAACCCTGCATCAGCAGGCCGAGTTCTTCCATTCCGGCGCGCTCCGCTCAGTAGCCGAGGAATTCTTCGAGCGGACCCTTCGGGAGCGCGACGAGGAACCAGATTTCGAACACGACGAAGGCGACCAGCGCGGTCGCGATCCCGGACGGGACCGCGCGCCAGACGCTGAACTCGCCGAGTCGCGCCATGAACCATGCCACCAGCACGGCGGAGGCGACGTAGATCCCGGTGAAGGGGATCGCCGCTACGTAGATGGTCGTGGGGATGAAGACGGTCGCGACGGTGCGCGCCTGTTCCCAGGTGAGGAACATGGCGGGCGCATCGGGACCGCCGCTATCCTCGCCGCGCGCCCGCGCGGCGCGCGCCAGCGGCAACAGGTTGGCCGCAGCGGCCAATACCAGGAGCAGGCCGATCCAGAACGGGAAGTAGCCGGATTGCGGCCCATCCGCGCCCCAGCCCGCCCCCAGTCGCGCGCTGTCCCAGATGGCCGCGGCGCCGGCTGCGGCAAAGCAGAGGGAGGTCGCGATCTCCATGGTGCGGACCGAGACGCCGGCGACGGCGCGCCGCTCCGGCACGAAGGCCTCCGCGGTGGCGGCGCCGGCGGCGGCGCCGTCCGGCGCCTGCACGGCCCGCGGCATGTCGCGGCCGCCGATGTGCTGCATCGTCACGCGCGGTTCCTCAGCTCTGTCCGGCAAGGAAGCCGGCTTCCTGCATGAGGGTGCGGTGGCGGGTCTCCTCCCTCTCCAGCCAGGCGCGGAAGGCGTCGCCGGTCATGGTGGTGGTGTTGAAGGCGCCCTGGGCCATCAGCTCCCGCCATTCCGGCGTCTCGCGCACCTTGCCCAGCAGGTCCACGTAGAAGGCGACCTGCGCCGGGGTGATGCCTGGGGCGCCCATGATCCCGCGCAGCATCAGGTATTCGACGTCGAGGCCGGACTCCTTGGCGGTCGGGATGTCGCGCCAGGCCATCGTCTCCGTCATCTTCTCGGTGCCGGACAGGCGCTGGCTGTCGAAGACGCAGAGCGGCCGCAGCGCGCCGGAGCGCCAATGGGTCACCGCCTCGATCGGGTTGTTCACGGTGCTGTCGATGTGTCGGCCGACCAGCTGCACGGCGACCTCTCCGCCGCCGCGGAAGGGCACGTAGTTGAACTGCGCGCCGGTCGCGCGGGTGATCGCGGCGGTGATGATCTGGTCTTCCTGCTTCGACCCGGTGCCGCCCATGCGCAGCCGGCTGGCCTTGGCCGCGGCGATGAACTCCGCGGTCGTCTGCCAGGGCGACTGCGCGTTGACCCACAGGATGAACTCGTCCAGCGCCATCATCGAGATCGGCGTCAGGTCGCGCCAGCTGAAGGGCACGCCGGTGGCCATCGGCGTGGTGAAGATGTTGGAGAGCGTGATGACCAGCAGATGCGGGTTGCCGCGCGCACCCTTGGCTTCCAGGAAGCCCTCGGCGCCGGCGCCGCCGGCCTTGTTCACCACCACCATCGGCTGGCGCATCAGGCTGTGCTTGGACACGATGCCCTGGATGACGCGCGCCATCTGGTCGGCCCCGCCACCGGTGCCGGCCGGCACGATGAACTGGACGGGCCGGTTCGGCTCCCAGCTGCGCTGGGCGGCTGCGCCACGGCCGAGGGCCGCCACCGCGAGACCACCGAGACCCATCGCCAGCGTGCGGCGCGACAGCATATGCGGCATTCCCGTCTCCCGTTCATCGCGACGCGCGGCGCGCGCCGTTCCGTGCGCAACGCCCGTTCCGGCGGTTGCGGTTGGACGGCGATTGGGGCGGAAAGCACGGTAAATCAAAGAAAATCGTGTAAAGATTTAAAGGCCGGCTTGCCGCGGCGCAGCACACCCGGCTTCCTGCCGGCGCAACAAGGGGATGTCGCATGGCGCTCTGGGTCCGGTTCAGCCGAAACGGTGTCGAGGGCTTCGGCACGCTCGAGGGCGAGTCGGTCCGCGTGCATGCCGGCGACCTCCTCGCCGGCGCCGCGCCGACAGGGGAGAGCGTGGCGGTGCAGGACGTCGCGCTGCTGCCGCCGGTGCGGCCCACGGTCTTCGTCGGCTTGTGGAACAACTACCGGGAGGCCGCGGCGAAGCAGAACCTGGCCATACCGGAGACGCCTCTGTTCTTCCTGAAGTCGCCGCGCAGCGTCGTGGGGCCGGAGGCGGCGATCCTGCCGCCATCGTCCTACACGGGACGGGTGATCTACGAGGGTGAGCTCGGCCTGGTGATCGGGACGACGGTGCGCGACGCGACGGAGGAGGAGGCCGCCGACGCGATCTTCGGCCTGACCTGCGTGAACGACGTGACCGCGCTCGACCTGCTCAACGCCGATCCGTCCTTCGCGCAGTGGGCGCGCGCCAAGGGGTGCGATTCCTTCGGGCCGATCGGCCCGGCTATCGCCACCGGGCTCGACTGGTCATCGCTCCGCGTGCAGGTCGCGCTGAACGGCCGAGTGCGCCAGGACTACCCCTGCGCCGACATGATCCTGCCGCCGGCGCGGATCGTCGCGCTGCTCTCGCGGGAGATGACTCTCGCGCCGGGCGACGTGATCGCCTGCGGCACGAGCGTGGGCGCGCTGCCGATGCGGCCGGGCATGACGGTGGAGGTCACCGTCGCAGGGATCGGCACGCTCCGGAATGTGTTCGCGCCCGGTGCGCCCGCCGGCACCTAGATGTTTGGTCCCGGGATGAGGTGGTGCGGGTTGATCCTGAAAATGGTGGGCTCCCTTGCCCAGGCATCACAGACGGGCTGGAAGGGGGTCCGCTATCGTCGTGCCTTGAGGTGCTTGCCGAAGTTGCAGGCTGTGACGAAGGCCTGGACATGCGCCTTGAGGGCGTCGAGGTCCGGGTAGTGGAAGGCCTTGGTGGTGGCGTCCTTGATGGTGCGGTTCACCCGCTCGGCCTGGCCGTTGGTCCAAGGATGATTGGGCTTGGTCAGCTTGTTCTCTTTGCTGTGTTGATCGGAGACGCGGTCAAGAATGTGGCCGCCGAAGATGGCCTCCATGGCGGCGTGGCGGCCGCGGTTCTTAGGCCGGTCGGCGAAGGCCATGCCGTTGTCGGTCAGCACGGTGTGGATCCGGCAAGGGAAGACTTGGACCACCGCGCGCAGGAACGCGGCGCCATTGGCCTTGGTGTTGGCGCCGAGGAAAGCGACGTGGGTGAACTTGGAGACCCGGTCGATGGCGAGGAACATGCAGAGCTTGCGCTCGGCCAGGGCGCGGGCGCCCTCTTTCGCTGCTTGGAGCTCGGCTCGAACACGCGGCGTCGTGCGGGCTGAGCCGTGAAGACCAGCTGCCATGGGGCGTCCTCCTGCTCACGGGAGAACGCACCACGACACCCCGGGACTGCACACCTACCCGGTCGCGTCCGCGGAACGCGAGGTCAATCCGGCGACCGCGGCTGCGAAGCGCGCCGGGTCCGCGATGACGCGCGGCACCTTGTGCTGGCCGCCGAGCTTGCCCTGCGCGCGCATCCAGGCCTCGAAGGCGCCGGGCCGGACCACGTCCACGGCGGGTTCCAGCAACTGTCCCCCGTGCCGGTGCGCCGCGTAGTCCTCGTTGGCGGCCAGAAGCGCCTCGTCCAGCCGGGCGGCGACGACCTGCGGCAGCACATCCGCCACCGTCTCCAGCACCAGGCGATGCCGCCCGTGGGCGCCGACGAATTCCGGCCCGCAGCACCATTCGCCCAGCGGGATGCCGATGGTGTCCAGCGCCTGCGCGATCTCCGCGCCGGTGACGTGCTCGCCGAAAGCCGACAGCATCCAGGCGGTCCGCCCTGTCACCAGCAGGCGCGGCGGCGCGCGCTCCACGAAGCGCACGACGTCGCCAAGCACATAGGCGAACAGCCCGGCATTGGTGGTCAGCGCGACGGCGTAGTCGACGCCGGTCTCGATCGTCGCCACCCAATGGCGCGTCGGATCCAGGGACTCGAGTTCCTCGACCGGCACGAACTCGAAGAAGCAGCCGCGATCCAGCACGAGCCGCATGCCCTCGCCCTCGCCGCGATCCTGGATCGCGACGAAGCCCTCGCTCGCCGGATAGACTTCCCGCGTCGCACAGCCCGCGGGCAGGAAGGGTGCGAGGCGATCGCGATAGGGCGCCCAGGCGACGCCGCCATGGATCAGCAGCTCCAGGTTGGGGAAGGGCGGCGCGCCATCCGGCGACATCCGGTGCAGCAGCACCAGCAGCCATGACGGCGTGCCGGTCAGCACGCGCACTTCGCGCCGTGGCGTGCGCTCCGCCAGGGTGGCGAGCTTCGTGTCCCAGTCCGGCATCAGCGCCATGTCCTCCGGCGGCCAGGCGCGGCGGCGCAGCAGGCGTGGCACCTCATGCACGGCGATGCCGGAGAGGTCGCCTCCGCGCACGCCCGGTGCCAGCTCCTGCAGCGCGGTGGAGCCGCCGAGCATGAAGGACAGACCCGCGAAAGGCCGTGCCCGCGGATGGGCATGCAGGTGCCAGGCCAGGGTGTCCAGCGCGGCGCCGCGATTGGCCGCCACCTGGCCTGCCGTGACCGGGATGTATTTGGTGGTGCCGGAGGTGGTGCCGGAGGACAGCGCTAGATACGGAACGAGACCGGGCCAGGTCACGTCGCGCAGGCTCGGGAAGTCGGGCTGCCACCAGTCCCGCCAGAAGTCCTCGTAGCGGCGAAGCGGGACGCGGGCCTGGAACTCCGCCACGGAGCGGATCGTAGCAAAGCCGTGGGCGCTGCCGAACCGCGTCGCGCGCGCCGTACGCAGCAGGCGCAACAGCAGTTGCTCCTGCGCGCTCGCGGCATCCAGCGCCTGCATCCGCGCGACGCGCGCGCGGGTGAACAGCCGGAGGATCGGCGTGCCGTCCAGCATCAGCGGGGCTCGATCCTCGTGATGCGCGGGAAGTCGCGCGCGACGGCATCGGCCCGCAGCGGCACGCGGATGCTGCGGCCTTCGCGCCAGAGCGGAACCTGGTCCATGAAGGCCGGCGAGCCGATCCAGCCATCCTGCCCGCCCCACAGCGTGAACCAGTTGGCGTCAGGGTCCGCCATGTCGCTGACATGCCGCGCCATGGAGCCGAAATTGGCCGGTCGTTGCGTGCCGTCCAGCAGGCCGTGGCTGGTCTTCATGGGTGTCTCCCGCGATCCGCCGGTCGGGTAGTCGGCATAGACGAACCATCGCCCGAGGACCGGCAGGTTCACCAGCCAATGCGCGGCCCGCAGGCGGTGCAGATCCCCCCAGCTGCCGATCCGGCCGAGATCGGCCTCGGCGGCCGCAGCGGCCTGGCGCAGCACGGCCTCGCGCCGGGCGGGCGGCAGGGTGTCCAGGTCGCGCAGCAGGAAGGTCGTCAGGAAGTTCCACTGCGTCTCGGCCCCGCGCGGATTGCCGGTGGCGTCGCGCCGGCTCTCCGGCACCAGCGCCGGCACCAGATGGCGCAGCAGCATCTCGAAGGCGACCGGTGCGCGGCTGTCGGGGGCGTAGTCGCCTTCCCAGCCTGCCAGCGCGTCGCGCAGCCGCGGCGCGGGATGGCCCCCGTGCAGCGCCGCCAGCCGCTCGCCGAGGCCGGCGGCCAGCGC
>NZ_JAPSMD010000261.1 GCF_027856955.1 Falsiroseomonas oryzae | reverse complement strand
CGCAGGGCCGCGCGCGTGGCGTAGCCGGTCCGGCGAGGACGGCCCGCCCGCAACTCGCGGGCCGCCCGCCTGCCGCCCCGCCCGGTGACACGCCGGGCGGGCGATGGCTGGCCAGTTCGCCCGGCGAATGCCGGAGCCGCTCCGCCTTCAGAACACCGCGCGGAAGGGCAGCACGCGAACGCGGTCGCCCGGCGCCACCTGCGTGACCTCCTCCGGCAGTTCGGCGAAGGCGTCGGATTCCGTCAGCGAGGTCAGAAGCCCCGCACCCTCGCGCGGATACTTCCGCGCCACCGGCAGTCCCTCGCCGAAGGCCAACGAGACGCGCACGTATTCCCGCCGCCCCGCCTTCTTCCGATAGGCGAAAGCGGCCTCCGCCGCGAAGCGCGGCAGCGTCTCCGCGGTCGCGCCGGCCAGGCGCAGCACCAGCGGGCGCGCCAGGTGCAGGAAGGTGACGACGGCCGCCACCGGGTTGCCCGGCAGCCCGACCACCGGCGTGCCCGCATCCGCGGAGCCGCCTTCGGGACGGATCACGCCCATCGCCGCAGGCCGCCCGGGCTTCACCGCCAGCCGCCAGAACACCAGCCTGCCGCCGGCCTCGATCGCCGCCTTCACATGGTCCGCCTCGCCGGTGGAGACGCCGCCCGAGGTCAGCAGCAGGTCATGCGCCGCCGCGGCCTCGCGCAGCGCGCGCGCGGTCGCGTCGCGGTCGTCCGGCAGGATGCCGAGGTCCACCGCCTCCGCCGGCAGCCCGGCCAGCAGCGCCATCAGCGTGAAGCGGTTCGAATCGTAGGTCTTCGCGCCGCCGAGCTGCGCGCCCGGCTCCGCCAGCTCGTCGCCGGTGCTGAACACGCCCACCCGCACGCGGCGCCGCACGTTCAGCGACGCGCAGCCCAGTGCCGCCGCCAGCCCGATCTCCGCCGGGCCGAGCCGGCGACCCTCCGCCAGCGCGACCTCGCCCAGAGCCACGTCCTCGCCGGCCGGGCGGCAATTGGCGCCGCGCTTCAGGCCAGGCGGCAGGATGACGGCGCCGCCCTCCTCCTGCGCATCCTCCTGCATCATCACGGTGTCGGCGCCGTCCGGCATGGGCGCGCCGGTGAAGATGCGGATCGCGGTGCCCGGCGCGATCGGCGCCGCCGCCGCGCCCGCCTGCAGCCGGCCCGCCAGGCGCAGCCGCGTCTCGCCCTGCGGGGCCAGGTCCGCATGGCGGAAGGCGTAGCCGTCCACCGCCGAGTTGAAGAAGGGCGGCAGCGCGACCGGCGCGCGCAAATCCTCCGCCAGCACCCGTCCCAGCGCCGCGCGCAGCGCCACCGGCTCCGACCCGTCCGGGCTGGGCACGCGCTCAGCGATCAGGGCTGCCGCCTGCTCCACCGCGAGCAGCTTGCCGCCGAAGGCGAAACAGTCGTCGCTGAGCTGCGCCATGCGCGCCTTCTAGCCCCTGGCGAGGAAGGCTTCCAACGGCGTGGCATGCGCCAGGATCAGATCCGCGATGGCGCCGATGTCGTCCAGATGCGCCCGCGGAAGGCGGTCGGAGGGCGGGGCCACGTCGGCGGCGATGGCGGCGATATGGGGGTCGTCCGGGTGCAGCCAGGGCTTGCCGTTGGCGCCGCGATGCACCTCGAGCTTCGGATGCGCGTCGCGCTTGAAGCCCTCCACGATCACCAGGTCCACGCGATCCAGCTTGCGCAGCAGGTCGCCCAGCTTCGGCTCCGGCGCGCCGCGCAGCTCGGTCATCAGTGCCCAGCGATTCGCGCTGGCCACCAGCACCTGGCGCGCGCCGGCGGAGCGGTGCTCGTAGCTGTCCTTGCCCGGGCGGTCGATGTCGAAGGCGTGGTGCGCGTGCTTGAGGGTGGAGACCGCGACGCCACGCGCGGCCAGCGCGGGGATCAGCCGCGTCATCAGCGTGGTCTTGCCGGCGCCGCTCCAGCCGGCGAGTCCGATCAGGCGCAAGGCGTCTGGTCCTGTCCGAAGGTTCGCGGCGGGCCGCGTGCCGCGCCCTTATCCACCACCCGGCCTGCACCCGCCATGCCCCCCGGCGTTCAGCCGCGGCAGGCCCGCCAGATGGCCTCGGCGGTCGCCGGCATCTGCAGCGCCGCGCCGCGGCCATCCGGCAATGCATCCGCGATGGCGTTCATCACCGCCGCGATGGCCGCGGTGGTGCCGGCCTCGCCCACGCCCTTCGCGCCGAGCGGGTTGGTGCGGCACGGAACCGGATGCATGGCGCAACGGAAGGCCGGCAGGTCGGCCGCGCGCGGCAGCGCGTAGTCCATCAGGCTGCCGGAGAGCGGCTGGCCGGAGGCGGGATCGTGCACCACGCGCTCCATCAGCGCCTGGCCGATGCCCTGCGCGGCCCCGCCCATCACCTGCGCATCGGCCAGCGCGTGGTCCAGCACCGTGCCGCAATCGTCCACCGCCGTGTAGCCAACGACCTCCACCTGCCCGGTCTCGGGATCCAGCTCGACCTCGGCGACGTGGCAGCCATTCGGGAAGCTGTCCGGGACCTCCGCGGTCGCGACGGCGTCGAGCGTGTCGCCGCGCCGTGCGGCCTCCCGCGCCACGGCGAAGAGGCCGATGCGGCGGTCCGTGCCCGCCACCTCGAAGGCGCCGTCGCGGAAGGCGATGTCGGCCTCCGCTGACTCCAGCAGCGTGGCTGCCAGCGCCCGGCCCGTGGCGATCACCGCCTCCGTCCCGCGCAGCGCCGCGCTGCCCGCCAGCGCCGTGCTGCGCGAGGCGACGGAGGCCGCGCCGCGCAGGCCGAAGTCCGAATCGCCCTGCCGCAGCACGACCTGCGAAGGGTCGATACCAAGCCGCTCCGCCACCAGCCGCGCGAAGACGGTCTCGTGACCCTGCCCGGTGGACTGCACGCCAAGGCGCAGCACGCAGCGCTCCGTCTCTGGTTCGACGGCAAGCGCCGAACTCTCGAAGGGGATCGCGCCGGAATGTTCGAGGAAGCAGGAGACGCCGAGGCCGCGACGCCGCCCCCGCGCAACGGCTTCCGCCCGGCGCGCCGGAAAGGCCGCCGCGTCGGCGGCGAGGAGCGCGCCGTCGAGCACCGCGGCGAAGTCGCCGCTGTCATACGTCGCGCCGACCGGCGTGCGGTAGGGCATCGCCTCCGGCGCGATCATGTTGCGACGGCGCAGTGCCAGCGGATCGAGGCGCAGCTCGCGCGCCGCGGCTTCCACCAGCCGTTCCATCAGGTAGTTCGCCTCCGGCCGTCCGGCGCCGCGATAGGGTCCGGTCGGCACGGTGTTGGTGAAGGCCAGCCGCACGCCGGCGGAGATGCGCGGGATGCGGTAGAGGCTGCCGATGCAGCGCGCGAAGTTCGCCGTGGCGATCAGCGCGCCGTGGCTGGAGACGAAGGCGCCGAGGTTCACCACGGCGATGACGCGCAGCGCAACGAAGCGGCCTTCCGCGTCCAGCCCCAGGGCCGCTTCCTCCCAGCCGTCGCGCGCCTGGTTGTCACTGAGGAACGCCTCGCTGCGCGTCGCCATCCAGTGCACGGGCCGTCCGGTGAGTCGCGCCGCGGCGAGCAGGGCGACGTATTCCGGATAGGCCGGCGTCTTGAGCCCGAAGGCGCCGCCCACGTCGCCGGTGAGGACGCGCAGGCGCTCCGGCGGCAGGCCGGATGCGGCGGCGAGTCCGTCGCGCAGCATCGCGGCACCCTGGGACGGGGCGTGCAGCGTGAAGCGGTCCGACATCGGGTGCCACTCTGCCGTCGCCCCGCGCGGCTCCAGCGGCACCCCGGCCAGGCGCTGCTGCACCAGGGACAGGCGGACGACATGCGCCGCATCCAGCAGCAGCGGCGCGACCGCCTGCTCCGGATCGCCGGCGGCCCAGTCCAGCGCCAGGTTGCCCGGCGCCTCCGGCCAGAGCAGCGGGGCGCCCGGGGCAAGCGCCGCGCGCGCATCGGTAACGGCCGGCAGCGCCTCGTACTCCGCCTCGATCAGCTCCGCCGCGTCCAGCGCGGCGGGCAGGCTCTCGGCGACGACCAGCGCGACTGGCTGGCCGACATGCAGCACGCGCTCCTCCGCCAGCGCGGGGCGATGCGGCACGACGAGCGGGCGCCCCTCGCGCCCGGCCAGCGGAAGTGGCTGCGAGACGTTGCCGGCGCCGAAGGCACGCATCTCCGCCGCGGTCAGCACCGCGCGGACGCCGGGCGCACGGCGCGCCGCCTCGGTGTCGAGCCGGACCAGCCTGGCATGGGCATGCGGCGCGCGCAGGAACACGGCGTGGAGCTGGCCGGGCAGCGGCGCATCCGCGACGAAGCGGCCGCGCCCGGTCAGCAGCCTGGCATCCTCGACGCGGCCGTGGCTCACGCGCCGACCTCGTCGAGGAACGTCTCGACCAGGGCGTTGAACGCCGCCGGCGCCTCGATGTTCGCCAGGTGCCCGGCGCGGGGGATCGCGGCGAAGCGCGCGCCGGGGATGCGCGCGGCGATCTCGCGCCCCATCGCCGGCGGGGTCAGGCGGTCGCATTCCCCGGCCAGCACCAGCGTCGGCGCGGCGATCGCGGGATAGGCGTCGAAGCGGTCCGACTGCACCATGCAGGCGACCGCGCGCATGTAGGAAACGGGGCGCAGCGCGGCCATGCTCTCCACCAGGCGGTCGAACACGGCGTCGCCGGCCTCGGGCCCCATCAGCGTGCGGGCGACGGCGGGCGCCATCTCGCGCGGGGTGCGCCCGGCTTCCAGCGGGCCGCAGCGCAGCCGCACGAACTCCTCGCGCTCCGCCGCGGTGAAATGGCCGAAGCCGAGATGCGTGTCGGCCAGCACGAGCGAGGCGACGCGCGCGGGGTGGCGCACCGCGAAGTCCATCGCGATGCGTCCGCCCATGGACAGCCCGCAGAGATGCGCCCGCGCCACGCCCAGCCCGTCCAGCACGCGCAGCAGGTCCGCGGCATAGGCCGCATGCGCGCGCGGCTCCGCCGGGTCGTCATCCTCGGACAGGCCGTAGCCGCGCGCATCCCAGGCCGCCGCCGTGAACCGCCCGCCGAAGTGGCGCAGCGCCTCAGACCAGTTGGTGCGGTTGCCGCCGATGCCGTGCAGGAACAGCAGCAGCGGCCCCTCGCCGGCCAGGTCGAGCGCGATGGCCGGGCCGTCGCCGCGGATATGCAGCGTCCGCAGGACGGGCGGCATCGCGCTCAGCGCGCCGGCGGCACGTTGCTGCGGTCCACCAGCACGTGGCCGACATTCACCCGGTCGAAGCCGCGCTCACCGCGCAGCCAGCGCGCCATGGTGTCGATGCCGAGGCGTCCCCAGGTGGCCGGGTTCAGCTCCACCGTCAGCGAGACGTCGCCGCGGCGCACCGCGGCCAGCGCCGGCGGGATGCCGTTCAGCCCGGTGACGATCACCTGCCCCGCGCGGCCGGACTGCGCCACCGCCTGCGCCGCGCCCAGCGCGATGTCGTCGTTGCCGCCATAGATCGCGCGCAGGTTCGGGTGCGCCACCAGCAGGTCCTGCGCGACGCGCAGCCCCTCGTCGCGCGTCAGCGCCACGTCGCGGCGGGCCACCACCTGCACGCCCGGCGCGCGGGTGATGACCTCGCTGAAGCCGGCGGCGAGGTTGCGGAAGGTGGCCGCGCCCTGCGGCCCGGCGATCATGGCGACCTGGCCCGGCCCGCCCATGGCGCGGATCACCCAGTTGGCGACGTCGCGGCCGATCTGCACCTCGTCCATCGCCACGTACAGCGTCTGGTGCGGGCTGTCCGCGTGGCGGGCGACGGAGATGATGGGGATGTTCGCGCGCGCCGCCGCCTCATACGCCGCGCGCGTCGCCACCGCGTCGATCGGCGAGATCAGGATGCCGTTGACGCGCTGCGCGATCAGGTCGAGCACGCCGTTGTTCTGCGCCACCACGTCCTCGTTCGCGGTGACGAAGCGCAGCCGCCAGCCCAGTTCCCGCGCGCGCTCGTCCATGCCGCGGCGCATGGCGATGTAGAAGGGGTTCGTGTCGGAGGCGAGCGAGACGCCGATCGTCACCGCCTCCTGCGCCGCCGCGCGCCCCGCCGACAGCGCGAGCCCCGCCGCCGCCAGCCCGAATGCCCGTCGATTCATCCCACCCCTCCCCTTTCCCTCACGCCCTGCGCCCGTGCCGCAGGCGGTCGGCCGCCGCCGCCGCCACGATGACGACACCGATCGCGATCCGCTGCCAGTAGCTGTCCACGTTCATCAGGTTCAGCGCGTTCGCCAGCACGACGATGATGAACACCCCCGCGATGGTCTTGTGCAGCTTGCCCTCCCCGCCATGCAGGGACGCACCGCCGACCACCGCCGCGGCGATCGCCATCAGTTCGTAGAACTCGCCGGAGGTGGGCTGCCCGCTCTGCAGCCGCGCGCAGAGCATCACGCCCGCCACGCCCGCCAGCGCGCCGCACCAGATGTAGGCGGAGGCCCGCACGCGATCCACCGGGATGCCGGCCAGGAAGGCGGCCTCCCGGTTGCCGCCGGTGGCGAACAGCCGTTTCCCATAGGCCGAGCGGTGCAGCACCCACCACAGCACGACGAACAGCAGGATCGGCGTCCAGGTGATCAGCGGGATGCCGAACAGCCGGTCCCGGCCATACAGGATGAAGGCCTCGGGCAGCCCTTCGTCGCCAGAGATCGGCCGCCCGCCGGTCAGCAGCAGCACCGCGCCGCGCACCACCACCATCGTGCCGAGCGTCGCGATGAAGGGGTTGAGGTCGAGCCGGGTGATCAACACGCCGTTCACCACGCCGACCACGCAGCCCACCAGCACGCCGGCCACCGCGCCGGCCACCGGCCCGAGTTCCAGCATCACCGCCGCCGCCGCGCAGCCCGAGGCCGCGACGGTGGAGCCCACCGAGATGTCGAAGCCGCCGCTGACGATCACATAGGTCATGCCCATCGCCAGCACCGCCATCACCGACGCCTGCAGCAGCACGTTGGTGATGTTCACCGGCGTCAGGAAGCGGTCGGTCATCAGCGCAGTCGCCGTGCAGAGCAGCAGCAGCACCAGGAAGGGCGTCTGGTCCAGCAGCGCCGCGCGCAGACGCGCCGGTCCCGCCACGGCGGGACCGGAGGAGATTGGCTCGGCCAGGCCCGGTCGCAGCTCCGTCATCCCCGCTCCCTCAGGCCCCGAGCGCGCCGCGCAGCGTCGCCTCGGTGAAGTCCGGCCCGCCGCGTTCCAGCCTGGCGCGCACCGCGCCGTCCCGCATCGCCAGCACCTCGTCGGCGAGGGACAGCAGCTCATGCAGCTCGGCCGAAGCCAGCAGCACACCGCCGCCACGCGTCGCGAACTCGTCCACCAGCCGCAGCACCTGGCGCTTGGCGGCCACGTCGATGCCGTGCGTCGGCTCGTCCAGCAGCAGCGTGTGGAACGCGCCCATCAGCCAGCGCGCGAAGATGACCTTCTGCTGATTGCCGCCGGACAGCGCGCGCACCGGCAGCGCCGGATCGGCGGGGCGGATGTCGAGCCGGCGCACCAGCTCCGCCACGGCGCGATCCGCTGCGCCGGCGTCGAAGCGGCCGAGCGCGGTGGTCATCTGCGGCAGGTGGGGCAGCACGATGTTGTCCCGCACCGACAGCGCCGGCACCAGCGCGCGGGCGCGCTCGCTCGGCACGTAGCCGATGCCGGCGGCAATCGCGTCGCGCGGCGAGGCCACCCGCGCGGCGCGCCCGCGCA
>NZ_JAPSMD010000260.1 GCF_027856955.1 Falsiroseomonas oryzae | reverse complement strand
GGCGGCCGCCTGTTCTGCCGGCCCTGCCTCGACTGGTCGGAGCGGCGACCGCATGTCGCGGGCGTGCTCGGCGCCGCGCTCTGCGCGCGCTGCTTCGAGCTGGGCTGGGTGCGACGGCGCGCCGGCGGCCGGGCGCTGGAGATCACGCCGCCGGGCTGGCGCGGCTTCGCGGAGGCGTTCGGCATCGCGCAGGGGGACCTGCGCGGCTAGAGCAGCGCCCATACGGGTGGAACCGCTGCGCGGTTTGGCCGTACGGGCATAAGCCGCTTCAGAGGCGTCGCTTCTGGAGCACGGCCTTCCGATCGGCCGATTCCAGCCGATCGGAACGTGCTCGAGGCCCGCCCCAGGCGCCCGCGGTCACGCGCCGACATGGTCGCTGAGCGACGGGTCCAGCCGGAACTCGTTCGCCAGATGATCCACAACCGCGCGGACCCGCGGCGGCACCTGGCGGCGCGTCGGAAACACCGCCTGGATCGGCAGCAGCGTCGGCGTCCAGTCCGGCAGCACCGGCACGACGCGGCCGTCCCGCAGCTCCTCGGCAAACAGCCAGATCGGCGCGAGATACAGCCCCATCCCGGCCAGCACCGCGGCCCGCACAGCCTCGCTCGAATTCGCGCGGAAACGGCCGCGCACGGGCGCCATCACCCGACCCTCTGGCCCTTCGAAGGGCCACGCCTCGCCGGTCGCGAGCCCGGTGAACAGCAGGCAGTCGTGCCGCACCAGATCCTCCGGCCGCTCGGGCGTGCCGGCGCGCGCCAGGTAGCCCGGCGTCGCCACCACGGCGCGCCGCGTCATCCCGATGCGCCGCGCCACCAGCGCGGGATCGGTGATCGCGCCGATCCGGATGGTCGCGTCCAGCCCCTGCTCCACCAGGTCGGCCGCGCCGTCGGCCAGGTGCAGCTCCATGCTCAGCCCGGGATGCTTCGCCAGCAGTGGCGCGAGGCGCGGCACCACATGCAGCCGCCCGAAGGCGACGCCCGCCCCGAGCCTGACGCGTCCCGCAACCTCCCCGCGCTGCGCGCCCAGCAGGCCGAGCGCGGCTTCGGCGGCCTCCAGCGCCGCGCGCGCCTGGTCGAGGAAGGCGATCCCGTCCTCCGTCAGCGACACGCCGGTGGAGGAGCGGTGCAGCAGCCGCGCGCCGAGCCGCGCCTCGAGATCCGCCACCTGGCGCGACACCGCGGGCTGCGAGGCGTTCAGCGCCCGCGCGGCGGCGGAGAAGCCGCCAAGCTCGGCCACGCGCACGAAGGTGCGGAAGTGCAGCAGCAGGTCCATCCACGCCGATGCTGCCAGCGGCAGGGTCATCCGGAAAGCGGATAGGGGGAAGCCGGCGGCGCCGCGATCCGTCCGGCCGCGCAAGACGGCACAGATCGGCCACGGCGATCGCGCCGCATCGCCAGGAGGACCCCGATGGCCAGCTTCCCCACCCACACCCCCGACACCGCGCCGGAGGCCGCGCGCGCCACGCTCGCCGGCATCAAGGCCGGCTGGGGCTTCGTGCCCAACCTGCATGCGAAGCTCGCCGAGGCGCCCGTCGCCCTCGACGCCTACAACGGCCTGTTCGACGCCTTCGGCAAGACCAGCCTGACCCCGGCCGAGCAGCAGGTCGCCTATCTCACCGTCAGCGCGATCCATGAATGCGAGTACTGCGTCTCCGGCCATTCCGTGCTGGCGGCAGGCGCCGGCCTGGACGCCGCCACCATCGAGGCGCTGCGCGAGGGCACGACGCTGCCGGACGCGAAGCTCGAGGCGCTGCGCGCCTATGTCGCGGCGATGGTGAACCTGCGCGGCCGCGTGCCGCCCGGCGTGCTGGAGACGTTCCTGGCCGCCGGCTACGCCAGCCGCCAGGCGCTGGAGCTGCTGGTCGCCATCGCGGCCAAGACGATCAGCAACTACGCCAACCACCTCACCGGCACGCCGCTCGACGCCTTCATGGCGAAGACCGCCTGGGTGGCCCCGTCCCGCCGGCGGAAGGCGGCGGCGTGATGGGCGCCGAGGGGATGGGGCTCCAGGCCGAGCTCGACGCCTTCCGCGCCGAATGGGCGCGCAAGGCCCCGGAGGAAGCGCAGGCGCTGATCGCCG
The DNA here is from genome assembly GCF_027856955.1 of Falsiroseomonas oryzae. Classification (GTDB taxonomy): domain Bacteria; phylum Pseudomonadota; class Alphaproteobacteria; order Acetobacterales; family Acetobacteraceae; genus Falsiroseomonas; species Falsiroseomonas oryzae. The sequence continues at coordinate 5,576 of NZ_JAPSMD010000260.1, read as the reverse complement.
CGCGCATCGCGGACCAGCGCGCCGCCGAGGCGCGCATCCTGCCCGAAGGCGCCGTGCTGCCCGACATCGTCCTGCCCGACGCCACCGGCGCGCCGCGCCGGCTGCACGACCTGGCGCCGGCGGTGATCGTCTTCTACCGCGGCGGCTGGTGCCCGTACTGCAACCTGCAGCTCCGCGCCTGGCAGACGCGCCTGCCCGACCTGGCGGCGCGCGGCGCGCGGCTGGTCGCCATCAGCCCGCAGGCGCCGGACGGGACGCTCTCGACCGTCGAGCGGAACGCGCTCGGCTTCCCCGTGCTGTCGGACAGCGAGGACGTGGCGGGCGCGGCCTTCGGCGTGAGCCATGCGCTGCCCGAAGACCTGGTCGCGCTCTACCGGCGGTTCGGTCATGCGCTGGAGGTGGTGAACGGCCGGGCGGGCTGGCGGCTGCCGATGCCCGCGACCTTCGTCGTCGGCCCCGACCGCCGCATCGCCTTCGCCCAGGCCGAGGCGGATTACCGCCGGCGCGTGGAGCCCGACGCGGCGCTGGCGGCGCTGGACCGCCTGGCGGTGCCGGCATGACCGCGGTCGCGATGCGCCTCGCCGGCGGGATGGCGGCGATGCCGGCGCTGGCCGGCCTCGCCTGGGGATTTGCAGCCGCGGTCATCTGGGGCGGCTACCTCGCCTTCGCCCGTGCCGGGATCGTCGGCGGGCTCGCACCGCTGGATTTCGCGCTGCTGCGCTACGGCACCGCGGCGCTGCTGGTGCTGCCGCTGTTGCCGCGGCTCGGGCTGCGGGACCTCGGCGGGATCGGCTGGCGGCGCGGCGCGGTGCTCGCGCTCTTCGCCGGGCCGGCGTTCATCCTGCTCGGCACCTGGGGCTATCGCTACGCGCCACTGGCGCATGGCGCCGTGGTGCAGCCGGCCGTCGTCACCATCGCCACCATGCTGCTGGCGATGCTGGTCCTGAAGGAGCGGATCGCGCTGCCGCGCTGGGCCGGCGTCGGCATCGTCGTGGCGGGGCTCGCCCTGGTGTCCGGTGCCGGCATGGCCGGCGGCGAGGCCTGGCGCGGCGACCTGATCTTCGCCGCGGCGGGGCTGCTCTGGGCGCTGTTCACCATCGCCGCGCGCCGCTGGCGGGTGGATGCCTGGCGCGCCACGGTGGCGGTCGCGCTGATCGGCGGGGCGGCGGCAGTGCCGCTCTGGCTGGTCTTCGGCGACGCGCCGCGGCTGGCGGCGCAGGGGGGCGGTGTCATCGCGACGCAGGCGCTGGTGCAGGGCGCACTGTCCGGGCTGCTCGCGGTCTTCGCCTTCGGCCGCGCCGTGACGCTGCTCGGGCCGGCCCGCGCGGCGATGTTCCCGGCCATGGTTCCCGGCCTCGCGGTGCTGGCCGGCATCCCGGTCGCGGGCGAATGGCCCGAGCCTGTGCAGTGGCTGGGCCTCGCCACCGTGCTTGCCGGGCTCCCCTTGGCGATGGGGCTGGTCGCAAGGCGCCGCTGAGATGCGCCGGCCGCCGCAAGCTTGCGGCGGCCGCCGCGCCGGACGGTGATGCCGGACGCGCAAGCCGGCCCCGGGGCCGCGGGCCGCGAGCCGTGGCCGCGACGGGATCCCCGCCTTCACGTCACCCGCAGCTGTGCCGCGATTCCGCTGGACCCGCCCGGATAGCCCGGGGCATCTTAGGATAAGATGCCTTGCCGCCCTGCCCGGGCCGGCGCGCTCTTTGACCGCGTGAATCCGCCCGGGTTCCCCACCTGACCGGTCAGTCCATTCCGGAAGAGAGGGGAATTTGTCCGAAGCCGGCGCATCGCGAGCGGCCAAAGCGGCAAAGTGGCAAAGCGCCAAAGCGGCGCGGCCGCCCCCGCCTCACCCGATCGCCGCCTCCACCGCCAGCGCCGCGGCCAGCGCACGCCGCCCGGCGGCCGCGTCCACCTCCGGCGGCACGCCGTCCAGGCAGGCGGCGGCGAAGCCGGCCTGCTCGGCCTCCAGGCTGTCATGGTCTGTCCAGGTCGCCCGGTCGATGCCATGCGCCGGCATGTTCGCCACCGGCTCCGCCCCGCCCCGGCGCAGCACCGCGAGGCTGCGGCCGAGAAAGTCCACCGCCATCTCCCCCTCCCGCCCCAGCACGCGCAGCCGCCGCTCCATGGCCAGTGAGACGCGGGAGGCCGTGATCACCGCCGCGCGGCCGGAGGGGAAGCGCAGCCGCGCCACCGCGAAATCCGGATGGTCGGAGACGACCCGCGCGCCCACCGCCTGCACCTCTGCCGGCTCCTCCCCGGCCAGGGTCAGGACCAGGTCGATGTCGTGGATCATCAGGTCCAGCACCACCGAGACATCCAGGCTGCGCGGCCGGAAGGGCGCGGCGCGCATCGCTTCCCACGACACCGCGTCCTGCCTGCCCGGCGCCGCGACCACGGCGCGGAAGGCCGCCGAGAAGCGCTCGATATGGCCGACCTGCAGTACCCGTCCCCGCTCCGCGGCCAGCGCGGCCAGCGCGTCGGCCTCCGCCAGGGTGGCAGCGAGCGGCTTCTCCATGAACAGGTGCCGCCCGGCGCGCAGCACGGCTTGGCCCAGCGCGAAGTGGAAGCGCGTGGGCGCGGCGACGATCGCGGCGTCGGCCACGGCGATGGCGGCGTCCAGCTCCATGGCGGGTGCGCCGGCCTCGGCGGCCACGGCTGCGGCGCGGGCGGGGTCGGCGTCGTGCACCGCGACCAGCTCCGTGCGCGGCCCCTTCGCCGCCTTCAGCGCATGGAAGCGCCCGAAATGCCCGGCCCCCAGCACCGCCACCCGCAGTTTCATCGCCCCACCCTTCGGCACCCGGTCCGGCATAACCCGGGCTTGCATCGGGGGGCACCCCCGCGCATGTTCCCGGCGCAAAGGCCCAACCTGTCTCACGGCGGGGGACAGGGCTGCCACACAGGGATCCAGGCTCGTCTCAGGCCATGATGTATTTCGCCCGCTGGAAGGCGCTCGCCATCGTCGGCGTCTGCCTCCTCGGCGTCCTTCTCTCGGTGCCGAACCTCCTGCCGCGCGAGAGCCTGCCAAGCTGGGCCCGCCAGATCAGCCTGGGCCTGGACCTGCGCGGCGGCTCCTACCTGCTGCTGGAGGTCGACACCTCCGCCATGGTGCGGGAGAGGCTTGAGTCGCTGGTGGACAGCGTCCGCCGCGGCACCGCGAGCGCCAATCCGCGCATCCTCTACACCGGGCTGAACGCCAACCCGGCGGAGCGCCGCGTGTCGCTGCGCGTCTCCGACCCCGCGCGCGCGGGTGACGTGGCGCGCATCCTGCGCGAGGCGGCGATCAGCGTGAATGCCGGCGCAGGGTCCCAGCAGCCCGACATCGAGGTGACCACCGCGCCCGACGGCACCGTCACCGCGACGCTCACCGAGGTGGCGCTGCGCAACAAGGCGTCGTCGGCCGTCGAGCAGTCGCTCGAGATCGTGCGGCGGCGCATCGACGAGAGCGGCCTGGTGGAGGCGCTGATCGCCCGCCAGGGCCAGAACCGCATCCTGGTGCAGCTGCCCGGCGTCGAGGACCCGGCCCGCATCAAGGACCTGCTCGGCCGCACCGCGCGGATGACCTTCCACCTGCTGGACGAGGCGGCGAACCTGCAATCCGCCACGCCGCCGCCCGGCACCATGTTCCTCGCCGGGGAACGCGGCCAGGAGCGCTTTGCCGTGCGCCGCCGGGTGGAGGTGGACGGCGCCAACCTGAACGACGCCCGCGCCGGCCAGGACAGCCGCAACGGCGAATGGGTGGTGAACTTCACCTTCGATTCCGTCGGCACGCGCCGCTTCGCCGAGGTGACGCGCAACAATGTCGGCCGGCCCTTCGCCATCGTGCTGGACGACAAGGTGATCACCGCGCCGGTGATCCGCGAGCCGATCACCGGCGGCCGCGGCCAGATCAGCGGCAGCTTCACCGCGCAATCGGCCAACGACCTGGCCGTGCTGCTGCGCGCCGGCGCCCTGCCGGCGCCGCTGACCGTGGTGGAGGAACGCACCGTAGGGCCGGAGCTCGGCGCGGATGCGATCCGGGCGGGGATCGCCTCGCTCGCGGTCGGCACCGCCTTCGTCTTCCTCTACATGGGCCTGGCCTACGGCTTCTTCGGCTGGCTCGCCAATGTCGCGCTGCTGGCCAACGTGATCATCATGATCGGCATCCTCAGCGTGATGGGCGCCACGCTGACGCTGCCCGGCATCGCCGGCATCGTGCTGACGCTCGGCACCGCGCTCGACGCCAACGTGCTGATCAACGAACGCATCCGGGAGGAGGTGAAGCTCGGGCGAACGCCGATCAGTGCCCTCGAGGCCGGGTTCAGCAAGGCCTCCGGCACGATCCTTGATTCCAACCTGACCAACCTGATCGCGATGGGCTGCCTCTATGCCTTCGGCAGCGGCCCGGTGCGCGGCTTCGCGGTGACCGTCGCAATCGGCACGGTGGTGCAGATGTTCACCGCCACGGTGGTGGTGCGGCTGATGGTGGCGAGCTGGTACCGCCGCCGCCGGCCGCAGGCCCTGCCGGTCTGAGGGGGAGGACGCGCGATGTTCCGCCTGCTCTCCCGCCCGCTGTTCCGGCTGGTGCCCGACAACACGAAGATCCCCTTCATGAAGGGGGCGGTGATCGGGCTGATCGTCTCGGCGCTGCTCTCCACGGCCTCAGTGATCCTCGCCTTCTATCCGGGCCTCGAGCGCGGGATCGACTTCAAGGGCGGCATCGTGATGGAGGTGCGCACGCCCGGCCCGGCGAATCTGGCGCAGCTGCGCGCCGCCGCTTCCGCGCTCAACCTGGGCGATGTCGGCCTGCAGGAATTCGGCGCGCCCGACCAGGTGCTGATCCGCCTGCCCGTGCAGTCGGACGAGGCCGGCACGCAGACCGCCGTGAACCGCGTGCGCGCCGCGCTGGAACAGGCCGCGCCCGGCACCCGCGTGCTGCGCGTGGAGGCGGTGGGCAACCGCGTCTCCGGCGAGTTGTTCCGCGGCGGCATGATCGCGTTGGGCATCAGCTTCCTGGCGATGCTGCTCTACATCTGGTTCCGCTTCGAATGGCAGTTCGGCGTGGCGGCGATCGTCACGCTGTTCCTGGACGCCACCAAGACGGTCGGCTTCCTGGCGCTGACGCAGATCGAGTTCAACCTGCAGACGGTCGCTGCGATCCTGACCATCATCGGCTTCTCGGCCAACGACAAGGTCGTGGTGTTCGACCGCATGCGGGAGAACCTGCGCAAGTACAAGCAGATGCCGCTGCGCGACCTGGTGGACCTCTCCATCAACGAGACGCTGAACCGCTCTCTCGGCACCTCCGCCACGCTGTTCCTCTCGGCCGTGCCGCTGGCGCTGTTCGGCGGCGACACGCTGGGCGGATTCGCCTGGACCATGCTGTTCGGCATCGTCATCAGCGCCTCCTCCTCGGTGTTCATCGCCGCGCCGATCGTGCTGTTCACCGGTGCCAAGGCGCTGCGGAAAGGCGAGGCGGCGCAGCCCGCCGGCGCTCCCGCGGGGTGAGGACCGGCCGGCGCGCCCTGGCCGGGATACTCGCGGGGCTGGCCCTGCCGGCCACCGCGCGTGCCGGCCGCCGCGACGCCGTCCCGCTGCTGGTGCCT
>NZ_JAPSMD010000259.1 GCF_027856955.1 Falsiroseomonas oryzae | reverse complement strand
CGACACCGGCGCCGCCCCAGCCCGCTGCGCTGCCCTCTGCCGCCGCGGTCCGCACGGCGCTGGCGCAGGCGCTGCCGCCGCTGTCCTGTTCGCTGGTGTCCGGCACCGTCGCGCCGGACCGCGTCACGCTGCGCGGCGTCGTCGGCCGCGGCGCGCCGGAGCGCGCGCTGCGCGACGCGGTCGCGGCCGCCGCCGGATCGCTGCCGCGCGACTGGCGCGTGCACAGCTTCGACGCGCCTTTCTGCCTGGCGCTGGATGCGCTGCGCCCCGCCGTGCAGCCCTTCGGCACCCCGGGCGCGCTGCAGGTCGCGCTGGCCGGCAACGCAACCCGGCTTCGCGACGGCGACAACATCACCGTGGTGCTGAACGGGCCGGACTTCCCGGCGTATCTGCACGTCTCCTTCCTGGTGCACGACGGCACGCTGGCGCATCTGCACCCGACGCCGACGGACCCGGCGCGCATGCTGCCGGCGGGCGCGACGCTGCGGCTGGGCGACCCCTCCATTGGCGGGCCGGCCTGGGCGGTCGGGCCGCCCTACGGCATGGACCTGGTCATCGTGGTCGCCTCCTCGGTCCCGCTGTTCGACCGGCCGCGGCCGGAGGACGAGGACACCGTGGCCTATCTGCGCGACCTGCGCGCCGCGCTGGAGCAGGCGCGCCGGCGTGGCGCCCGCCTGGCGGCGGATGCCTGGGTGCTGGAGACGGTGCCGCGGTAACCATGCGCCGGCGCGCAGGCGGTGCCGGAAACGAAAAAGGGCCGGCCCGAAGGCCGGCCCGCTGGCCTCGCGTCGCAGCGCCGGATGGCGTCAGACGTTGGCCTTCATGAGGGTCAGGTCGTAGGAGACCTTCTCGCCATCGGTCAGGCCGAGCGTCTCGTCCACGACCTTCGGCACGATCTCGATGTGGGAGAAGTTCAGCGAGAGGCTCTCCGTCGGCTTGCCCTCGCCGCCAGTGGAGGCGGAGTAGCCGGAGATCACGCAGTCCTTCAGGTTGATGATCAGGAAGGCGCCCTGTTCGGCGCCCTGGGTGGTGGTGAAGTGGATCTCCACCTTGTTGTTGATCTTGCCGGAGACCGCTTCCTCGAAGAGCTTGGAGGAGGAGGTCGGGTCCCACTCCTTGGTCACGGTGATCTCGCTGATGCTGGGCTCGCTCGCCTCGCGGTTGGCGCCCTTGCCCTTCGCCGCGCCGATGCCGCGGCCGGCACCCATGTTGAAGCTGGAGAGGGTGATCCAATCCGCCCAGCCCTGCGTCGTGGCGTCGCCCTTCAGCGCGCCATACTTCATGTACATCGCCATCGTGACTGCTCCTTTCCGTCCTGCCCTCTAGGTCCTCACGCCGCCTCGACCGCGTAGGTGAAGCCGCCATCCGGGGCGAGGCCGACCCGGATGCCCCCGACCTGGCGGCCCTCCGCCAGGTGGGACAGCACCTCCGCCGAGAGTTCCGGCAGGAGGGTGCGCGAGAGGATGTTCTCGACATTGCGCGCGCCGGAGGAGGCCTCCGTGCAGCGCGCCGCGATCGCTTCGACGAGCGCGGGATCCCAGTCGAAGCCCGCGCGATAGCTTTCCTTGACGCGGCGCCGGATGCGGCCGAGCTGCAGCTCGACGATCTTGCGGATGATCGCGTCGGGCAGCGGGAAATACGGCACCAGCGTGACGCGGCCGAGGAAGGCCGGCTTGAAGTGCTTCATCAGTTCCGGCCGCAGTGCCTGGGCCAGGCCGTTGGCGTCCGGCATCGTCTCCGGGTCGGCGCAGAGCTTGGTGACCAGGTCCGTGCCGGCGTTGCTGGTCATGATGATGACGGTGTTCTTGAAGTCGATGTCGCGGCCTTCGCCGTCCTTCATCATCCCCTTGTCGAACACCTGGTAGAAGATGTCCTGCACGCCGGGATGCGCCTTCTCCATCTCGTCGAGCAGGACGACGGAGTAGGGGCGGCGGCGCACCGCCTCGGTCAGGATGCCGCCTTCGCCATAGCCGACATAGCCGGGCGGGCTGCCCATGAGGAGCGAGACCTTATGCTCCTCCTTGAACTCGCTCATGTTGATGACGGTGAGGTTCTGCTCGCCGCCATAGAGCAGGTCGGCCAGGGTCAGCGCGGTCTCCGTCTTGCCGACGCCGGAGGTGCCGACCATCAGGAAGACGCCGATCGGCTTGCGCGGATCGGTCAGGCCGGCGCGGCTGGTGCGGATGGCCTGCGCCACCGCCTCCAGCGCATGGGGCTGGCCGACGACCCGCTCCTCCATGGCCTGGCGCAGGTTCAGGATGGTGCGGATCTCGTCGCCGCGCATGCGCCCGGCGGGGATTCCGGTCCAGCTCTCGACGATCTCGGCCACGGCCTGGCCGTCCACCACCGGGTGCACCAGCGGCTGCTCGCCCTGCAGCTCCCGCAGTTCCGACGCCAGCGCGGCGAGGCGCTTGCGCAACTCGTCCTTGTCGCGCGTGTCCTCCGGGTTCTCGACCACGCCACGGACCTCGGCGATCTCGGCGGCGAGGGTCTTCTCCTTCTCCCACCGCGCCTCGAGGTCCTTCAGCTCGACCTCGTTCTTCGTGCGCTCCGCCGTGAGCTCGTCGCGGCGCGCGGCGAAGTCGGCGCCGGCGGCCATCTCGCGCCCCACGATGCCGAGCTCCGTGTCGATCAGCTCGATGCGGCGGCGGCGGTCCTCGATCGCGGCGGGGATCGCAGCCTGGCTCATCGCGACGCGGGCGCAGGCCGTGTCGATCAGGCTGACCGCCTTGTCCGGCAGCTGGCGGGAGGGGATGTAGCGGGCGGAGAGACGCACCGCCTCGCTGACGGCCTCGTCGAGGATGCGCACCTTGTGATGCTTCTCCAGCGTGCCGACCAGCCCGCGGATCATCGCGATGGCGATCGGGATCGTCGGCTCCTCGACCTTCACCACCTGGAAGCGGCGGGTGAGGGCGGCGTCCTTCTCGAAATACTTCTTGTATTCGGCCCAGGTGGTGGCGGCGACGGTGCGCAGCTCGCCGCGGGCCAGTGCAGGCTTCAGCAGGTTGGCGGCATCGTTCTGGCCCTGCTGGCCGCCCGCGCCGATCAGCGTGTGCGCCTCGTCGATGAAGAGGATGACCGGCTTCGGGCTCGCCTTCGTCTCCTCGATGACGGATTTGAGGCGGTTCTCGAACTCGCCCTTCACGCCGGCGCCGGCCTGCAGCAGGCCGAGGTCGAGCGTGCGCAGCACCACGCCCTTCAGCGCGGGCGGCACGTCGCCGGAGGCGATGCGCAGCGCGAGCCCCTCGACCACCGCGGTCTTCCCCACGCCGGCCTCGCCGGTGAGGATCGGGTTGTTCTGGCGGCGGCGCGTCAGGATGTCGACGACCTGCCGGATCTCGGTGTCGCGTCCCAGGATGGGGTCGATCTTCCCGGCCCGGGCGCGGGCGGTCAGGTCCGTCGTAAACTGTTCGAGAGCGGTGCCGCCGCCGGTCGGCATCCCCGGCTCGCCGGCTGCGGCGCCCTCCGCGCCTGCTGCCGCGGAGGGCGCCGCGGCCTGCGATTCGGGCGTGGCGCCGCAGATCGCGACATAGTCGCGCTTCAGCTGCTCGGCCGGGATGCGGGCGAACTGGCCGGAGGCGTCCCGCGCGCGGCGGGCGAGCGATTCGTCGGCGACGAGGGCGAGCAGCAGGTGTCCGGTGCGCACCCGGGACGCGCCGAGCTCGATCGACCCGAGCAGCCAGGCCTGCTTCATCAGCTCGACCAGGTCGGGCGAGAGGCTCGGCGCGCGGGCATTGCCCGTCTTCATCCGGTCGAGCGCCTTGCCGAGATCCGCAGCGAAACGGGCCGTGTCGACGCCGTAATGGCGCAGGATCGCCGCGCAGTCGGTGTCCGTGCGGTCGGCGACGGCGAGCAGCAGGTGCTCGATCTCGACGTTGTAGTGGCTGCGGGACAGAGTCAGCCCGGCCGCAGCCTCCAGCGCGCGCCGGCACGGATCGTTAACCCGAGCGACGAGTTGCTTCAGATCGACAGCGGCCATCCGTCACCCCTTTGGCGGCACAACCCTATGTGATAATCACCCCTCCAGTCCAGCAACGTCGGCGCGTGACGATGACGGTGATGGACGATCCGGACGGGCGCGACCGGTCGGTGGGGTACCGGAACAGCGCAGGGGGGGCGCCGCATGCCAGCAGACCCGCCAGCTCCGGCGCTGCCGGACGGCTTCGCCCTTGAAGCCCTGCTGGCGCCGATCCCGGGCGACACGCCGCAGGGCACCGATCTGCGAGAGGACACCTCGGCGCAGTCGCCCTGGTTCCGGCTGCGTGACGCGCGCGCCGAGGCGCGCGAGCTGGAGCGGCGCGCCGAGACGGAAGGCGGCGACGATGGCGGCATCGCGCCGCCATGGAAGATGATCCACACCTTGGCCCGCACGGCGCTGCTGGAGCGCAGCAAGGATCTCGACGTCGCGGCGATGCTGACGGAAGCGTTGTTGCGGATGCACGGGCTGCCCGGTCTGACGGCGGGCGCACTTCTCATCAAGGGATTGGCGGAACGTTACTGGGACGGCGTTTTCCCGCTGCCCGACGAGTACGAGGGCGTCGCGGCGCGCGTCGCCGGCATCACCGGCCTGAGCGGGTCGGAGAAGGAGGGGCTGCTGCTGCCGCCGCTGCGCCGGCTGGTGGTGTTCACCCGGCCGGACGGGAACCCCTTCGCGTGGTGGCAGTACGAACGCTCCCGCGAGCTGGCGACCATCGTGGACGCGGCCCGCAAGGAGCAGCGGATCAAGGCCGGCGCGATCCCGCTGGACCAGGTGGAAAAGGATGCGAAGGCGGTCAGCCCGAAGCATTTCGCCGCGCTGCGCCGGCAACTGAAGGACGCCGCCGCGGCCTGGGCCGGGATGGCGGCGACGCTGGACGGGCTGGCCGGGCAGGACGGCCCCTCCACGGGGCGTGTGCGCGACCTGCTGGACGAGATGCTCGCGATGGTTGGCCAGTACGCGCCGCCCGAGGAGGTGGAAGCGCCGATCGAGGAGGGGGCGATGGACGCCACCGAGGAGGAGGCCGAGGGCAGCCCGGCCGCCGGCGCGCCGCGCGGCGGCCAGCCGGCCCGCACGCGGGAGGACGTGCTGCGCCAGCTGGTCGAGATCGCCGACTACTTCAAGCGCACGGAGCCCAACTCGCCCCTGGCCTACACGCTGCAGGACGCGGTGCGGCGCGCCAGGCTGAGCTGGCCGGAACTGCTGACGGAGTTGGTGCCGGACGGCAAGGCGCGGGAGGCGATCCTGGTCTCGCTGGGCATCAAGCCGGAGGGCGGGTGAGCGCGTGGGGGGGCGGGCGGAATCCCGCCTTCCACCTAGGATTGTTCACCGATGCTTCCTTGACCCGCAGGGGTCGAACCACATAGCATGCATGTAATCCGCGGCGAGAATTTGGCTCCGCCCCGCCTATGCCCGGGGTCGCCTCTTCGGCTTCCGCGGTCCGCCAGTGCGCGAGGGGGTCCGGGTCCATGAGTGAGAGCATCCACGGCAAGCTCAGCCGCGTGCGCAAGCCGCGCGTGCACATCACCTACGAGGTCGAGACGGAAGGTGCCGAGGTCGTCCGCGAGCTGCCCTTCGTGGTTGGCGTGATGGGCGACTTCTCCGGCGATCCGACGGCGCCGCTGAAGCCGCTGACGGAGCGGAAGTTCGTCCAGATCGACCGCGACAACTTCAACGACGTCATGGCGTCCTTCACCCCGGGCGTGAAGCTGAAGGTGGACAACACGCTGGCCGGCGACGGCAGTCAGATGAACGTCGAGCTGGCCTTCAAGTCGATCGACGACTTCGACCCGGCACGCGTGGCGCAGCAGGTGCCGGCGCTGGCCGCGCTGCTGGAGACGCGCGCCAAGCTGCGCGACCTGATGAGCAAGGTGGACCGCTCCGAGGAGCTGGAATCGCTGCTCGAGCAGGTGCTGAGCAACGAGAGCGAGATGAAGAAGCTGTCGGCCGAACTCGGCCTCGACAAGAAGGAGGGCTGAGACGATGTCCGAGGCCGCTTCTTCCGCCGCCGGCGCCGCCACGACGACCGAGGGCTCGCTCGGGCTGCTCGACCAGGTCGTCTCCGCCACCAAGGCGACCGAGCCTGACCGCGCGCAGGACCTGGTGAAGAACCTTGTCGAGCAGGCGCTGCAGGGCACTGTCACTTTCGACAAGAACCTGTCGCGCACCTTCGACCGCGCGATCGCGGCGATCGACGCCAAGGTGTCGGCGCAGCTCAACGCGATCATGCACGACCCGAAATTCACGAAGCTCGAGGGCACGTGGCGCGGGCTGCACTACCTCGTTCAGAACAGCGAGACGGGCACCGCGCTGAAGATCCGCGTGCTGAACCTGCCGAAGCGCGAGATGACGCGCGACCTGACCAAGGCGGTGGAGTTCGACCAGAGCCAGCTGTTCAAGAAGCTCTACGAGAACGAGTTCGGCACGCCCGGCGGGGAGCCCTATGGCGCGCTGATCGGCGACTACGAGTGGACCAACCACCCGGACGACGTCGAGACGCTGCGCCTGATGTCGAACGTGGCGGCGGCCGGCTTCTCGCCCTTCATCTCCGGCGTCGGTGCGGGGATGTTCGGCTTCAAGGACTGGACCGAGCTGTCCAAGCCGCGCGACCTCGCGAAGATCTTCGAGGCGCCTGAATATATGAAGTGGCGCAGCTTCCGCGAGAGCGAGGACAGCCGCTTCGTCAGCCTGGTGATGCCGCGCGTCATCGCGCGCCTGCCCTATGGCGCGAACACCAAGCCGATCGAGGAGTTCGGCTACGAGGAGGCGCCGATGGACCCGGTGACGGGCGCGGCGAAGTCGATGGGCCACCACGACTACTGCTGGATGAACGCGGCCTATGTGATGGGCGCGCGGCTCACCGACGCCTTCGCGAAATACGGCTTCTGCGTCGCCATCCGTGGCGCGGAGGGCGGCGGCAAGGTGGAGAACCTGCCGACGCACATCTTCACCTCGGACGACGGCGACAGCGACGCGAAGTGCCCGACCGAGATCGGCATCACCGACCGGCGCGAGTTCGAGCTCTCGAACCTCGGCTTCCTGCCGCTCTGCCACTACAAGAACACCGACTACGCCGTGTTCTTCGGCGGCCAGAGCACGCAGAAGCCGAAGAAGTACGACCGGCCGGAGGCGACGGCGAACGCCGCCATCTCCGCGCGCCTGCCCTACCTGATGGCGACCGGCCGCTTCGCGCACTACCTGAAGGTGATGGCACGGGACAAGATCGGCTCCTTCATGGAGGCGTCGGATTGCGAGAAGTGGCTGAACCGCTGGATCAGCAACTACGTCAACTCCAACCCGAATGCCGGACCGGAGATGAAGGCGCGCTACCCGCTGCGTGCGGCGAAGGTCGAGGTGAAGGAAATCCCGGGCAAGCCCGGCTCCTACAACGCCGTCGCCTGGATGCAGCCCTGGCTGCAGATGGAGGAGCTGACCACCTCCATGCGCATGGTCGCGCGCATCCCGCAGAAGGCCTGACCTGACACATGCCCCCGGCGCAGGCTGACGAGACCGTCGTCCTGCGCCCGCGGCGGCCGGCGCTGCCGCCGCAGCCACCGCTGCGCGACGCCGTGCTGGCCGGCGCCTTCTTCGGCGACCGTCATGCCGAGGCCGCCGGCCGCGTCGCCGGCTTCGCGCGCAGTGGCAGCGCGGCAGATGCGGTGCGCGACTGGTTCGGCGCC
>NZ_JAPSMD010000258.1 GCF_027856955.1 Falsiroseomonas oryzae | reverse complement strand
GCCGAGGAGCAGCGCGCTGGCCGCCGGGCCGGGCTGTGCGCGGCATCCCGGGCCTGGACCGTCCGTCCGATGGGCACGCATCGCGCCAGTCCGGGCGGTGCGGCCGAGGCGTCACTCGGCGCGGCCGCGGGCGCCCCCGGGAACCAGCGTGCCGACGCCGGGCGGCGTCGTCGCCCAGGGATAGCCGGTGCGCGCGCGCTCGTAGCCATGCGCGAAGAGAGCGCGCATGAAGGCCGTGTCGAAGGGCTCCGCCCGCTCCGCATGGAAGTCGGCGTCGATATACGCGAGGCGGAACTGCACGCCGTCGCGCACCGCCGTCAGGTAGATGCGGTTGACGTCGCCGATGCCGGCGAAATGCAGCAGCGTGGCCAGGGACCGGCTGGCGATGGTGAACAGCCCCCGCCCTGGGGGCTGGGTCTCGACGTCCATACGGCCATTGCGGATCACATAGGCGATGCGCTCGCGCGGGCGGCTGCCGGCCGGCGCCGCTTCGCGCAGGTCGAAGGATGGCGGCCAGAGGAAGACCATCGTCGCCGCCCCGCCATCCACATGCATCTCCTGATAGGTCCGGCCGCCCTCCTCGACATCCACCAGCACCGGCGGGAAGGCGCCAGGGATGGAGGCGGAGGCGAGCAGGATGCGCCGGAACAGCCTCAGCGCGCCGGGATGGCCGCTTGCCGCGATGGCACCGATGTTCCACACCACCGGCCGCTGCAGGTCGAGGTTGGTGGTGCCGATCAGCAGCAGGCGGCCCTTGCGGTACTCCTCGGCGATGGCCGCCAACATCCGCTCGTCCGCGTAGCGCTCGATCAGCGCGTAGAGCGGCGAGGCATCGGCCAGCGCCACATCGAACAGCACCGCGGAGACCAGGCGCCGCAGCCGCAGCACATCGGTCGGCGCGACGGCGGTGAAGACCTCCCGCAGCTGGCCGTCGTGGGGCGGGCCGAGGAAGGCGAAGGGCGCGATCAGGGCGCCTGCGGAAATGCCGGTCACGACGTTGAAGCTCGGCCGGTCGCCGGCCGCGGTCCAGCCGACCATCACGCCTGCACCGAAGGCGCCGTGGTCGCCCCCGCCAGACAGCGCCAGGAAGCGCAGTGGCGGCCGTGGCGCGCCGGCGGGCAGCGTCGCCGCCTCGCGCTCCGCCATCAGCCGCGCTTCCTCGCGCAGCGCCTCGGACCCGGCGTCAAACCAGAAGCGCGCATTCGGTGCGCCGAGTACCGCGATCCGCTCGGTCGCCTGTGGCGGAGGCGGGTCCAGCCGCACGACGTTGGCACAGCCGCCGGCCAGCAGGGCCAGGGCGGACGCCACGGCACGGGACGGCCAGAGGGCGCGCATGCGCGCCGAGGTGCCGCCGCGCTGGCTGGCGTGCGACGTCAGCGAAGCATCTCCCTGCCGATCGAGGCCGCGATCGGCCGCCCGGCCGGGGCCGGAGCCGGCCGCGCCGCATCGGCCGCCCGTCAGATGTGGCGCAACACGCCCAGGAAGTCCACTCCGCCATGCACCGGCGTCGCCAGCGTGGGCACCGGCACGCAGGGGCCGGTGCGTCGGAGCTCGCTCGGCGGATAGCCGAACTCCCGGCGGAAAGCCCGGCTGAAGGTGGTCGGTTCCGGGAAGCCGAATTCCTCGCCGATCTCGTGCAGGGTGCGGGCCCCGTCCGCCTCGGCGATGGCGCGATGCGCGCAGCGCAGCCTCTCGCGCTGGATCTCGCGCGCGACGCCGCCCACCGGCTCGAACAGCCGGTAGAGCTGCGAACGGGAAATGCCGGCCAGGCGGCACAGCCAGTCCGGCGTCAGCTCCGGCGAGCGGAGATGCTGGCGGATGATGCTGCGCACGCGCGCCAGCCGTGCCGCCTGCATGTCCGCCTCGTCAAGACTGGCATCCGGCGTGCCGCCAGCGACCGCAGCGGTCACCAGCGCGCGCGTCGCCTCCACCGCGCGCGGGATCTCCGCATCCGGCATGTTCGGCAACTCCGCGACCAGACGCTCCAGGAAGCCGCCGAGCAGCCGGCCGGGGGCCGAGGCCAGCGGCACCTGGCAGCGCCGGTCGATCGTCGGGCTCAGGTCGGGGAAGCCGTCACGCGGAATGAACAGGCAGAGCCATTCGATGTCGCCGCGCTCGCCCTCGAACGGCTTGCCGAGGGAGAACACCACCGGCACCCCCGCCGGCACCGTCACGCTGGCGCCTTCGGTGCGCAGGCTGTGCTCCCCGCGCGTCGCCACGCACAGGACCCAGTGGTCCAGGAAGTCACGCCGGATCTGCTGCGCCGTCCGGCGATACCGCGCGGCCTGCGCGACCACGCGGCTCAGCGCGAAGGCGCCGAGCTTCCAGACCTGGTGGCGCGCCTCGTAGCCCGCGGCGGGATCGCCGGCCTCGATGATCTCGATGGTCGGGCTGCACATCGCCCGCCACGCATCCAGCTGCTCATGCGGCGCATAGGCGCCGGTCGAGAACTCGACGGGGCGGAGGGCCCCGGCGGGCTGCGGCGGGCGGATGCCGGGCACGCCGGCAAGATGCAGGCTCGTCATGCGGGCCTTCCCTCTCCCCAGGGGCTCGGTGCGGCGCGGGCGCACGGAGGGACTGCGGGCGCTGGCGGCGCCGCGGCGTTCCCGTCCGACCACACGCGACATTGCGGGCACTCTGGGCCGCTTCGCGCGGGCGCGGAACGCGGGCGAGACGCCGTGCAAAGTCCTGGAACGCCGTGCGCAGCCCGCCGGGCGCGCCGGCCGAAGCTGATACGCGCCGCGCAATCCGAGGATTCTCAGCCCATCCACCGCGCGGCCGCGCCCGATAGCGTCGCAGCGGCAGCCGGCGACCGGCGTCGCATCGGCATGAGCGGCGCCGGCGTCCAGGATGACGCCAGAACGGAGGAGAGAACCAGACCATGATGCAGATGTTCCCCGCCCGGCCGCGCCGGATTCTGGCGGCCGCCGCGATCGCGGCCGCAATGGCCGCGCCGCTTCCGGCCCTCGCCCAGTCCTCGGCGGGCTCGCGCGAGTTCCAGCAGGCCGAGCTGTCCGAGCTCTCGCCGGCGATCCGCGCGGAGGTGGAGCGCCGGGTCGCGCAGGGGCCCGGCAACACCATCCGCGGCGTGCTGGAGACGATGCTGCTGAACGAGCTTCAGGTGCGCGAGCCCGCCAGCCGGATCGTCGGCGTGGACATGGGCCGCGGCGTCGTCGTGGTGCAGCCGCAGTCCGGCGGCATGAAGGCCTACACCTTCAACAAGCAGGACGGCCTGCGGATCGTCGGCGAGGTCACGCTGACACGCTGATCCGGGCAAGCCTGGCGGGACGGGT
Source organism: Falsiroseomonas oryzae (assembly GCF_027856955.1). GTDB lineage: Bacteria > Pseudomonadota > Alphaproteobacteria > Acetobacterales > Acetobacteraceae > Falsiroseomonas > Falsiroseomonas oryzae. Next base: position 4,371 of record NZ_JAPSMD010000258.1, on the reverse strand, counting down.
GGCGCCCCGGCGGGCGCCGGCCGTCCCGCGCGTCCCAGAGAGACCGGGAGGACCGACATGGCGTATGGCGAACAGGGCGACTTCGTCTCCACCGGGCGCCTGCCCACCCCGGACGAGGTGCAGGCGCTGGTGGATGCCGCCCATGCGCGCTTCGCGAGCCATGCGGAGGGCGATGTGTCGCGCGTCTATCCGGCGCTGGCCCGCGTGCCGGCCGGGCTGTTCGGCATCTGCGTGGTGGGCGCCAGCGGGCGCATCTTCAGCGCCGGCGACGCGCAGCACCCCTTCACCATCATGTCGGTCTCCAAGCCCTTCGTCTTCGCCCTGGTCTGCCAGGAGATCGGACCGGCCGAGGCGCGCGCGCGCATCGGCGCCAACGCCACCGGCTTCCCCTTCAACTCCGCTGCCGGCATCGAGCACATGCCGGACGGGCGCACCAACCCGATGGTCAATGCGGGCGCCATCGCGACGACCAGCCTGATTTCCGGCGCCGATCCCGAGGCGCGCTGGCGCCGCATCCATGAAGGGCTGTCGCGCTTCGCCGGCCGCGAGCTGCCGATGAACGACGAGGTGCTGGCCTCCGCGCGGGAGACCAACTTCCGCAACCGCAGCCTGGCCTACTTCCTGCAATCGCTCGGCCGGATCGAGGGCGACCCGATGGAGGCGGTGGACCTCTACACGCGGCAATGCTCGCTGAACGTCACCGCGCAGGACCTGGCGGTGATGGGCGCGACGCTGGCCGATGGCGGCGTGAACCCCATCACGAAGGAACGCGTGGTGGATCCGGCGGTCTGCCACTACGCGCTCGCCATCATGGCCACCGCCGGCCTCTACGAGACCTCCGGCGACTGGCTCTACGAGATCGGTCTGCCGGGCAAGAGCGGGATCGGCGGCGGCATCGTCACCGTCTCGCCGGGCAAGGGCGGCCTCGGCACCTTCGCGCCGCCGCTGGACGCAGCCGGCAACAGCGTGCGGGGCCAACTCGTCGCGCAGTTCCTCTCGCAGCGCCTCGGCCTCGACCTCTTCATCTCCGCGCCTGCCGTTTGACGCGCGCAACCGTATCGGGACACCGCCCATGAGCACGAGCACCGCGGAGACCGCGGCACCGCCCGAGAAGGCGACCGAATCCTGGACGCCGATGATCGCCATCGCGCTCGGCCAGGCGATCATGTCCTTCAACGTCGCCTCGCTTCCGGTCGCCCTGTCGGGCATGGTGGCCAGCTTCGGCGTGCCGCCCACCACGGTCGCCACCGGCATCGTCATGTACTCGCTGGCGGTCGCCGGCTTCGTGATGCTGGGCGCGAAGCTGGTGCAGCGCTTCGGGTCCACCCAGGTGTTCCGCATCGTGGTGGCGGTGTTCGGCGTCGGCCAGGTGCTGATGGTGGTCAGCCCGAACGCCACGGTGATGCTGGTCGCACAGCTCTTCTGCGGGCTCGCGGCCTCGGTCATCGTCCCGGCGCTGGTGGCGCTGATCGCCAACCACTACACCGGGCAGCAGCAGGCCACCGCGGTCGGCGCTCTGGGCTCCGCCCGCGCCGGCGCGGGCGTTCTGGCCTTCCTGATCGGCGGCATGCTCGGCACCTTCATCGGCTGGCGCCCGGTCTTCGGCATCCTGATCGGCGTCTCGGCGCTGGTGTTCTTCCTCAGCTTCCGCCTCAAGGCGGACCGGGTGCGGCCGGAGGTGAAGATCGACGCGGTCGGCGTCGTGCTGGCCGCCACCGCGATCATCATGGTGGTGTTCGGCTTCAACAACCTGAACCGCTGGGGCCTTGGCGTCGCGCGCCCGGCCGCGCCCTTCGACATCATGGGCATGTCGCCGGCGCCGCTGATGATCGTGGTCGGCATCGTGTTGCTGCAGGCCTTCATCATGTGGACGCGCCGCGTTCAGGAGGGCGGCGGCACGCCCCTGCTCGACCTGCGCGTCATCACCTCCAACCGCGAACGTGCCGCGGTGATCGCGCTGTTCGCCGTGGTCGCGCTGGAGGCGATGCTGAACTTCTCCGTCCCCCTCTACATCCAGATCGTGCAGGGCCGCACGCCGATCGAGACCGCGATCGCCATGCTGCCCTTCAACCTGACCGTGTTCTTCACCGCGATGCTGGTGGTGCGCGTCTACCAGACCTTCACGCCGCGCATCATCGGCATGGGCGGCTTCGCGATCTGCACCGTGGCGCTGCTCTGGCTGGCCTGGGTGGTGCGCAACGACTGGAGCGCGCCGGTGGTGATGGTCGGCCTGATCGTCTTCGGCATCGGCCAGGGCGCGCTTGTGACGCTGCTGTTCAACGTGCTGGTCACCGCCGCGCCGAAGGAGCTCGCGGGCGACGTCGGCAGCCTGCGCGGCACCACGCAGAACCTCGCGGCCGGCGTCGGCACGGCGCTGGCGGGCGCGCTGCTGGTCGGGCTGCTCAGCTCCTCGGTGATGGCCTCGCTCGCCAGCAACCCGCGGCTGCCGGCCGAGGTGCAGGCGCAGGTCGATCTCGACAGCATCAACTTCGTCAGCAACGAGCGCCTGCGCACCATCATGGAGCGCACGACGGCCACACCCGCGCAGGTCGAGGAAGCGGTGCAGGTCAACACCGAGGCCCGCCTGCGCGCGCTCAAGATCGGGCTCCTCATCATGGCCTGCGTCGCGCTGCTCGCGATCCTGCCGGCCAGCCGCCTGCCGGGCTACAAGCCCGGGCAGATCCCGGCGGACCCGCCGACGCGGCCTGCGACGCGCGCGGAACTGGAGCGCGGCTTCGAGGACGACGCGCCGGCCGGCGAACGCGCGTGAGGCGGCCGCGCCTGCTGGTACTGTCCCTCGGTGCCGACACCGCCTTTCTGGCGGATGGCATGGGAGGGCACGGCGCCAGGGCGCGGCCTGCCGGCATGGCGGCGCTCTCCGCCATTGCCGAAGTCGAGGCGCAGGCGCCGCTGCGCCTGCCCAGCGCCTCCCTCTCGCCCGCGCATCTGGTGCAGGTCGCGCAACGGATCGAGGACGCCTTCGCAAACGGCTTCGACGGCGCTGTGGTGACGCAAGGGACCGACACGCTGGAGGAATCGGCCTTCATCCTCGACCTCCTGCTGGCCGGCGACCGTCCGATCGTGGTCACGGGCGCGCCCGAGCCCGGTGACGCGCCGGGCCTGGTCGCCGCGGCGCGGGTCGCCGCCTCGCCCGAAGCCTGCGGGCTCGGTGCGCTCGTCGTAGTCCAGGAGGAGATCCACAGCGCGCGCTTCGTCGAGCAGGCGCGCACCGGCCACGCGGCGGCCTTCGTCTCTCCCGTGGCGGGCCCCATCGGCGTGGTGGCCGGCGGGCAGCCGCGCTTCTGGGCGCGCGTGCCCCGCCTGCCCTGCCTGCCCTCCTATGGCGGCCCGCCTCGCCCTGTCGCGCTGCTCCGCTGGACCATGGGCGACGACGGGCGCTGGCTCGGCTCCCTGCCGGTGCTCGGCTATGCCGGCGCTGTCATCGAGGGCCTGGGCGCCGGCCGCGTGCCGCCGCAGGCCGCGCCCCTGCTCGGCGAACTGGCCGCGACCATGCCGGTAGTACTGGCGGCACACGACGCGCCGGGGCCGCTCCGCATCTCCGACGCCGGCGCCGGAGAGGCGGAGCTGCTGCAGCGCGGCCTCATTGCCGCCGGCTGCCTCTCCGGCCCGAAGGCCAGGCTGCTGCTCGGCTTCGCGCTACGCGGCACCACCGGCCACGCCGCCGCCGCCGCGGCCTTCGCGCCGTACCAGTGATCCGACCCGACCCCAGACAAGGAGACCCACCATGGCCGACCTGCTCGTCATCGCCTATCCGACCGAGGCCGCAGCCGAGGAGATCCGCAGCAAGCTGTTCGAGCTCCAGAAGGAGTACCTGATCGAGCTCGGCGATGCCTGCATCGCGGTGAAGCGGCCGGACGGCAGCGTGAAGTTGAACCAGGTGTTCAACACCACCGCCGCGGGCGCCGCGGGCGGCGCGCTGTGGGGCACGCTGATCGGCATGCTGTTCCTCAACCCGCTGGTCGGCGCCGCGATCGGCGCGGGGGCCGGCGCGCTCTCCGGCAAGCTCACCGACGTCGGCATCAACGACGCCTTCATCAAGGAGGTCGCGGCCAGCCTGCACAACGGCGATGCCGCGCTGTTCCTGCTGATCCGCAAGGTCACGCCGGACAAGGTGCTGGCGCGGCTGCAGGGCACGGGCGGGAAGATCATGCGCAGCTCCTTCGACGAGACGAAGGAAGCGGCGCTGCGCGCGGCGCTCGCCGCGCCCGACGCGGGCTGAAGAAGCGCGTCGGGCGCGGTTCAGGGCCGCGGCCGGAACAGCCCGCCGAGGCCCCGCACCACGCCCTGGACCGGCGCCTGCAGCTCGCGGGGCACGATGGGGATCACGGCGGCGGCCGGCGCGGGCTGCCG
>NZ_JAPSMD010000257.1 GCF_027856955.1 Falsiroseomonas oryzae | reverse complement strand
CGCGACGCCTCCGCCGCCGACATCGCGGCCGCCATCGGCCCGCGCACCGCCGGCGTGCTGTGGGTGGCGCAGCCCTGGTCCGAGCCGCCGCTGCCAGATCTGGCGCGCGTCGCGCAGGCAGCAGGCGTGCCCGTGCTGGTGGACGCCGCGGCGCAGCTGCCGCCCGCCGCCAACCTCCGCCGCTTCATCGCGGAGGGCGCCGACCTCGTCTGCTTCTCCGGCGGCAAGGCCATCGGCGGGCCGCAGGCCAGCGGCATCCTCGCCGGCCGCCGCGACCTCGTCGCCTCCGCACTGATGCAGATGCTCGACCTCGACCTGCCGGAGGCGCAGTTCCGCCTGCCGCCGGAATTCGCCGGCAATGCCGGGCCGGACCGTCTGCCGCAGCACGGCATCGGCCGCTCCTGCAAGGCGGGCAAGGAGCAGATCGTCGGCCTGCTGGTCGCGCTGCGCCGCTTCGCGGCCGAGGGCGATGCGCCCCGCACCGCCCGGCTGCGTGCCAGGCTGGAAGCGGTCTGCGCCGCGATGGGCGACCCGCCTGGCATCGTGCCGGAGATCACCGACGCGGCGGTGCCGCTGCTGCTGCTGCACCTGCCAGACGCTGCCGCGGCGCGCGCCGCCGACGCGCAACTCCGCGCGCGCCGGATCCATGTGAACCAGGGCCGCCTGCGCGAGGGCGTGCTGGTGGTGAACCCGCTCGCCCTCGCCGACCGCGACCTAGCCATGCTGGGTCGCGCGCTGCGCGAGGTGCTTGCCTAGCCTCCCGCCACGCCCTGCGTGTTCACGTACAGCGCATAGAGCGAATGGCTCGCCGGCATGAACAGCCGGTTGCGGTGCCGCCCGCCGAAGCAGAGGTTCGCGCAGCGCTCCGGCAGGTCGATGAAGCCGATCGGCGCGCCCGCGGCGTTGAACACCTTCACGCCATCCAGCCCCGGCCCGCCCATGCCCCAGCCGCACCAGAGGTTGCCCTCCACATCCACGCGGAAGCCGTCCGGCGTCTCGCCGGGGTCGCAGCCGATGAAGACGCGACGGTTCCGCAGCGTCGCGCCGTCCACGTCATGGGCGAGGATATTCCGCGGCTCGCTGCGGCTCTCGACGATGTAGAGGACCTTCTCGTCCGGGCTGAAGGCGAGCCCGTTCGGGTGGTTGATGTCGTCCGCCACCAGGCTGATCGCGCCGGTCTGGCCGTCCACGCGATACACGTTGGTGTGCGGGTGCTGCGGCGGGTGCTTCTCGCCCTCGTAGAAGCCACCGATGCCGAAGGGCGGGTCGGTGAACCAGATGCTGCCGTCCGACTTCACCACCACGTCGTTCGGACTGTTCAGCGGCTTGCCCTGGTAGCTGTCGGCGATGACGGTCAGGCTGCCGTCATATTCGGTGCGCACCACGCGCCGGCCGCGATGCTCGCAGGTGACGAGCCGGCCCTGGCGGTCGCGGGTGTTGCCGTTGGCGTTGTTCGACGACTTGCGGAAGACGGAGACGGCGCCCGTCTCCTCCTCCCATCGCAGGATGCGGTCGTTCGGGATGTCGGACCACAGCAGGCAGCGCCAGTCGCCCATCCAGACCGGCCCCTCGCCCCAGCGCGACCCGGTCCACAGCCGCTCCACCGAGGCCAGCGGCAGGCGCAGCCGGTTGAAGGCCGGGTCCAGCACGCGCACCGAAGGGTCGGGATAGCGCAGGCTTTCGGTCCACTGCATCGGTCGTTCACTCCCTTGTCCTGGCACCTGTCTTGGCGAGGCGGCATCCGCGGCGCCATGCTGCCGCAGGGCGACGGGGAGGGGAACCATGCCAGGCGCGACCGCGCGCAAGACCGCGACGCCGGAATCCGCCGCGGCACCCGCGGCGATGCGCCCTGCCGCGCCCCTCTCCGCGCGCGCCGCAGCGACCCGCCAGCGCATCCTGGACGCCGCGCTCGCCGAATTCGCCGAGAAGGGCCTGGCCGGCAGCCGCGTGGACGAAATCGCCGCGCGCGCCGGCGCCAACAAGCGGATGCTCTACGCCCATTTCGGCTCCAAGGAGGAGCTGTGGCTGACCGTGCTGGAGCGGGCCTACGCCGCCAAGCGCGCCGAGGAGCGCGCGGTGGAGGTGGAGCACCTGCCGCCCGACCAGGCGATGGCGCGCCTCGTCGCCTTCAACCTGCGCTACACCGCCCGCCACCCGGAATTCGTGGCACTCCTGAACCAGGAGAACCTGCACCGCGCCGCCTATCTCCGGCGGTCGGAGGACGTGCCCGCCCTCTACTCCCCGCTGCTGGAGGCGCTGCGCGGCGTGCTGGCGCGCGGCGCCGCTTCGGGCGCGTTCCGCGCCGGGGTGGATGCGATGCAGCTCTACATCTCCATCCTCGCGCTCGGCCATTTCTACGTCGCCAACCGGCACACGCTGTCCACGATCTTCGGCACGCCGCTGGATACCGAAGCCGCCATCGCCGCGCGGGAGGCGCACATCACGGAGGTGGTGCTGGGCTACCTGCGCCCGTGAACCCGTGACTTGACCGTCGGCCCCTCCCCAGGTAACTGCCCGGTTACCTGAACGAGGGACATGTCCATGGCGGAACGCCGCATCGGCCTCATCATGAACGGCGTCACCGGCCGGATGGGGATGAACCAGCACCTGATCCGTTCCATCGCGGCCATCCGGAAGGATGGCGGCGTGATGCTGGCGAATGGCGACCGCGTGATGCCCGACCCCATCCTGGTCGGCCGCAACCGCGAGAAGCTGGAGGCGCTGGCCAGGGCGCACGGCATCGCCCGCGTCAGCACCGACCTCGATGCCTGCCTGGCCGACCCGAAGGACGAGGTGTTCTTCGACGCCGCCACCACCCAGATGCGCGCCGGCCTGCTGCGGAAGGCGATCGCGGCCGGCAAGCACATCTACTGCGAGAAGCCGACCGCGGATTCGCTGGAAGACGCGATGGACGTTGCGCGGCTGGCCAAGCGCGCCGGCATCAAGGCCGGCGTGGTGCAGGACAAGCTGTTCCTGCCCGGCCTGCGCAAGCTGAAGATGGTGATCGACAGCGGCTTCCTCGGCCGCATCTGCAGCGTGAAGGGCGAGTTTGGCTACTGGGTGTTCGAGGGCGACCTGCAGCCGACGCAGCGGCCTTCGTGGAACTACAAGAAGGCCGAGGGCGGCGGCATCATCCTCGATATGCTCTGCCACTGGCGCTACGTGCTGGACAACCTGTTCGGCAATGTCGAGAGCGTCTCCTGCCTCGGCGCCACGCACATCCCGACGCGCTACGACGAGGCCGGCAAGCCCTACCAGGCCGACACGGACGACGCGGCCTATGCCACTTTCCAGCTGGCGGGCGGCGTGATCGCGCACATCAACTCCTCCTGGGTCACGCGCGTGCGCCGCGACGACCTGGTGACCTTCCAGGTTGACGGCACGCATGGCTCGGCCGTCGCCGGCCTGCAGAAGTGCTGGACGCAGAGCCGCGTGAACACGCCGAAGCCGGTCTGGAACCCCGACATCCCGCAACCGATCGATTTCTACGCGGGCTGGCAGGAAGTGCCGGACACCCAGCCCTACCCGAACGGCTTCCGCGTGCAGTGGGAGATGTTCTTCAGGTATCTCGTCGGCGAGACGAAGGCCTATCCGTGGGACCTGCTGGCCGGCGCCAAGGGCGTGCAGCTGGCGGAGGCCGGGCTGCAATCCTGGGCCGAGCGCCGCTGGATCGACCTGCCGAAGCTGGAGGTGTGAGGCGATGGCGACGATCACCCTGCCCGACGCCGAGGGCTGCCTGACGCCCTATACGCTCGGGCCCCCGCGCGACTTCCCGAAGGCGACGCCGCCCTTTCCGCGCGTCGCGCTCGCCGCGGCGCATGTCGTCGCGGACCCGCTGGCCGAGCAGGACCCCTGGCTCGACGCCAAGGTGGACTGGGACCGCACCATCGCCTTCCGCAAGTATCTCTGGTCGCTCGGCCTCGGCGTGGCAGAGGCGATGGACACGGCGCAGCGGGGCATGGGCCTCGACTGGACCGCGGCGCAGGAGCTGATCCGCCGCAGCCTCGACGCGATGAAGGACGTGCCCGGCGCGGTGATGGCCAGCGGCGCCGGCACCGACCACCTCGCCCCCGGCCCCGACGTGACGGTGGACGACGTGATCCGCGCCTATGAGGAGCAGTGCGAGGCCGTGGAGCGGATGGGCGGCCGCATCATCCTGATGGCCAGCCGCGCCCTGGCCAAGGCCGCGAAGTCGCCGGCCGACTACGAGCGCGTCTACAACCGCATCCTCGGCCAGGTCGCGCAGCCCGTGATCATCCACTGGCTCGGCGAGATGTTCGACCCCGCGCTGGAAGGCTACTGGGGCAACCACGACCACATGGCGGCGATGGAGACGGCGCTCGCCGTCATCCACGCCAATGCCGCCAAGGTGGACGGCGTGAAGATCTCGCTGCTGGACGACAAGAAGGAGATCGTCATGCGCCGCCGCCTGCCGAAAGGCGTGCGGATGTACACCGGCGACGACTTCAACTACGCGGAGCTGATCGCCGGCGACGAGCAGGGCTATTCCGACGCGCTGCTCGGCATCTTCGACCCGATCGCGCCGGCGGTGGGCGGGGCACTGGCGTCGCTGCAGCGCAACGACCTGACGACCTTCCACGACATCCTGGCACCGACCGTCCCGCTGAGCCGCCACATCTTCAAGGCGCCGACGCGCTTCTACAAGACGGGCGTGGTCTTCATGGCCTGGCTGAACGGGCATCAGGATCACTTCGTGATGGTGGGCGGCCAGCAGAGCACGCGCAGCATCCGTCACTTCGCCGAGCTGTTCCGCCTGGCCGACAGGGCCGGCCTGCTGCGCGACCCGGACATGGCGGTGTCGCGCATGCGCAGCCTGCTGGCCGTGCACGGCGTGGCGTAGGAGCGGGCTTGCTCTCCCCGCACGCTGGAAGCCCTCTCCCCCTCCGGGGGGGTTCGACGCCGAAAGCGTCGGACGGTGGGTGAAGGGGGAGCCACAGGCGCGAGACGCCCGAGCACGGTTCTGACGGCCCCACCCACACCCCATCCCTCCCCCGCCTTGCGGGGGATGGAGCCACACACCGGCGGGCAACAACGCATGCACCTCTCCCTCAACACCGTCACCGTCAAGGAACGCTGGGGCCTCGCGGAGTGCATCGAGGGCTGCGCGCGCCACGGCATCCCCGGCATCTCGCCCTGGCGCGACGTGCTGCAGGCCATGGGCGTGGAGAAAGCGGCGAAGCACATCCGCGACGCCGGACTCGTCGTCACCGGGCTCTGCCGCGGCGGCATGTTCCCGGCCGCCGACGCGGCCGGCCGCGCCGCCGCCCTCGAGGACAACCGCCGCGCCATCGCCGAGGCGCACGCCATCGGCGCGCGCTGCCTCGTCATGGTCTGCGGCGGCCTGCCGCCCGGCAGCAAGGACCTTCCCGCCGCGCGCGAGCAGGTGCGCGAGGGCCTGCACGCCATCATGCCCGATGCCCGCGCCGCCGGCGTGACCATCGCGCTGGAGCCGCTGCACCCCATGACCTGCGCCGACCGCTCCGTGCTGTCCACCCTCGGCCAGGCGCTCGACCTCTGCGACGAGCTGGGCGCGGGATCCGGCGTCGCGCTGGATGTCTATCACGTCTGGTGGGACCCCGATCTCGCGCGTCAGGTCGCGCGCGCGGGGTCGCGCATCGCCGCCTTCCATGTCTGCGACTGGAAGGTGCCGACCACCGACACCGTCTTCGACCGCGGCCTGCCGGGCGAAGGCGTCATCGACATCCCCGCCATCCGCCGCATGGTCGTGCAGGCCGGCTATGCCGGCGACTTCGCCGAGGTCGAGATCCTGTCGAAGCGCTGGTGGGCGCACGACCCCGACGAGGTGCTGGCCGAGATCAAGGCCCGGCACCGCACCGTCGTCTGACCAACCAACCAAGCAACCAACCACCGGGAGGAAACCAACGATGAACCGCATCACCCGCCGCAGCGTCCTCGCCGCGGCCCTCGCCACGCCGCTGCTGCCCGCCGTCGCCCGCGCGCAGGGCTGGTCGCCCACGCGCCCGCTGCGCTTCGTCGTCCCCTTCCCGCCCGGCGGCGCCACCGACGTGGTCGCGCGCGTGCTGGCGGAACGCATGCAGGAGAAGCTCGGCCAGCCCGTCACGGTGGAAAACCGCACCGGCGCGGGCGGCAATGTCGGCGTGGAGAACGTGGTCCGCAGCGCGCCGGACGGCCATTCCATCCTGATGGGCACCACCGGCACGCTGACCATCAACCCGCATCTCTACGCCAACATGGGCTTCAACCCCGCGACCGACCTGGCCGGCATCTCCATGGCCTTCGCCACCGACCACGTCGTGATCGTGAACCCCTCGGTTCCCGCGCAGACCATGGCGGAGTTCGTCGCGCTGCTGCGCGCGCAGCCCGGCCGGCTTTCGTACGGCTCCGGCGGCAACGGCAGCTCCACCCACCTGGTGCCCGAGCTGTTCAAGCTCGTCGCGCGGGTGGACATGCAGCACGTGCCCTACCGCGGCAGCGCGCCGGCGCTGAACGACACGGTCGCCGGCAACGTGCAGGTCATGCTGGACCAGCTCCCCTCCGCGCTGCCGATGATCCAGGCGGGCCGCGTGCGCGCGCTGGCGGTGACGGGTCCCCGCCGGTCCCGCCTGCTGCCGGACCTGCCGACTATGGCGGAGGCCGGCTTCCCCGACGCGCAGGCCACGTCCTGGGGCGCCGTCATGGCCCCCGCCGGCACCCCCGCTCCCGTGATCGAGCGCCTGAACGCCGTGATCCGGGAAGCCCTGGCCGAGTCCGCCACGCAGCAGCGCCTGGCCGCGGCGGGCGCCGATGCGGTCTCCTCGACGCCGGCCGAACTTGCCGCCACCATGCGCGACGAGACGGCGAAGTGGGGCCGCGTCGTCCGCGAGGCCCGCGTCACCGTGAACTAGGAAAGGAACGCCGATGCGCCGCCGGACGCTGTTAGCCGCCACGCTGCTGGTCCCGTTCGGCGCGCAGGCGCAATCCTGGGCGCCGACGCGCCCTGTCCGCCTCGTCGTCCCCTTCGCGGCCGGTGGCAGCACGGATGTCGCGGCGCGCATCCTGGCGGAAGGGATGGGCCAGGCGCTGGGCCAGCCGGTGGTGGTGGAGAACCGCACCGGCTCGGCCGGCTTCATCGGCGCGGAGAACGTGGCGCGCAGCGCGCCCGACGGCCATTCCCTGCTGATGGGCGCGACCGGCCTGCTGGCCATCGCGCCGCATCTCTACGCCACCATGCCCTTCGACCCGCAGCGCGACCTGGCGCCGGTCTCCATGGCCTTCGCCTCGGACCTGGTGATCAGCGTCGCCAATGCCGTCCCGGCGCGCACCCTGCCGGAACTCGTCGCGCTGGCGAAGGCGCGGCCTGGCGCGCTGAACTTCGCCACCTCCGGCGCCGGCACCACCACTCATGCCGCGACGGAGCTGTTCCGGCTCGCCGCCGGGATCGACATCACCCATGTGCCCTATCGCGGCTCCGGCCAGGCGATGAACGACCTGGTCGCGGGCAACGTGCAGATCATGGTGGACCAGATCGCCGGCTCCATCGGCCAGATCCGCGACGGCCGCATCCGCGCGCTGGCGGTCACCGGCAGCGCGCGCCACGCGCTGCTGCCGGACGTGCCGACGGTGGCGGAGGCCGGGCTGCCCGGCGCCGGTGCCACATCCTGGGGCGCGGTGCTGGCGCCCGCCGGCACGCCC
>NZ_JAPSMD010000256.1 GCF_027856955.1 Falsiroseomonas oryzae | reverse complement strand
CGGATCCGTATGCCGCCGTCGCCGCCGCCGCTGCGATCGCGGCAGCGGCCGGCACGCGGGCGGAGGCGCTCTTGCTCGGCCAGGCGGAGCATCTCGACGCCGCGGCCGCCGAGGCGGCGCGCGCCGGCGCGGCGACGATCCGCCTCGTCGCGCATGCCGCGCTGGCCGATTCACCGCCGGTGGATCACCTCCTGCAGCTGTTTGCAGCAGAACTGGCGGAGACGGCGGAGCCGTCACTGTTGGTCCTTCCCGCCGGTGCGGTCGGCGAGGAGTTGGCCGCGCGGCTGGCGTCGCGGGCCGACGGCGTGCCGCTCGGCCGCTGCGCGGCGGTGGCTATCGAGGGGGGCACCGTGATCGCACGGCGCGCGGCTTATGGCGGGCGGGCGGAACTGGTGCTGACGAGCGAGGCGGAGATTTGCCTCGCCGCCATGCACCGGCCTGGCGCGGCACCGGTCCCCGTCGCCGCACCCGAGATCCGGCACATCGTCTCCGACGCGACGCTCCGCGGCGACGTACCCCTGCCCGAGGCCAGGCCCGCCGCCGCTGATCGACCGAGGCGCGTCGACGCGGCCCGGCTCGTGGTGGCGGGCGGACGCGGAATGGGTGGCCCGGAAGGCTTCGCGAAACTCGGCGAGCTCTCCGCCCTTCTCGGCGCGGCGACGGGGGCGAGCCTGCCGGCAGTGGATGCGGGATGGGCCAGCGTGGCGCAGCAGGTCGGCCAGTCCGGTGCCTATGTCGCGCCGGAACTCTATCTCGCGGTCGGCATGTCCGGCACGCCGCAGCATCTCGCGGGCGTCGCGCTGCACAGCCGCATCGCAGCGATCAACCCGGACCCCGAGGCCGCCATCTTCCGCTTCGCCGAGCTCGGCGTGGTCGCACCCTGGCAGGACGTGCTGCCGCGGCTGATCGAGACGCTGCGGGACGGCTAGACCAGACATCGCAATGTGAAACAAGGAGGGAGGACGACCCGTGACGAGAACGACCACCACCGGCTCCGGCCTGTCGCGCCGGCTGCTGCTCGGGACCGCGGGCGGGCTGGCGCTGCCTGCGGTGCCAGCGCGCGCGCAGGAGTACCCCAGCCGGCCCATCCGGGTGATCATCGGGTTTCCGCCAGGCGGCTCCAACGACGTGACGGCGCGCATCCTGCAGCCGCGGGTGCAGGAGACTCTTGGCCAACCCATCATCATCGAGAACCGCCCCGGCGCGAACGCGACCCTCGCGGCGGAGTTCGTGGCGCGTTCTGCGCCCGATGGCTACACGCTCTACCTGGCGAGCTCGAGCCCGCTTGTCATCGCGCCGCATACCAGCGCGCATGTCAGCTACAACACAGGGAACGACTTCGCCGCCATCACCACTGTCGCGGCGACGCCGTCCGTTCTGGCCGTCGGCCCCGGCACGCGCGCGCGGAACCTGCAGGAATTCCTGGCCGAGGCGCGGCGCGGGCCCGTGAACGTCGCCTCCTCCGGTAGCGGCGGGCTCGCGCATCTCGCCATCGAGATCCTGCGCCGCGAGGTCAGCCAGAACATCACGCACGTCCCCTACCGCGGCGGCGGACCCGCTGCGACCGACACGGTGAGCGGCAACGTGCATGGCGTGATCGTGGACCTCGCTGCGATCTTCGGCCTGATCCGCGACGGCCGCCTGCGGCCGCTCGCCGTGATGTCGAACGAACGGACCTCGCTGCTGCCCGACGTCCCGACCTTTACGGAGGCAGGCGTGCCCGGTGTCGTCGCCGTGAACTGGGTGGCGGTACTGGCGCCCGCCCGCACGCCCGAGGGAATCCTGGCGCGCCTGCACGGGGCGCTCACCGAAGCGGCAAGCGCTGCCCCGATCCGCGAGCGCTTCGCCTCACAGGGACTGGAGACGATGACCTTCCCCTCGCCGGCGGCGACCCAGGCCTTCCTGCGGGCGGAGTGGGACAAGTGGGGTGCTGTGGCCCGCGCCTCCGGCGCGCGTGCGGATGAGTAAAGGCACGCCGGCGCCAAGCCTGCCCTCGCGGCGACAGGTGTTTTCGGGCGCGATGTAAGGAGGGAGGATCTGATGCCATCGGCCACAGCGATGGCGCCGCGCGCGGCGCCGCTCTCCACCTTGCCGCTGAGCCGCGCCCTGGCGCGCATGGTTCTGGACCGGCACCGCCGCGGCCTTCCGACGGAGGTGCGGGCGCGGGCCGAACTGCACGCGCTCGACAGCCTCGGCATCGCGCTCGCAGCCCGCCCAGCGCTGCCGATCTGCCGCGAGGTGATCGACGCGATGTCCTTCGGCACCGCCGGCGGCGCCAGCGTCGTGATCGGCGGTCCGGAGCGCCTGCCGCCCGCCGCCGCGGCCTTCGCCAACTCGTCGCTGGCGCATGCGCTGGACTTCGACGACATCCACGACGTCGCGCGCCTGCACCCCACCACGGTGACCCTGCACGCCGCCTTGGCGGTGGCCGAGCCGGCCGGCGCCAGCGCGGCGACGGTGCTCTCCGCCATGGCGCTCGGCAACGAGGTGATGTGCCGGCTCGGAGAGGCCTGTGCGCCGAGCGGGGAGGGACCCGGCTCCGACTGGTTCCTGACGCAGCTCTTCGGCTATCTCGGCGGCTGTGTCGCGGCCTGCATCACGCTCGGCATGGACGAGGAGCAGGTCGTCTCCGCGCTGGGTCTCGCCTACATGCAGCTCGCCGGCGGCAAGGAGGCGGGGTTCGGCGTAGGCTCCACTGCGCGCTCGATCTATCCCGCCTTCGCCGCGATGGGTGGGGTACAGGCGGCGCTGCTCGCGCGGGCCGGCGTCACCGGGCCGGAGACCGCGCTCGACGGCGCTGCGGGCATGTTCCGCATCTATCTGGGCGGCGATCCGGGCGCGGCGACGCGCGCGGCGCTGCTCGACCGGCCCGGCTGGACCTGGCTCGCGACCGAGGTGAAGCCCTGGCCGAGCTGCCGCCTCTCCCATCCCTACGTCGCAGCGGCGCTCGCGCTGCGCGGTCGGCTGGGCGGGCCGCCGCGCACGGGGCGCGTCACGGTGGCGGTGAACGCTTCCGCAGCGAAGCTCTGCCGGCCGATCGAGGGGCGGCGCGTGCCGGAGACGCTGCAGGACGCGAAGTACAGCATCCCCTTCATGACTGCCTTCACCCTCGCCCACGGCCGCGTGGACCTCGCAGCGCTCGGGCCGCATGTGACGCGCGATCCGGAAGCGCTGGCGCTCGCGCAGCGCATCGACATCGTGGAGACCATGCCGGACAAGCCCGGCCACCCCCCGGCGGAGATCACGGCGGAGGGACCGCAGGGCCCCATCGTCGTTCGCCGCACCGCCGCACCCGTGCTGGATGCCGCCGGGGTGCGCGCGAAGTTCGAGGATTGCATGCGGCAAGCAGGCCATGACGCGGCGCCCATCTGGGAGCGGCTGCTGGCTGCGCTGCGCGGCGGCTCCGCAGCGGAGCTGCTCGCGGCGCTGCCCCGCTCGGAGGGATGATGCGGGCGGCGTCAGCGGGCGCGGATCGGCACCGGCGCGGCATCCGGCGTGGCGCCGAACTGCGATGCGAGAAAGTCGACGAGGGAGCGCACCTTGGGCGGGGTAAAGCGCGTGCGCAGATAGACGGCGTAGAAGGTCTGCTCGTCCGTCTCCCAGTCCGGCAGCAGCCGGACGAGGTCGCCACGCCGGCAGGCGGGCTCGGCGAGCACGTCGAGCACGTAGATCAGCCCGGCGCCGTGCGCGGAGGCCTGCAGCAGCGCATCGGTGCTGTTGAAGAAGAGATTGCCCTCGGGCCGCACGGCGTGCTGCTCCTCACCGCGGCGGAAATGCCAGATGCGCAGGTCGCCGCTCGGCGAGCCCGAGAAACCGAGGCATTGCCTCGGCAAGATCTCCTGCGGCGAGGCCGGCTCGCCATGCTGCTGGAGGAAGCTGGGCGCTGCACAAAGTACGTAGCGGGCGCGATAGATCAGACGCGCCACCAACTCGCCCGACTCCACCGCCTGCATCCGGATCGCGACGTCCACTCCGCGCTTGATCAGGTTATCCACCTCGTTGCTGAGCGTCGTGACCACGCGCAGCTCCGGGTGGAGGATAGCGAATTTCGCAAGCGCGGGGCCCAGCACGAGGTGGCCGACCGCGATGGGCGTTTCCAGCCGGATGACGCCGCGTTCACGGTCGCTGAGCGCGGCCTCCGCCTCGCCGATCTGGTCCAGGATGGATCGGCAGCGCTCGTAATAGCGCGCGCCCTCCTCGGTCATCCGGACATAGCGTGTCGAGCGCTGCAGCAGCGTCACGCCGAGATGGGCCTCGAGCTTGCGCATGAGACCGGTGACCGAGGCGTTCGCGATGCCGAGCTGGGTCGCCGCGCGCGACATGCTGCCCGTGTCCACGGTCCGCACGAAGGCTTCCATCGCCAGAAGCCGGTCCATCGTCACCGTCGTCTCCGTCTCTCTCCCGCGATCATGCCGCGGGAGGCCGGGAATGTCGGAGTTCCGGGACGGCGGGGCAAGGGCATTGCCGGGTGGGAACGACATCCCGAGCCAAACGGAAAACAACGCGCATGCGCCTGAAGGGCAAGGTCGGGGTCGTCATCGCGGCGGCGTCGGGGATGGGGCGCGTGGGGTCGCTGCGTTTCGCGCAGGAAGGGGCCGCCGTCGGCGTGGCTGACATCGACGCGGCGGGTGTCGAGGCGGTGGTGCACGAAATCGTCGCAGCCGGTGGGTGGGCGATCGCGCCGGCCGGCGACCTGCGAATCCGGCAGATGGGGATGGACCCGCAGCGCGCGCGGCTGGCGGATGCTGCCGGTGCGCTTCGGTCCTTGGCAGACGGTCTACTGGTGGTTCCGACGGTTTGTCCGGTGACTGCTGTTCCGCACGATCCACGATGTCACGCTGGTGCCCGACCGCGAGGCGGCGGGGCGCGAGGCCAGCCGAACGGACCGCGTGCGCGACAGCCAGACGGTGAAGGCTCCGTTTGCCGAGGCTCCCGGCTTCGATGGGGGCAAGCGGATCGTCGGACGCAAGCGCCACGTTGCCGTGGACACCGATGGGCGACTGCTGATGGTGAACCTCACGCCCGCCGACGTGTCGGACAGCGCGGGCGCGCAGACAATCCTCGGCGCTTTCCGCAAGCGCTGGCCGTGGCTGAAGCACCTGATGGCTGATGCGGGCTGCCAAGGACTGTGCGGGTCGCAGAAGTACACCTGAAGGCCTGTCTCGACCCGCTGCCGGGTCAACTCCAGTCGAAGAATCTGCCCAAGCCGAATGAGCATGTCCTGGACCGTGTCGATTGTGTTCTCGTCCTCGGCTGTCTGCGGGCGGAGGTCGCAGAGTGCGGCGCGGCCGGCTGGCAGCTGTTCATGCTGACCTCGCGGCCGACGTCGGGGCAGACCGCCGGGCCGGATCACTGCAGTCGCAGCGGACCAGGGCGCTGCGCTTTTCGCGACAGGTCCTACTGCAGCGACTGACGGCGCGGCGGCGGGCGTCAGCTCTTCGACGGGAAGACGCTCTCGTCGTGCAGGATGATCTCCGCCGTCACGGCATAATGCGCCATCAGCCGTGCCACCGCCGCATCAGCGTCGCGCGCCAGCACCGCATCCATGATCGCCTGGTGCTCGGCACGCACGTCGCGGTGCGGGAAGGCGCGGCGCGCGGCGAGCTTGCGGTAGCGCTGGTGCCGATCCGTCAGCTGGGCGCAGAAGCCCATCAGCCAGCGCGATCCGCAATTCGCCACCAGCAGGTCGTGGAACTCGCGGTGCCGCGCCTCCCACGGCGCCTCGGCGGCCGGATCCTCGCTGTCCAGGCCGCGCGGCGTGCGCAGCAGGCGGTGGCCGGCGAGCAGAACCGCCTCCTCCCAGGCTTCGGTCGCGGCGGCCATGGATTCGCGCAGCGCGCGTTCCTCCAGCCAGCAGCGCGTGCGCGTCAGTTCCTGCAACTCGTCGGCGCTGATCCCCGGCACGGCGAAGCCGCGCTGGTCCTCGGCGGCGACCAGACCGTCGGCGGCCAGGCGGTTCAGCGCCTCCCGCAGCGGGGTCTGGCCCACCTCGTAGCGCGCCATCATCGCCTTGATCGGCAGCCGGGCACCGGGCCGCAGCCGGCCAGCCAGGATGTCGGCGCGGATGCGCTCGTGAACGCTGCTGGCATGGGTGGCCGCGACGGGGCGCATGCCGGCCGGCTCGACACGCCCCTGGGCAGTCCGCATATATCCGTCTCCGCTTCGCAGGAAATATATATATTCGGGTTTACATCGCGGGCAATGTCCATCATCCCTATGGCCCTGGCCGACCCCCGCGGAGGCTCCGCATGCAAGGATTTCCGGTGATCCCCCGGCGCGGCCTGCACCCGCCGAGAGACGGTCTGGCGGCCGCAGGTGGCGTTCCCGGAACCCGACGCCGGGCCGGATGAGCGCGCATCACGACATCGCCGTGATCGGCTTCGGCCCCTGCGGCGCCGTGGCGGCGGCGCTGCTGGGCCAGGCCGGCTTCGGCGTGCTGGCGGTGGACCGCGCGCAGGAGGTCTACGGCAAGCCGCGCGCCATCGCGATCGACCACGAGATCCTGCGCCTGTTCGACGGCATGGGCGTGGCCGAGTCCGTGCTGCCCTTCACCGCGCCCTTCCCGCCCTCCGACCATTTCGGCGCGAATGGCCAGCTGATCCGCCGCATCGACATGGTGCCCGAGCCCTGGCCGATGGGCTTCGTGCCGACGATGGTGTTCAGCCAGCCGCCGGTGGAGGAGGCGCTGCGTGCCCATGCCGCCGCGCTGCCGGGCGTGACGGTGGAACTCGGCACGGAGCTGGTCGCCATCGCGCCCTGCGCGGACCGCGTGGCCCTGCGCCTGCGCGACGCGACCGGCGCCGACCGCGTGGTGACGGCCGGCCAGGTGGTGGCCTGCGACGGCGCCGCCAGCTTCGTCCGCCGCAGCCTTGGCATCGGCTTCGAGGACCTGGCCTTCGACGAGCCCTGGCTGGTGGTGGACCTGCGCGTCACGCCGGCCGGGCTGGCGAAGCTGCCGGTGAACGCCGCGCAGTTCTGCGATCCCGCGCGCCCGATCACCTACATCGTCGGCCCGGGCAACCACCGCCGCTTCGAGATCATGCTGCTGCCCGGCGAGGATCCGCAGGCCATGCAGCAGCCCGAGGTGGTTCTGCGCCTGCTGTCGCGCTGGCTGACGCCCGGCGACGCGGAGCTCTGGCGCGCGGCGAGCTACCGCTTCCACGCGCTGGTCGCAACGGAATGGCGCCGCGGGCGCGTGTTCCTCGCCGGCGATGCGGCGCACCAGCAGCCGCCCTTCATCGGCCAGGGCATGTGCCAGGGCCTGCGGGACGTGGCGAACCTGGCCTGGAAGCTGGCGGCGGTGCGCGATGGCGCGGCGGAGGCGCTGCTGGACAGCTATGCGGTGGAGCGCGGGCGGCATGTCCGCACGCTGACCGCGCGCATCAAGGCGATCGGCCGGCAGATCTGCGAACGCGACCGGGATGCCGCGCGTGCGCGCGACGCCGCGCTGATCGCGCAGGGCGGCGGCCGCGCGCCGGTGGTGACGCGGCAGGAGATCGTGCCGCCGCTGGAGGCCGGCCTGATGGCCACGCCCGCCCATCCCGCCCAGGGCAGCCTGTTCCCGCAGCCCTGGGTGCGCAGCGGCGAGGGCTGGGCGCGGATGGACCGCGTGACCGGCGGCGGCTGGCGCCTGTTCGTCGCGGCGGACTTCCCCGACACGCCTGGCGCCTGGCGCTTCGCCGAGGCGCCCGGGCCGG
>NZ_JAPSMD010000255.1 GCF_027856955.1 Falsiroseomonas oryzae | reverse complement strand
AGGCAGGCGGCGAGGGCGGCCTGGCGATCGGGCCGGAGCGCCTGGTCGCGCAGCACCAGCACCTCATGGTCGCGCAGCGCAGGGCGCAGGACCGCGGCGGCGGCCTCGGGCCCGGCAGCGGCGAGGTCCAGGCCCTGGACCTCCGCGCCGAACAGGGGGTGCAGGCGGCGCAGCTCGACGGCGCGCGGCGACACCAGGGCCGGCGCGGTCCAGAGCGAGGCCGGCAGCGGCAGGGCGGAGAAGGCTTCGGGCCGGTGCAGCGCGACGGTCATCGGGCGAGCCCTCCGACACCGGCAGGGGAGATGAGGGCGAAGCGGGACGGGATCATGGAATGGCCTCGGACGGGGCGTGTGCGCGGGTGCGGTGGCTGCGGGATCGCGGCATTCGACACGGACAGCCTTCGCGTTCCGTCACGTGTCGATCCGCCCTGCGCAGCGCTGCGACGTGCATGGCACCTGCTCCACGCCGCCGGGCCATTCCCGTCGGCATGCCGGCATTTCCACGACAAATACGCCGCGCGGTCAACAAATTCACGGTAAAGAGACGTGCTTTCCGTCGCGGCGCCCCGGGGAAGCCATTTCCTGCTCCGCGCGCAGCCAGATCGGAAAGAATGTCGGGCCGCAGCCGCAGACGGCCGGCCGGAGTCAGGGGCCGTCCTGCACCATGCCGCCGCCGAGATAGAGCGCCGCGGCGCGCTCATCCGCCAGCAGCGCCGCCGCCGGGCCGAGCATCGCGACGCGCCCGGCATCCAGGATGCAGCCGCGGTCGGAGACGGCCAGCGCCTGCCGCGCGCGCTGCTCCACCATCAGCACGGTGACGCCGAGCGCCGGGAGCTGGCGGATGCGCGCGAAGCTCTCGGCCACCAGCGCGGGGGCGAGGGCGGCCGTCGGCTCATCGAGGATCATCAGCCGGGGGCGGGCCATCAGTGCGCGCGCAAAGGCCAGCTGCTGCCGCTCGCCGCCCGAGAGGCTGCCGGCACGGGCGCGGCGCCGCGCGGCAAGCGCCGGGAAGACCGCCATCAGCTCCGCGATGCGGGCGCGGCCATCGCGGATGCCGGCCACGACCTGCAGGTTCTCGGTGACGGAAAGCGAGGGGAAGACGTTGGCGACCTGCGGCACATAGCCGATACCGAGCGCGATGCGGCGCTCCACCGGCTCGGCCAGGATGTCGCGTCCGTCCAGCAGCACGCGCCCGCGCACGCGCGGCAGCAGGCCCATCACGGCCTTGGCCAGCGTGCTCTTCCCGGCGCCGTTCGGGCCGGCGACGGTCAGGATCTCGCCGGCTTCCAGCGCCAGGTCCACGCCGTTCAGGATGTCGGTCTCGCCATAGCCGCCGGACAGCGCCTCGACCGCGAGCAGCGTCATGCGACGACGCCGCCGAGATAAGCCTCTCGCACCCTGGCATCGGCCAGCACCTCGGCCGGCGCGCCGGCGGCGAGGACCCGGCCGCGATCCATCACCGCCAGCCGCGGCACCAGGCGAGAGAGCGCCTGCAGGTCGTGCTCGATGATCAGGAAGCCGATGCCGCGCGCGTTCAGCTCCGTGATGCGGGCCGCGATCTCCTGCACCAGCACCGCGTTGACGCCCGCGAAGGGCTCGTCGAGCAGGATCAGGCGCGGCTTCGCCATCAGCGCGCGGCCGAGCTCGAGCAGCTTCTTCTGCCCGCCGGAAAGCCGGCCCGCCGGCAGGCCGGCGACCGGGGCGAGGCGGAGGAAGTCCATGACGTCCTGCGCGGCGGCGGCGGTGAGCGCCTCCTCCGCGGCGACGCGGCCGGGGCGGAAGAACAGGCCGAGCAGGTTCTCGCCGCTCTGGCCCGGTGCGGCGGCCATCAGGTTCTCGCGCACGGTCAGGTGGTGAAACTCGCGCGGCACCTGGAAGGTGCGCACCAAGCCGAGCCGCGCGCGGGCGGCGGGACCCAGCCGGTCGAGTGTGCGGCCATCGAGCGAGACGGTGCCGGCATCGGCCGGGATGAAGCCGGAGACGACGGAGAACAGCGTGGACTTGCCCGCGCCGTTCGGCCCGATCACGCCGAGCAGGCCATCGGCCGGCATCTCCAGCGAGACGCGGTCGAGCGCGCGGAAGCCGCCGAAGGAACGCGAGACGTCGCGGATGAGGAGGCTCATCGGCGGGTGTAGTCGCCCATGAGCCCCTGCGGGCGGAACAGCGTGAACAGCACCAGCGCGAGGCCGACCGCGCCGAGGCGGAGCGAGGCCATCTCCACCTCGCTGACCAGCCCGGGCAGCAGGTCCCGCAGGAAACGCGTGCCCTCCAGGAACAGCATGAGCAGGGCGGCGCCCACCACCGCGCCGGAGACCCGGCCGACGCCGCCCATGATCATCGCCATCCAGGCGTAGAAGGTGACGAGCGGGACGAACTGGTCCGGCGAGAGGTAGGCGATGTAGTGGGCGTAGAAGGCCCCCGCGAGGCCGGCCAGCGCGGAGCCCAGCATCATCACCTGCAGCTTGAAGCGCGCAGGGTCCTTGCCGAGCGCCTTCAGCGCCTCCTCGTTGTCGCGGATCGCCTCGATCACGCGGCCGAAGGGGCTGCGCGCGATCCGCCGCAGCATCAGCGCGGCCACGGCGCAGGCCAGCGCGATGGCCGCGAGCGTGGCGAGCGCCGCCTCGATGCCCACGCCGCCGAACAGCCGCGGAATGCCGGGGATGCCCTGCACGCCGTTGGTCAGCCAGCGTTCCGAGGTGATGGCGAGCCGCACCGTCTCCCCGAAGCCGAGGGTGACGACGGCGAAGTAGTCCTCCCGCAGGCGCAGCGCGACCAGGCCGAGCGGCCACGCGGCGATGGCGGCCACCGCGGCGGCGGCGGCGAAGCTGACGGGCAGGGGCACGCCCTGCATGGCCAGCAGCGCCGAGGCATAGGCGCCGAGCGCGAAGAAGCCGACATGGCCGAAATTCACCAGGCCCGTCAGACCGTATTGCAGCGTGAGTCCCAGGGTGAGCAGCACGTAGACGGCGGCGATGATGCCGATGGCCGCGAGGTAGGCTTCCATCAGCGCACCGCCTCGACCCGGCCGAACAGGCCGCGAGGGCGCACCAGCAGCACGGCCAGCAGCACCGCGAAGGCCAGCGCGATCTTGTAGGTGAAGCCAACGACGGGGGTGGAGACCTCTTGCGCGATGCCGAGGACGAGGCCCGCGGCCACCGCGCCCACCGGCGACCCGATGCCGCCCAGGATCGCCGCGGCGAAGGCGGGCAGCAGGCTCTCCCACCCCATCTCCGGCGAGACGACGGTCTTGATGCCGAGCATCATGCCCGCGATGCCCGCCGCCGCGCCGGCCAGCAGCCACAGCGCCACCATGACGCGGAAGGGGCGGATGCCGGAGACGCGCGCAAGGTCCGGGTCGTCCGCCACTGCCCGCATCTGGCGGCCGATCGGGGTGGCGTAGAGCACGAGGAAGGCCACCGCGAGCGCGGCCAGCGCAACGCCGGCCAGCGTCAGGTCCATGGGCGAGATGCGCAGACCCATCACCTCGATCGGCCAGGCGAGCGGCACCTGGTAGACGCGCTGCTGGTGCCCGAAGGCCAGCCCGAGGCCGGCGCGGATCAGGAAGGCGACGCCGATCGCCGCGACCAGCAGCGCGGCGACGGGACGGCGGGCGAGGGGGCGGAACACCAGCAGGTAGCCCGCCAGCGACGCCGCCGCGGCCGCCAGCACCGAGGCGCCGCCGGCGACCGCGAGCGAGCCAGTCGCGCCATGCGCCGCGAAGCCGGCATAGGCGCCGAGCGTCATCGTGTCGCCCGCCGCCGCATTGGGGAAGCGCGCGATGCCGAAGACGAGCGTCACCGCCAGCGCCGCCAGCCCGATCACCAGGCCATGCACGACGCCGGCGACGAAGAGCTGGCCGAGCAAGTCAGATCTTCACGACGTAGCGACGGTTGATCTGCCCGCGCTCGATGAAGAAGACGCCGAAATCCGGCGTGACGTCGCCGAACTCGTCGAAGTCGAGCACGGAGGACGCGCCCTCGTAGTTCACCTTGCGTCCCGCGGCGATCGCCGCCTTGCCCTCCGCGAAGCCCGGTACCGCCTCGCCGGGCGGGTTCGCCACCTGGCGGATCGCGGCGTTGATCGCGGCCGTCTCGAAGCTCTTCGCCTGCTCGATCGCCAGCGCCAGGGTGTGCGCCATGTCCCAGGTCATCGCGGCATAGACGTTGTCGAGGCCCGGACGGTTGGTGGCACGGCGATAGGCGGCGTCGTAGGCGGCGAAGGCCGGGCTGCCCTCGTTGGAGACGCTGTCCACGCTGATGATGCCTTCCGTCACCGCCGGGCCCAGCGCCTGGACCAGCTGCGGGTTGGCGGCCCAGCCCGGGATGATCCACTTCATCGGCACGCCCATCTGGAACCACTCGCGGAGGATGATCGTGGTGTCCGGCAGGAAGCTGCCCATGACGATCACGTCGGGGCGGGTGTTCATCACGCGCAGCAACTCGGCCCGGTAGCTCGGCTGGTTCGGCTCGTAGACCACGTGCTCGCCGTTGCGGTTGCCCTTGGCGGCCCAGGCGCGGCGGAAGCCTTCGGTGTTGCCGATGCCGGAGGCGTTGTTGAAGGCCATGGTGGCGGGGCGGCGGAAGCCTTCGCGCACGGCGATCTCGGCGAAGGCGCGGCCGAAGCGGTCGTTGGTGGCCTGGAAGCGGTAGCCCAGGTTCTTCGCATTGGCCGGCGGCGTGGACAGCGCCGGCGCGCCGGAGGTGTGCATCAGCAGGATGTCGGCGTCGTTGGTCAGCGGGATCACCGCGAGCGAGACGCCCGAGGACCAGGTGCCGAGGATGGCGCGCACGCGGTTCACCTCGATCAGCTTCTTCGCCGCCAGCACGGCGGCCTGCGGGCTGGTCTGGGTATCTTCGGAGAAGACCTCGATGCGCCGGCCATTCGCGCCGCCGGCGGCGTTGATCGCCTCCACAGCCGCAAGGATGGCGCGCTGCATGCCGCTGCCATAGGGGGAGCCGGCGCCGGTGACCGGGTTCAGCGCGCCGATGCGGAAGGTCTCGGCCTGGGCGCGGACCACCCGCGGCGTGGCCAGCAGGGCTGCGCCGGTGGCCAGCAGGGTGCGGCGTTGCGTGATCATCGGCGGCGTCCTTCTCGGTTCGGCCCTCGTGGGCGCATGGTTCACCACCGGGACGGTTCTCCGCAAGCCGCCCCGGCGTGCTGACGCGCGGCGGCGCGCGTGCCAGGCTGCGCCGACCAGGGGAGGGAGCCGATGGACGCGAAGGACCTGACCGAGGCCGCGGTCGCGGCCGGCATCGCCAGCTTCGAAGCGACGCATGGCGGCGTGCCGGCCAGCTTCCAGCCGCTGCTGCGCCATGCGCCGAGCGCCTTCGCCGGCTACGGCCTGATGCGCGCCGGGCTGATGAAGGACACGGACGCCGGCGGCGCGCTGGACCTGAAGACGAAGGAGCTGGTCTTCACGCTGCTCGACGTGCTGGTCGGCCAGACGCGCGGCGCCAAGGCGCATGCGGCGAATGCGGTGCGCCTCGGCCTGACGCTGCCGGAGCTCGCCGAGGGGCTCGTGCAGTGCATCATGGTCGGCGGCATCACGGTGTGGAACGTCTCCGGCGCCGAGGTCATGGCGCATGCCGAGGCGGTCGCGGCGGAGCGCGGCTGACCGTGGGCGCTATGCAACTTCCCGCGCGTCGCGCCAGCGATAGAGCATCAGCATCAGCGGCGCGACACGCCGCGCCACGCCGTGCAGGGGCATCGGCGTCGGATCCGTGAAGGGTAGGCCGAGCTCCGTCTCGGGGACGCCCTGGATGGCGCGCGCGAATTCGCGGCCCAGCGCGACGGAAAGCGCGACGGCGCGGCCGTTGCAGCCCGCCCAGGCGTAGCCGTCCGGGCCCAGGCGGTGCAGGCGCGGGAAGTAGTCCGGCGTCATGCTGAGGTTCCCGCTCCAGACATGGTCGAAGCGCACCTCCCCGAGTTGCGGCCAGAGCCGCTTCAGCCGTGCCGCGATCAGCGGGCGCAGCCGCCGCGCCTGGTCCATCTGCACGGCGAGCGCGCCGCCGGTGACGAGGCGCCCGCGCGCGTCCCAGCGGGCGAAATACAGCTCCCCATGCGTGTCCGACATCGCCTGGCGGCCCGGGATGATGGTGCCGGCGACGTTGTGCGAGACGGGCTCGGTCGCCATCTGCCAGGACAGCGTCGGCACCACCTCGCGCGCGACGTCAGGTGCCAGGTCGCGGCTGAAGGCGTCGGTATATGCGTTG
The DNA here is from genome assembly GCF_027856955.1 of Falsiroseomonas oryzae. Classification (GTDB taxonomy): domain Bacteria; phylum Pseudomonadota; class Alphaproteobacteria; order Acetobacterales; family Acetobacteraceae; genus Falsiroseomonas; species Falsiroseomonas oryzae. The sequence continues at coordinate 1,502 of NZ_JAPSMD010000255.1, read as the reverse complement.
GTGGCAAGCACCAGCGCCCGCGCCCGCAGCGTTCCGGCCGCCGTGGTCACCACCCAGCCTCCTCCGCGGTGCTCGATCCGCGTGGCGGGCGAGCGCGCGTAGATCCGTGCGCCGAGCGCGAGCGCCGTCTTCGCCATGCCGCGCGCCAGGGCGAGCGGGTTCACATGCCCGCCGCTGCGGTTCCACCAGCCGCCGAACCACGCATCGGAGCCGAGCATGTCGCGCAAGGCTGCGCGGTCCAGCAACTCCACCGGCGCGCCGCGGCTGCCCCATTCCTTCACCCGGCGCTCCGCGATCTTCATCCGCCCCGGCGAGTGCACCGGCTGCACCCAGCCCACCTGTTCCGCTTCCGCGGCGATGCCGTGCCGGCGCACCAGGTCGAACAGGATGTCGGCACTGTCGCGCAGCACCGCGACGAAGCGCTCGCCGGCCTCGCCATGCCGGGCAACGAGGGCGGAGGGATCGTGCTTCGACAGCGTCGGGATGACCTGGCCGTTGTTGCGGCCGGAGGCGCCCCAGCCCGGCTCGGCCGCCTCCACCACCGTCACGGGCAGGCCGGCCTCGCGCAGGTGGATGGCGGTGGACAGGCCGGTGAAGCCGGCGCCGATCACCACCACCTCTGCCGTCTCCTCGCCGCGCAGCTCGGGCAGGTCGGGGCCGGGCGGGGAGACATGCGCCCAGAGGGAGGGCGGCCAGGTGACGGCCATGCGGGACGCCTTCGCGATGTTCGACCGGCATGAAAGCCGTGCCGGGCGCGCGCCTCAAGGGGCGTTGCCGCGCACTGCGCGATGGGCTGTCATCTGCGCCGACGAGAGAGAGGATCGGCCGATGGCCCTGCGGCACGTGATCGGACTGGACCATGTGGTGATCGCCGTGCGCGACCTGGACCGGGCCGCTGAGGCCTGGGCCGCGCTGGGCTTCACCATGTCGCCGCGCGGCACGCACAGCGCGCATATGGGCTCCGGCAACTACACGATGATGCTCGGCGAGGACTACATGGAGCTGCTCGGCGTGCTGACGCCGACCGAGCACAACGCCGGGCTGCGCGCCTTCCTCGACGGGCGGGAGGGGCTGGACCGCGGGGCCTTCACCACCGACGACGCGGCGGCCGGTGCCGCGGAACTGCGCGCCCGCGGTTTGGCCGCGACCGGGCCGGTGGCCTTCGGCCGCCCCGTGCAGCTGCCGGGCGGCGGAGAGGCGGAGGCGCGCTTCAACGTCTTCCAATGGCCGAAGGAGGAGCGGCCGGCCGGGCTTGGCATTTTCGCCTGCCAGCACCTGACGCGGGAGAATGTCTGGATCCCGGAACTGCAGCGCCATGCCAACGGCGCCTCCCGCATCCTGCGGGTCGAGGTGCTGGCGCGCGATCCGGCGGCCGCGGCGGCGCAGATGGCGCGGCTGATCGATCGCGCCGTGGCGCCGGAGCTGGACGGCGCGCTGCGCGTGCCGACCGGCGGCGGCCGCGCGGATTTCGTGTTCCTGACCCGCGCGCAGCTCGCGGCCCG
>NZ_JAPSMD010000254.1 GCF_027856955.1 Falsiroseomonas oryzae | reverse complement strand
CGCCTCCGCCGCCGGGCGGCGCGGGTCGCCTGCGGCGAAGCCGGCCGCCAGCGCCCGCCAGCACCAGGCGCGCGACAGGTTCAGACCGTCCAGGTGGACGATCCTGCCGTCTCTGCGGTCGGCGACGCGGGCCGGGGCGAACAGCGCGGCGGGCTGGCCCTGCGCCAGGCGCGGCAGGAAACGGTCGCGCCAGGCCGCGAACTCCGGCACCGGCAGAAGGCGCGCCATGCACAGCGCCTCGACCAGCACCGGCGAGAGGAAATCCTCGCCCGAGGGTTCCCAGGCCTGTGCATCCTCGTCCGCGCCGTACCAGCGGCGCGCCGTCGCGCGCAGCAGGTCCAGCAGCGCCGCGTCGTGGCGCGCCGCCCAGTCCGCGGCGAGCGCGAGGGCGAAGGCCGTGTTGGCGTGCACGCCGTGGCGCACCGGGTAGTCGGCACGCGGCAGGTGGGCGGCGAAGCGGTCGGCGAAGTCGCGCGCCAAGGGGGCCAGCGTCGCCGCCCAGGCGCCCTCCAGCTCGGCATGCAGCTTCAGCAGCCAGGCCCAGCCATAGGGCCGCTCGAAGCCGCGCGAAGCGGGCCGGGCGAGGAAGGCGCGCTCGGCGGCGACCTTGTCGGCGGTGAAGGCGGCGTCGAAGCGGGCGGCGATCGCGCCGGAAGCGGGCAGGCCGGGGAAGCGCCGCAGCAGGCGGGCCAGCATCCAGTGGGCATGGACGCAGGAATGCCAGTCGAAGCTGCCATGGAAGACCGGGTGCAGCTCCGCGGGCCGCTTCAGGTCGGCCGGCCCCTCCAGCACCTGGTCGAGCTTCTGCGGCCATTCCTGCCCGACATGGCCAAGCGCGACGCGGGCGAGCCGTTCCGCCAGCGCGGCATCCAGGGGCGTCACCGGGCCCGCCTCCCGAACGCCGAAAAAAACCTCTCTCCCGGAAGCATACTTCGCGCCATCACGCTCTCCACGTCGGCCGCGGCGGAGGCGGAAATCTGCGCGGCCATGCCAGCGGAGCATGCATGATCCCCGCCGCCGCTGGAACGGCGCATGCCCGCGCCTGGAAACCGCCGGCGCGATGTCCTTATCTCCAGGAAACCGGGCCGGCTCCGGTGTGTCGAGGTGAGGCAACGCGATGGACGCCGTGCCGATGGGTTCCGTGGTCGATGGGTTCTGGGGCGCGGTAGGGCGCACGCCGCTGATCCGGCTCAAGCGCGCCTCCGAGGCGACGGGCTGCGAGATCCTCGGCAAGGCGGAGTTCATGAACCCCGGCGGCAGCGTGAAGGACCGCGCCGCGCTGGGCATCCTGCAGGATGCCGTGGCGCGCGGCCTGCTGACGCCGGGCCAGCCCGGCACGGTGGTGGAGGGGACCGCCGGCAACACCGGCATCGGCATCGCGCTCGCGGCCAATGCGATGGGCTGGAAGAGCGTGATCGTGGTGCCGGAGACGCAGGCGAAGGAGAAGCTCGACTACCTCCGCATGATCGGCGCCGACCTGCGGCTGGTGAAGCCAGCGCCCTTCGCCGATCCCGGCAACTACGTCCATGTGTCGCGCCGGCTGGCCGAGGAACTCGGCGCCGTCTGGGCCAACCAGTTCGACAACCTGGCGAATGCGGCGGCGCACGAAGCCACGACCGGCCCCGAGATCTGGGACCAGACCGCCGGCCGGGTGGACGCCTTCACCTGCGCCTGCGGCACAGGTGGCACGCTGGCCGGCGTGGCGCGCGCGCTGAAATCGCGCAAGCCCGGCGTGCGCATCGTGCTGGCCGATCCCGGCGGCAGCGCGCTGGCCTCCTGGGTGAAGACCGGCGAGCTGAAGGCGGAGGGCAACTCGATCACCGAGGGCATCGGCCAGGCCGCCCGCGCGCCGGGCAACCTGGCGCAGGCGCGGGAGCTGATCGACGACGCGATCACCGTGCTCGATCCGGAGGCGCTGGAGCAGGTCTTCGACCTGCAGCTGCATGAGGGCATCTCGGTCGGCGGCAGCGCGGGGCTCAACGTCGCGGCGGCCATCCGCGTGGCGCGCGCGCTCGGCCCCGGCCACACGGTGGCGACCGTGCTGTGCGACGGCGCGGCGCGCTACCAGTCCAAGCTGTTCAACCCGGCCTTCCTGCGCGAGCGCGGGCTGCCGGTGCCGTCCTGGCTGGCATAGGCGGAGCACGATGGAAGTCCTGGAACTCGCCCGCACCGTCCGCGAACGCGACCCCGCCAAGCCCGGTCGCGTCGAGGCGATCCTCTGCTATGCCGGTGTGCATGCCGTGCTGTGGCACCGGCTGTCGCATGCGCTGTGGCGGCTCGGCCTGCGCGGGCTGGCGCGATTCTCCTCCCACCTCGCGCGGATGCTGACGGGGATCGAGATCCATCCGGGGGCGCGCATCGGCCGGCGGCTCTTCATCGACCACGGCATGGGCGTGGTGATCGGCGAGACGGCGGAGGTCGGCGACGACGTGCTGATCTACCACGGCGTGACGCTCGGCGGCCTGTCCGGCCAGCCGGGCAAGCGGCACCCGACGGTGGAGGACCATGTCGTGATCGGCGCCGGCGCGCAGGTGCTGGGCCCGATCCGCATCGGCCACGGTGCGCGCATCGGCGCGAATGCCGTGGTGGTGAACGCGGTCGCGCCCGGCTGCACCGTCGTCGGCATCCCGGCCCGTCCGCCCAAGGGATCGCCCTGCGACGATGCGGGCATCGGCTACGGCTTCAAGGACGTGACCGAGGACCCCGTCGGCGAGCAGCTCGCTGCGCTGCGCGCCGAGCTCGCCGCGCTGCGCGGCGAGCTGGAGCGCGTGAAGGCGGCGCAGGGCGAGCGCGTCTGACCGCGGCTTGACGCCCCGAGCGGCGCGGCGGAGGCTGCGCCCCGGGGAAGGGCCATGACGGCACGCAGCACGCTCTCCTGCGAGATCGACCTGGACGCGCCGGGCAAGCGGCACGGCTTCCTGCGCCTGCCGCATTCCACGCATGAGAGCGCCTACGGCTTCATCCCGATCCCCATCGCCGTGATCGCGAACGGGCGCGGGCCGACCGTGCTGCTGGTCGCCGGCAACCATGGCGACGAATACGAAGGCCAGATCGTCCTCGGGCGCGTCATCCGGGAGGTCGAGCCGGCGCAGGTCTCGGGCCGGCTGATCGTCCTGCCCGCGGCGAACTTCCCCGCCGCGCGCGCCGGACGGCGCGTCAGCCCGATCGACGGCGGCAACCTCAACCGGCTGTTTCCCGGCGATCCCGACGGGGGCGTCACCGAGCAGATCGCCTGGCATATCGCGGAAGTGCTGCTGCCGCTGGCCGATGCCGTGCTGGACCTGCACTCCGGCGGCTCGTCCCTGATGTACGCGCCCTCCGCGCTGATCCGCCGGTCCGGCGACGCGGCGCTCTTCGCCCGTGGCATCGCCGCCTTGAAGGCCTTCGGCGCGCCGCATTCCTACATCGTCATCCCCGGCACCAATGGCGGCCGCACCCTGTCGGAGATGGCGTTCCGCCGCGGCGTGCTGCATGTCGGCACCGAACTCGGCGGCGGCGGCCATGCCACGCCGCAGGCCATCCGCATCGCGGAACGCGGCGTCGCAGGGCTGCTGCGCCACCTGGAAGTAGCCGACCTCCCCTGGGATGCCGGCCCGCCGCGGCCGCCGACGCGCATCCTCGATGTCGGCGGCGCCGAGTACTACCTCCACGCGCCCGAGCCCGGCGTCTTCGAGCCGCTGGTGGAGCTTGGCGCGGAGGCCCGCGCCGGCCAGCCCGCCGGACTGATCCACCACACCGAGACGCCCTGGCGCGCGCCGACGCCGGTCGCCTTCGCGCGCGACGGCGTGGTGCTGGTGAAGCGCTGGCCCGGCCTGACGGCGCGCGGCGACTGCCTGTTCCACATCGGCACGGATACCGGATCGTGAGCGACGAGACCCCGCTGCTGGTCACCCGCGACGGCCCCGTGGTGCGGGCCGTGCTGAACCGCCCGGCGCGCCGCAACGCGATGAGCGAGGCGCTGGTCGCGCGCTTCGACGCGCTGCTGGCGGAGCTGCGGTCCGACGCCACGGCACGCGTGCTGGTGATCTCCGGCGCCGGCGGGCATTTCTGCGCCGGGCTCGACCTGACGGAGGTCGGCGCGCCGCAGGACCCCGACGCCAAGCTGGCGGAGCAGCAGGCCCGCAACCGGCGCATGGGCACGCGCTTCCAGGCGATCTCGGACCTGCCGCAGGTGGTGATCGCGGCGGTGGAGGGCGGCGCCTTCGCCGGGGGCCTCGGCTTCGTCTGCGCCGCCGACATCGCGCTCGCCGCGCCCTCCGCCCGGTTCTGCGCGCCGGAGGTCCGCCGCGGCCTGGTGCCCGCGCAGATCCTGCCCTGGCTGGTCCGGCGCATCGGCCGCAGCGCGGCGGCCCGGCTCTGCCTGCAGGGCAACGTGATCGACGCGACCGCCGCCGGGCGCATGGGCCTGGTGCACGACGCCGTGCCGGATCTGGACGCTGCGCTGGCCGCCGCCATCGCCGACATCCTGGAAGGCGCCCCCGGCGCGCTGGCCGAGACCAAGGGGCTGATCGCCGCCCTCGGCGCCACCGTCCCGCCCGGCTATGCCGAGGCCGGCGCCGCCGCCTTCGGCCGCCAGGCCGCCGGGCCGGAAGCCGAGGAGGGCATCGCCAGCTTCAAGGCGCGGCGCAAACCCGCTTGGGCGCCGGGCTGAGGCGGCCCATCTGACGCCGAGCCCCCTCTGACGCAAGGAAGGAACGCCGCCATGACCGCCTGCATCGTCGGCTGGGCCCACACGCCCTTCGGCAAGCTCGAGGACCCGGATATCGAGAGCCTGTTCGGCCGCGTCGCGCTCTCGGCCATCCACGACGCCGGCATCGAGCCGGACGAGGTGGATGCCGCCTTCGTCGGCGTGTTCAACGGCGGCTTCAGCAAGCAGGACTTCTTTGCCTCGCTGCTGCTGCAGCACGTGCCCGAGCTGCGCTTCAAGCCGACCACCCGCTACGAGAATGCCTGCGCGACCGGCACCGCCGCCATCCATGGCGCGCTGGATTTCCTCGCTGCGAAGCGCGGCCGCTTCGCGCTGGTCGTGGGCGCGGAGAAGATGACCGCGACGCCGAACCCCGAGGTCGGCGACATCCTGCTCAGCGCGTCCTACCGCAAGACGGAAGGCGAGATCCCCGCGGGCTTCGCCGGCGTCTTCGGGCGCATCGCGGATGCCTATTTCCAGCGGCATGGCGACCAGTCCGACGCGCTGGCGGCGATCGCGGCCAAGAACCACAGGAACGGCGTGGCGAACCCCTATGCCCAGATGCGCAAGGACCTGGGCTTCGCCTTCTGCCGCGCCGAGAGCGAGAAGAACCCCTTCGTCGCCCGCCCGCTGAAGCGCACCGACTGCTCGCTGGTCTCGGACGGCGCCGCGGCGCTGATCCTGACCGACGAGGAGACGGCGAAGGCGATGGCCGCCAAGGGCGGCAAGGCCGTGCGCTTCCGCGCCGCGGTGCAGGCGACGGACACCATGCCCATCGCCGGCCGCGACATCGTCCGCTTCGAGGGCGCGCGCGCCGCCTGGGGCCGGGCGCTGGACCAGGCCGGGCTGGCGCTGGACGACCTCTCCTTCGTCGAGACGCATGACTGCTTCACCATCGCCGAGCTCATCGAATACGAGGCGATGGGCCTGGCGCCGGAAGGGCAGGGGGCGCGGGCGGCGCTGGAAGGCTGGACGGCGAAGGATGGCAGGCTGCCGGTGAACCCTTCGGGCGGGCTGAAGTCCAAGGGCCACCCGATCGGCGCCACCGGCGTCTCCATGCATGCCATGACGGCGATGCAGCTGACCGGCCAGGCCGGGGAGATGCAGCTGCCGAAGGCCGATGTGGCCGGCGTGTTCAACATGGGCGGGGCGGCGGTGGCCAACTACTGCTCCATCCTGGAGCGGGTCGGGTAGTCCGGCGGGCTCTGGCACGGGTGTTGCTTTAGTCCAAGCGTCATGCGGCGGGCCTCGCCCGTCACTGGCAGCTTAGCCTTCCTCAACCTTGCCTTGGGGCCGGTCCGAAAGGACCGGCCCCCTTTTTTTGTCCTGCGCCGGCCGTCTGCCGAGGCCCGGGCAGGGCCGTCGCGTCGTGTCTGCGGCGTCCAGATAGCGGCAGGCGACGCGACATTCGCGTTCCGGGCGTGATCCCGCCCGGCTGGCCGGCTGCAGCACCTCGTTCGCCCGGCTGTGCCGCCCTCTCCGGTCTGCGGCTTCGCACGCCGGCACTTGCAAAATGCAAATCAAAATGGGACGCAAATGCCGGAAGCTATCGGGGTGGCGAAATGCATGCCCGGTGCCGGGCGGCGTGGCCAAGGAAAAAATTCTTGCCCTGACGCCGCCGCACTGCTACATGCAACCCATCGCCGGTCGGACTCCGTCCACCGGCCTTCCCCGGCACATCCCGCCCGCATCACGCCCCGGCCCGCAAGGCCGAAAGGGCGGCGCCGTGCCGCGATTCCGGCCCCTGCCAACGCTGAAGGACCCTCCCGGATGCCGCATGCCCAGCCCTGCCCGCCCGTGCTGGAGGTTCGCCGATGAGCACCTCCGCTCTTCCCGCCCTGCTCGGCATCTCCGGCGATGCCGCACGCCGTCTCGTCTCCGGCGGTGCGCTGCTGGCCCCGGCCACGCTGGCCCGCGCCCAGGTCACCTCCCGCGCCACCGCGCTCGGCGCCGACAACGCCACGCTGCAGGTCTTCGGCGCCGACCAGCCACGCTTCGCCGGCGCCGCGCGGCGCCTGCTCACCGAGGGCCAGCGCACCAACGAGATCACCGATCCCGTCGCCTTCGGCGCCGGATCCGGCTGGAGCTCGATCTTCAGCGGCACCGGCGCGGCACCCGTCATCACGCCGAACTACGGCGCCATCGCCGCGCCCGATGGCAGCTTCACCGCCACGAGGCTGCAGCTGGACAAGGGCGCCGGCACGCTCTCCACGGACCGCTCGGGCCTGTCGCGCACCACCACCACCACCGCGGCGCGCTTCGTCTGGGCGCGCACCCTGGCCGGCACCGCCACCGTGCAGATCGGCACCAGCAGCGTCACGCCCGGCGTGCAGTCCAGCCTGGACACGACCTGGCGCCGCTTCGGCGTCTCCGACGGCGGGGGGACGCACCGCATCATGGTGCTCGGCGGCGGCTCCGGGACCAGCACCACCGCGGACCTGCTGGTCTGGGGCGCCAGCAGCGAGGCGGGGGTGGGCTTCGCCTCCTCGCTCATCCTGCCGCCGGCCGGCAGCCCGCAATCCAGCACCCGCGGCGCCGACCTGGTCAGCGCCCCGCTGGCCGCGCTCGGCGTCGGCGGCAACGGCGCCTGCACCCTGCTGTGGAGCGGGGCGATGCAGGTCGCCGCAGGCGCCGTCACCGCGCTGCTTCAGCTCGACGACGGCACCAACGCGCTGCGCTGGGTGGTGGACAACCTGGCGGGCAACGGCAGCATCCGCATCATCGGCACCACCGGCACCGCGGCGGTCGCCGGCACCGCCGCCTCCTGGGTGTCGTTCCGGCTCGGCCTGGCGGTGGACGGAGCGGGGCGCGCCGCGCTCTGCATGAATGGCGGGGCGATCGCTGCGGCCACCGGCGGCCCGACGGCCGGCTTCACCACGGTGCGCCTCGGCACCAACGCCACCGGCGGCTCCGCCGCCTTCGCCGAGACGGCGGCGCTGCAGGTCATCCCCTTCGCGCTGTCCGACGCCGCGCTGCAGGCCGCGGTCGCCGGGCTGCCGGCCTGATCAGCCCGCCCGGCGCGGCTTCGGGCCGCCCGGCCGCTTCACCG
>NZ_JAPSMD010000253.1 GCF_027856955.1 Falsiroseomonas oryzae | reverse complement strand
CGCCTCGACATGTGGGGCAGCCGGCGTCTGGGGCGCCGGCGTCGGCGCGGTGGGCGTGCCGGTGGAGGCGGGCTTGGCCGCCGCGGCGGCGCCGCCGGCGGCAATCGTGCCGAGCACCGCGCCCGGTCCGACCTCGGCGCCCTCATTCGCGGCGATCGCCTCGATCACGCCGCCGGCGGGCGCGTTGACCTCGACGGTCACCTTGTCCGTCTCGAGCTCGACCAGCGGCTCATCCGCCGCCACGGCCTCGCCGGCCTTCTTCAGCCAGCGCGCCACGGTGGCGCTGGACACGCTCTCCCCGAGGGGAGGGACAAGGATCTCCGTCATCTCCGTTCCGTCCTGTGCCTGCCCGCCTGCCTCAGCTCAGACCGAGAGCTTCGCGGACCAGGGCTTCCTGTTGCTGCTGGTGGATCTTGGCAAGGCCGGTGGCCGGGCTTGCTGCCTCAATGCGGCCGACATAGCGCGGCCGCTTCGCCTTGATGTCGAGCCCTTCGAGCACGCGCTCGATCCGGCGGTCGACGAAGGTCCAGGCGCCCATGTTCTCGGGCTCCTCCTGGCACCAGACGACGTCCGCGTTGCGATAGGGCGCGAGCGCCTTGCCGAGGCTCTGCTGCGGAAAGGGGTAGAGCTGTTCCAGCCGGACGATGGCGACGTCCTTCACGCCCTTGTCGCGGCGTTCCTGCAGCAGGTCGTAGTAGACCTTGCCGGTGCACAGCACGACGCGCTTCACCTGCTCGTCCGGCGCGATCGCGTCGATCTCCGGGATCACGTACTGGAAGGCGCTGCCCGGGCCGAAATCGGCCAGCGAGGAGACCGCCAGCTTGTGGCGCAGCAGCGACTTCGGCGTCATCAGCACCAGCGGCTTGCGGTAGTTCGCCTTCAGCTGGCGGCGCAGCGCGTGGTAGTAGTTGGCCGGCGTCGTCAGGTTGCCGACGCGCATGTTGCGCTCCGCGCAGAGCTGCAGGTAGCGCTCCAGCCGGGCGGAGGAATGCTCCGGCCCCTGGCCCTCGTAGCCGTGCGGCAGCAGCATCACCAGGCCGGACATGCGCAGCCACTTGGTCTCCGCGCTGGCGATGAACTGGTCGATGATGACCTGCGCGCCGTTGGCGAAGTCGCCGAACTGCGCTTCCCACAGCACCAGGGTGCGCGGGTCGGCGAGGGAATAGCCGTATTCGAAGCCGAGCACGCCAAACTCGCTCAGCAGGGAGTTGAACGCCTCGAAGCGCGGCTGCCCGGCGCGGATGTTGTTCAGCGGCACGTATTCGGCCTGCGTCTTCTGGTCGATCAGGTAGACGTGGCGGTGGCTGAAGGTCCCGCGCTGCACGTCCTCGCCCGAGAGGCGCACGCGGTGGCCTTCCAGCAGCAGCGTGCCGAAGGCCAGCGCCTCGCCGGTGGCCCAGTCCAGGCCCTCGCCGCCCTCGATCGCCTGCTTCTTCTGCTCCAGCTGGCGGGCGATCTTCGGGTTGATGTTGAACTCGGGCGGCACGCGGGTCAGCGCGGCGCCGACCTCGCGCAGCGTGTCGAGGCCGACGGCGGTCTCGTGCAGCTTCTCGACCTCCTCGCCGACGGCGACGGCCTTCAGCCCGGACCAGTGGCCTTCCAGCCAGTCGGCCTTGTTCGGCTTGAAGGACTGCGCGGCCTGGAAGGCGTCCTCCAGCGTGGCGTTGAAGGCATCGAGCATCGCCTTCGACTCCGCGGCGGGGATGCTGCCTTCCTTCGCCAGCCTCTCGGCATAGAGGGTGCGCGTGGTGCGCATCTCCTTGATGCGGCCGTACATGATGGGCTGGGTGAAGGCCGGCTCGTCCGTCTCGTTGTGGCCGTGCCGGCGGTAGCAGACGATGTCGAGCACGATGTCGGCGCCGAACTGCATGCGGAACTCGGCCGCCATCCTGGCGCAGAACACCACCGCTTCCGGGTCGTCGCCGTTCACGTGCAGGATGGGCACCTGGATGCTCTTCGCGACGTCGGTGCAGTAGAGGCCCGAATAGGCGTGGGCCGCGACGGTCGTGAAGCCGATCTGGTTGTTGGTGACGATGTGGATGGTGCCGCCGGTGCGGTAGCCGATGAGCTGGCTCATCGCCAGCGTCTCATAGACCACGCCCTGGCCGGCGAAGGCGGCGTCGCCGTGCAGCGTGATGCCCATGACGCTGCGGCGCGCCTTGGTGTCGCCCGCCATGTCCTGCCGCGCGCGCACCTTGCCGACCACCACCGGGTCCACTGCTTCCAGGTGGCTGGGGTTCGGCTGCAGCGAGAGATGCACCATGCGCCCGGCGATCTCGATGTCGGTCGAGGTGCCGAGGTGGTACTTCACGTCGCCCGAGCCCTGCACGTCCTCCGGCTGGGCGGCGATGCCCTTGAACTCGCTGAACACGGCCGCGAAGGGCTTGCGCAGCACGTTGACCAGCACGTTGAGCCGGCCGCGATGCGCCATGCCGATCGTCACCTCGTTCACGCCGAGGCCGGCGGCCACCTCGATCACCGTCTCCAGCGCGGGGATGGTGCTCTCGCCGCCTTCCAGGCCGAAGCGCTTGGTGGTGGCATATTTCTTCGCGCAGAAGGCCTCGAAGCCCTCGGCCTCGGTCAGCTCCTGCAGGATGCGGGTCTTGGCGGCCTTGTCGAAGCCGTTGAGCCAGGGCGCGCCCTCGATCCGGCGCTGGATCCAGGACTTCTGGTCGGGGTCCTGGATGTGCATGAACTCGACGCCGATCGAGCCGCAATAGCTGGCGCGGCAGATCGCCAGGATCTCGCGCAGCGTGGCGTATTCCTTGCCCAGCACGAAATCCAGGAAGATCGGCCGGTCCATGTCGGCTTCGGTGAAGCCGTAGGTCGCCGGGGTCAGCTCCGCATGCGGGTTGACCTTCTGCAGGCCGAGCGGGTCGAGCTGGGCTTCCAGGTGGCCGCGCACGCGGTAGCTGCGGATCAGCATCAGCGCGCGGATGGAATCCAGCACCGCGCGCTGCGCGGCCGCCTTGTCCATCGTGTCGGTCTTCGGCATCACCGGGGCGGCGGCGGCCTTGCCGTCCTTTTTCGGGGCCGGCGGCGGCTCCGGGTCCGGCCCGAAGCGGCCCCGGGTGCGCGGCGCCCAGCTGGCGCCGGAGGCATCCTCCAGCACGGCGCGCGCCTCGTCGTTCAGGGCGCCGAAGAGCTCGGCGAAGGAAGGATCGACGCTGTCCGGCTTCTCGGCCCAGCGGGCGTAGAGGTCCGCGAGGAAGGCGGCATTCGCCCCCGACATGGCGCTCGCGAGGATGTCCACTCCGGCCATTGTGTCCTCCTCGGCGGCGCCGGCCTGGCTGCCGCCGGTTTTCCTCAACCGCTTTTTTTCCCGGGGAACAACCCGGATACGCGACCGCCCCCAACCGGGGGCGGCCTCAAGGCACGAACATAGGCGGAAGGCCGCGGTCTTGGCAGACCCCCTGGCCGCGCGGCCGCGGGGGGTCCGGCATGCGCCCTTCCGGAGCGTTAGGCGCCCAGCGCCTTCACCATGGTGGACCCCAGCGAGGAGGGGCTGTCGGCCACCTTGATCCCGGCGGAGGCCATCGCCTCCATCTTCGCCGCGGCGGTGTCCTTGCCGCCCGAGATCACCGCGCCCGCATGGCCCATGCGGCGGCCCGGGGGCGCGGTGGCGCCGGCGATGAAGCCGACCACCGGCTTGTTCGGCTTGCCGGGGCCGAAATTCTCCTTGCGGAGGAACTCGGCGCCGACGACCTCGGCCTCGCCGCCGATCTCGCCGATCATGATGATGGACTTCGTCTCGTCGTCCTTGAGGAACATCTCCAGCACGTCGATGAAGTCGAGGCCCTTCACCGGGTCGCCGCCGATGCCGACGCAGGTGGACTGTCCGAGGCCGGCCGCGGTGGTCTGCGCCACCGCCTCATAGGTCAGCGTGCCAGAGCGGGACACGATCCCGACCGAGCCGCGGCGGTGGATGTGGCCGGGCATGATGCCGATCTTGCAGGCGTCGGGCGTGATGACGCCCGGGCAGTTCGGCCCGACCAGCAGCGACTTCGAGCCCTGCAGCGCGCGCTTCACCTTCACCATGTCCAGCACCGGGATGCCTTCGGTGATGCAGATGATCAGCGGCACCTCGGCGTCGATCGCTTCCAGGATCGCGTCGGCGGCGAAGGGCGCGGGCACGTAGATGACGCTTGCATTGGCCTGCGTCGCGGCAACGCATTCGGCCACCGTGTTGAACACCGGCAGGTTCAGCTCGGGGTGCATCGTGCCGCCCTTGCCCGGCGTCGTGCCGCCCACGTAGTTGGAGCCGTAGGCGATGCCCTGGCTGGCGTGGAAGGTGCCCTGGGCCCCGGTGAAGCCCTGGGTCATGACGCGGGTGTTCTTGTCGACCAGAACGGCCATGGCTCAGGCCCCCTTAACCGCCGCGACCACCTTCTGGGCGGCGTCGGCCAGGTTGTCGGCCGCGATGATCGCGAGCCCGCTGTCGGCCAGGATCTTCTTGCCCAGCTCCACATTCGTCCCTTCCAGGCGCACGACCAGCGGCACCTTCAGGGACAGGTTCTTCGACGCCTCCACGATGCCGGTGGCGATCATGTCGCACTTGGCGATGCCGCCGAAGATGTTCACCAGGATCGCCTTCACGTTCGGGTCGCTGGTGATGATGCGGAACGCCTCCGTCACGCGCGCGGCATTCGCCGTGCCGCCAACGTCGAGGAAGTTCGCCGGGCTGCTGCCGTAGAGCTTGATGATGTCCATCGTCGCCATGGCGAGGCCCGCGCCGTTCACCATGCAGCCGATCTCGCCATCCAGCGCGACGTAGTTCAGGTCGTTCTGGACCGCGTCGAGCTCCTTCGGATCCATCTCGCTGTCGTCGCGCAGCGCTTCCAGGTCCTTGTGGCGAAACAGCGCGTTGTCGTCGAAGGACACCTTGGCGTCGAGCGCGACGATCTCGCCCTTGCCGGTGACGACCAGGGGGTTGATCTCCACGATCGCGCAGTCGAGCTCGAGGAAGGCGCCGTACAGGCTGGTGACGAACTTCGTGAAGCTCGTCACCTGCTTGCCTTCCAGGCCGAGCCCGAAGGCCAGCTTGCGGGCGTGGAAGCCGGAGATGCCGGAAGCCGGGTCCACATGGACCTTCAGGATCTTCTCGGGGTGGTGCGCCGCCACCTCCTCGATCTCCATGCCGCCTTCGGTGGAGGCCATGATGACCACGCGGGAGGTGTCCCGATCGACCAGCAGGCCGAGATAGAGCTCGCGCTTGATGTCGCAGCCGTCCTCGACATAGACGCGGGAGACGACCTTGCCCTGCGGGCCGGTCTGCTTGGTGACCAGCGTCTTGCCGATCATCGCCTCGGCGGCGGCCTTCACGTCCTCGACGGACTTGACGACGCGCACGCCGCCCTTGCCGTTCGGGTCTTCCTTGAAGCGGCCCGCGCCGCGGCCGCCGGCATGGATCTGCGACTTCACGACATAGACGGGGCCGGGCAGCTTCCTCGCGCCCGCCACCGCCTCGTCCGCCGTCCAGGCGACATGGCCGTCCAGGACCGCCACGCCGTAGCGGCGCAGCAGCTCCTTGGCCTGGTACTCGTGGATGTTCATCCGGCTGGTTCTCCGGTCAGAGGGGGGCGAGCCGGAGGCCCGCGGCCCCCGACCGGCCGGAGTGGAAGGGGCTCAGACGCCGAGCTTCTTGAAGTCCTCGATCAGCTTCTTCACGGCGTCGCACGACTTGTCGAAGGCGGCCTTCTCCTCCGGCGTGAACTGCACCTCGAGGATGCGCTCCACGCCGTTGGCGCCGATCACCACGGGGACGCCGACATAGAAGTCCTTCTGGCCGTACTCGCCGTTCAGCAGGACGGCGCAGGGGAGCACGCGCTTCTTGTCGAGGAGGTAGCTCTCCGCCATCGCGATCGCGCTGGCGGCGGGCGCGTAGAAGGCGGAGCCCTTCTCCAGCAGCTTCACGATCTCGCCGCCGCCATTCGCGGTGCGGGTGACGATGGCGTCGATCTTCTCCTGCGTGGTCCAGCCCATCTTCACCAGGTCCGGCACCGGCACGCCGGCGACGGTGGAGTAGCGGGTCAGCGGCACCATGGTGTCGCCATGGCCGCCGAGCACGAACGCGGTCACGTCCTCCACGCTCACGCCGAATTCCTGCGCGAGGAAGAGGCGGAAGCGCGCGCTGTCCAGCACGCCGGCCATGCCGACGACCTTGTTCGCCGGCAGGCCGGACTTCTGCTGCAGCACCCACACCATCACGTCGAGCGGGTTGGTGATGCAGATGACGAAGGCGTTCGGGGCGTAGGTCTTGATGCCCTCGGCGACCTGGCCGATGACGCCGGCGTTCTTGGTCAGCAGGTCGTCGCGGGTCATGCCGGGCATGCGGGGAAAGCCGGCGGTGACGATCACCACGTCCGCGCCCGCGATGGCGCTGTAGTCGCCGGCGCCGACCATGTGGCTGTCGAAGCCGTCCACCGGGCCGGACTGCATGATGTCCAGCGCCTTGCCCGCGGCCACGCCCGGGAAGACGTCGAACAGCACGACGTCGCCGAGTTCCTTCAGGCCGATCAGGTGGGCAAGCGTGCCGCCGATGTTGCCGGCGCCGACGAGGGCGATCTTCTTGCGGGCCATGCGCGGTCCTCAACCTGGCCCGGCCCGCGCGGAGCGGCGGTGGTCCCGGGCACGTCGTTTTTCAAGGGCGGGAGCCGCCCGGCGGGTTCCTACTCCCGCGGTGCAGCAAGGGCAAGGCGGGGCCGCTCTTGCATGGACCTGACGCCCCTGGACCGAGCTTCTCCGTGAAGCCCATTGCTCTCGCCCCCGAATCGATGTCACATTCGCAAGTTAAAATATAAACCGTTGGAGGACCGCCATGTCCATCCAGGAAGACCTGCGGACAATCCTGCGGACAAAGGGAGCGCGCATCATCTTCGGCAGTCGTGCCGGCGCGCCGATCCACCCGACCGACGGTGGGCTGGAAGAGCTTGGCTTCATCAAGCCGAACCGCCGCATGGCCCAGATCATGCTGTGGCCTGCGCGGTCGCCGCCGGAGATCGAGATCCGATATGCGGCAGACGATGATGCCGCGGCAAATGGGATCGTCGTGGATTGGGTGGAGCAGAAGGCGACCTATGGCATACTGACGCGGCTGCCGGGCTTCGTGTTCACCGCCCGGCTTGGCGCCTGCCGGTCTTACCTGTTGCGTGACCACCGTGATCACCCCGGCTGCATCATCGGCGCGCACGGGCATCAAGGTACGCAGGGCGGGGCGCTGTTGATCTGCGACCCGGTGGATTATTTCCTGTCGCGCGGATCGAAGGAAATCTGGGAATTCCACAGCAAGGGGCTGTTCGGGAAGCCTGTGGCCAACAAGACCACTTTCGGCGCGACGCTCTGCTATGTCGATGCCGCCACGGCCTACTGCTTTGCGTTCGCATACATCGAACGCACCCACGGTCTGCAGGTCGTCGAACTCGTCAAGCACGGCAAGAAGGACCTGGCGGAGATCGCGGACTGGCGACGGGCCTCGGTCGCCGAATAGCCCGTCGGACAGCCGCGCGCCGCGAGGACCGCTCGCGCGGCGCGGCGCTGCGCCACGCCTACAGCGGCATGCAGCGCACCACGTCGTCGTGGCCGCGGGCGAGCGTCGCGAAGGTGCCTTCCGGGCATTCGCGCTGCGCGTAGTTCGCGGTCGGCAGGCCGGCCTGCCAGCCGGCGACGCTGCTGCGCGCGCCGCCGCAGACCAGGCGGCCGTTCCGCCGCGTGCAGCTGCTTGCCATGGCGTCGCGCGG
>NZ_JAPSMD010000252.1 GCF_027856955.1 Falsiroseomonas oryzae | reverse complement strand
GGGCCGGTGCCGGCTGCGCGGCCGGGCGCGCCGGCTGCGCCGGAGCGGCCGGTTGCTGCGCCAGCGACGGCCCCGCCGCGAGCAGTGCGGCCAGCGTCCACCCGATCGATCCGATGCCGCGCATCCCGCCCCTCCGCCTCAATCGCGCGATCCTACCATCCGTCGCGCCGGTGCCCAAACCGGCTCAGCCGCGCCGGGGCAGCAGCTGTTCCGCCAGGGTGGCGAACCAGCTGGCGCCGATCGGCAGGATCTCGTCGTTGAAGTCGTATTTGGGGTGGTGGACCATCGCGTCGTCGGCGCCCTTGCCGCCGCCCAGGAACAGGTAGGCGCCCGGCTTCTCGTTCAGCATGAAGGCGAAGTCCTCGCCGCCCATGGTGGGCTGGGGCAGGGGCCGCGTCCGCGCCTCCCCGGTGACGGCGCGGGCGGCGCGGGCGGCGAGTTCCGTGCTCTCGGCCTCGTTCACGGTCGCGGGGTAGCTGCGGGTGAAGCGGGCTTCGACCGTGCAGCCCATCGCAGTGGCGATGCCCGTCACGATCTCCTTGAAGCGGCGCTCCAGCAGGTCGCCGACCTCGGGCAGGAACCAGCGCGCGGTGCCCTGCAGCTTCACGCTCTCCGGGATGACGTTGAAGGTGAAGCCGCCGGTGAAGTGGGCGATGGTGATCACCCCCGCCTCCAGCGGGTTCACGTTGCGCGCGACGATGCTCTGCAGTGCGGTGACGATGTGGGAGGCGACGAGGATCGGATCGACGCCGTTGTGCGGCATGGCGCCATGCGCGCCCACGCCGGTGATGGTGGCTTCCAGGTTCGCCACCGCGGCCATCACCGGGCCCGGCGCGTGCAGGAAGGTGCCGGCGGGCGCGCCCGGCCAGTTGTGCATGCCGAAGATGCGGTCCATCGGGAAGCGCTCGAACAGACCTTCCTTCACCATCACCTCGCCGCCCGCCAGGTTCTCCTCGGCCGGCTGGAAGACCAGGTAGACGGTGCCGTCGAAGTTGCGCGTCTCGGCCAGGTACCTGGCCGCGCCGAGCAGCATGGTGGTGTGCCCGTCATGGCCGCAGGCATGCATCTTCCCCGGCACGGTGGAGGCATAGGGCAGGCCGGTCTGCTCCTCGATCGGCAGCGCGTCCATGTCGGCGCGGAAGCCGATGGCGCGGCCGGAGCTGCCGTTGCCGCGGATCACGCCGACCACGCCGGTCTTCGCGATGCCGGTATGCACCTCGTCGCAGCCGAATGCGCGCAGCTTCTCCGCGACGATGGCGGAGGTGCGTACCTCCTCGAAGCCGATCTCGGGATGCGCGTGGAAGTCGCGCCGCCAGGCGGTCATCTCGGGGTGGAATTCGGCGATGCGGTTGATGACGGGCATCGATGGAAGCTCCGGGACGTTGCCGCGTGAATGGGCGCACGGCCCGGGCGGGTCAAGCCGCGCGGAAGGTGAGGCGGAGCCCGTCCTCGAGGCTGCGGCCGACCACGCCGAGACGCTCGCGCATCGGCCCCACGTCGAAGGCCTTGTCCTCCAGCAGGCGGCGCACCTCCGCGGCGCGGATGGTGGGGATGCGCGGGAGGATGCGGGTGAGGGGGGCGAGCGCCATCAGCACCGCCCCCGGGATGGGCAGGACCGCCGGCGGGCGCAGGCCGGCAGCGCGCGCCACAGCCATCAGGAAGTCGCGATAGGGCATGGCGCGGGGGCCGGCGACGACGATCGTCTGCGGCCCCGCCCAGTCGCGGCGCAGCGCGGCCAGGATGCAGGCGGTCAGGTCGTCCTGGTGGATCGGCTGCACCAGGGCGCGGCCGCCGCCTGGCAGGGGGGCGAGCGGGATGCGGCGCAGCAGGGCGGCCAGGCGCTGCACGTTGTCCTCGCCTTCCGCCCCGTAGATCATGGTGGGGTGCAGCATGACGCCGGCGCGGCCGGAGGCGAGGAAGGCGGCGTCGCCCGCGCGCACGCCGTCGCCGTGGTCGTCCGGCCAGCGCGAGAAGCGGCGGGTCGAGCCCAGGAAGACGAAGCGCGCATCCGCCGGCGCCGCGGCCAGGATGGCGGGGGCGTGGCGGGCATGGGCGCAGTTCACGACGTGCGTTGCACCGCGGAGAGCTTCCCGCAGCGCGGCGGGGTCGCGCAGGTCGGCGAGACGCGGCGTGCCGGGCAGGCCGGTCGCCGTCCACTTCGCCGCGTCGCGGACGACGGGGGTGAAGGGGGGCAGTTCGGGGAGGTCGATCGCGCCCCCACCCCGACCCTCCCCCGCAAGCGGGGGAGGGGGCGCGAGCAGCGCACGGCAGAGCGCGGCGCCGCTGCGGCCGGCGGCGCCGATGACGGCGATCACGGACGGAGGAAGGCGAGGTCCGCGCCCAGCGGCGCCTGCGTCACCTGCTCATGCACCAGCCGGTCCCAGCCGCGCGCCGGCGCCGGGGCGGGCGTCCAGCCGGCGCGACGCCTCGCCAGCTCCGCCTCGTCCACCAGCAGGTCGAGCCGGCGCTCCTTCACGCTCAGCCGGATGCGGTCGCCGGTCTGCGCCAGGGCGAGCGGCCCGCCCACCGCGGCTTCCGGCGCGACATGCAGCACGATGGTGCCGAAGGCGGTGCCGGACATGCGGCAGTCGCTGATCCGCACCATGTCCTTCACGCCCTGCCGCGCCAGTTTCTTCGGGATGGGCAGGTAGCCCGCTTCCGGCATGCCGGCGGGCGAGCGCGGCCCGGCGCCCTTCAGCACCAGGATGTCCTGCGGCGTGACGTCGAGCTCCGGGTCGTCGATGCGCCGCGCCAGGTCCTCGAGCCCGTCGAAGACCAGGCAGCGCGCCTCGGTCTCGAACAGCGCGGGCGTCGCCGCGCTGCGCTTGAGGATGGCGCCGTCCGGCGCGAGCGAGCCGCGCAGCGTGACGATGCCGCCGACCGGGCTGATCGGCGTCTCCCGCGCGCGGATGATGCGGCGGTCCACGAAATGCGTGCCGTCGCCGATGCGCGCGCGCAGCGGCGTGCCGTCCAGGTCGGGCGTGTCCAGGTGCAGCAGGTCGCGCAGCTCCCACAGCAGTGCCTGCATGCCGCCGGCGGCGTGGAAGTCCTCCATGTAGCCCTCGCCGGTGGGCTTGAGGTCCACCAGCACCGGCGTCGTCTCGCTCAGCGCGTCGAGGCGATCGAGGTCGAGCGCGATGCCGGCGCGGCCGGCGATGGCCGCCAGGTGCACCACCGCATTGGTGGAGCCGCCGAGCGAGAGCAGCACGCGCGTGGCGTTCTCCACGCTCTCCTTCGTGACCAGCGCGGCGGGCGGCATGGGCTTCGCGATCAGCCGCACCGCCTGGGCGCCGGCTTCCTCCGCGATGCGCAGGCGGTCGGCGTGGACCGCGGGCGCGCTGGCAGCTTCCAGTGGCATGAAGCCGAGTACGGCGGCGATGCAGGCCATGGTGCTGGCGGTGCCCATCACGCCGCAGGTGCCGGCGGTGGTGGCCAGCTTGCCCTCGATCTGGCCGATCTTCTCGGCGCTGACATCGCCGGCGCGGTAGCGCGCCCAGTAGCGGCGGCAATCGGTGCAGGCGGACAGCCGCTCGCCCTCGAAGGACTGGGCCAGCATCGGGCCGGTGACCAGCATGACCGACGGCGTGCCGGAGGAGACCGCGGCCATCAGCTGCGCCGGAACGGTCTTGTCGCAGCCGCCCACCAGCACCGCTGCGTCCATCGGCTGCGCGGTCAGCATCGCCTCGGTGTCGAGCGCCATCAGGTTGCGGTAGTGCATGGAGCAGGGATTGAGCGAGGGCTCGCAGAGAGACACGGTCGGGAAGGCCAGCGGCAGGCCGCCCGCGGCCAGCACGCCGCGCTTCACCGCCTCCACCAGTTCCGGTGCGGTGCGGTGGCAGTTGTTGTAGTCGCTGCCGGTGTCGGCGATGCCGACCACCGGCTTGTCCAGCATGGCCTGGGAATAGCCCATGGACTTGGCGAAGCTGCGGCGGAGGTAGAGCGCGAACTCCCGGTCGCCGTAGTTGGAGGACCGGTTGGCAAGGCCCTTGGGCGTATCGGACATGCAGAGGCTCCGGACGCGGCCGGATCACCCCGGCCGATGGCAGACGCAGCAGACCTTATGCCCGTCCGGGTCGCGCACATAGGCCGCGTAGAAATCGGGGTGGTAGTGCGGGCGCAGGCCAGGGGCGCCTTCCTCCCGCGCGCCGGCTTCCATGGCGGCGGCATGCACCGCGTCCACCGTGGCGCGGTCGGGCGCCTCGAAGGCGACGGTGGTGCCGTTGCCCACCGTGGCCGGGTGGCCGTCGATGGGGCGCATCAGCCAGAAGGGCATGGCCTCCGTGCCTGGCACGGCATAGCCGGCATAGCCGGCTTCCGCGTTCCAGTCCGCCCGGGCCAGGCGGAGCGGCGCGAGCACGCGGTCGTAGAAGGCGACGGCGCGGTCGAGGTCGTTGGTGCCGAGGGTGACGTGGCTGAGCATGGCGGATCTCCTTGTCTGCGCCGCGCCGGCTTGCCACGGGGCGGCTTTGCAGGTCCTGCGCATGTGCGGGAGCGCGGGTCGATGGCGGTAATCTGATACCGTCGCGCAAAAAGCCCGATGCTGCTTGACTTTTCGGCGCATCCCCGCGATATGCGCGCCCTGCTATCCACCCCCCGGGACCCCGGAACCATCATGCTGACGAGACAGACGGCCTCGCTGAAGCCGGCGGAGGTCAACAAGGGCTGGGTGCTGATCGATGCGGACGGGCTCGTGCTCGGCCGCCTCGCGGCGCTCATCGCCAACCGCCTGCGCGGCAAGCACAAGCCGCAATTCACCCCGCATGTCGATTGCGGCGACCATGTCGTCGTGATCAACGCGAAGAAGGTGCGGGTGACCGGCCAGAAGGCCGAGCAGTCCGTGTTCTACTGGCACACCGGCTATGCCGGCGGCATCAAGGGCCGCACCTTCCGCGAGCGGATCGAGAGCGCGCATCCCGAGCGCGTGATCGAGAAGGCGGTGGAGCGGATGATCACCCGCGGCCCGCTCGGCCGGAAGCAGATGCGCAACCTGCACGTCTATGCCGGCCCTGAGCATCCGCATGGTGGCAACACCCCGGCCGCGCTCGACGTCGGCGCGATGAACCGCAAGAACAAGGTCGCCTGAGCATGAGCGAGCAGGTTTCCCGCGGCGGCTCGCTGGCCGAGCTGAAGGACATGGTCAGCGCCGCCGGCGGTCCCGCCGCGGCCGAGGCGGCGCCGGTGCGCGAGCCGAAGCGCGACGCGCAGGGCCGGTCCTACGCCACCGGCCGGCGCAAGAACGCCGTCGCCCGCGTGTGGGTGAAGCCCGGCAAGGGCGAGATGGAGGTCAATGGCAAGCCGGCGTCGAAGTATTTCGCGCGCCCGGTGCTGCGCATGCTGATCGCCCAGCCCTTCCTGGTGGCGGACCGCTACCAGCAGTTCGACGTCTACGCGACGGTGGTCGGCGGCGGCCTCTCCGGCCAGGCCGGCGCGCTGCGCCACGGCATCTCCCGCGCGCTGACCTACTACGAGCCGGGCCTGCGCCCGCTGCTCAAGAAGGCCGGCTTCCTGACCCGCGACCCGCGCGTGGTCGAGCGGAAGAAGTACGGCAAGATGAAGGCCCGACGTTCCTTCCAGTTCTCCAAGCGCTGACGCCCAGCGGGTCGGGCGTCACGCCCGGCCTGCATGGCTGGTTCATCGGAGGGGCGGATCCGCAAGGGTCCGCCCCTCTTGCTTTTCAGGCCTCGAAACGCGCCAAGTTGCAGTCGGAGGATACCACCATGGCCAAGGGACCCATCCCGAGCGTCTTCATCGACGGCGAAGCCGGCACGACCGGCCTGCAGATCCGCGAGCGCCTGGCGCGCTTCCCCGGGATCGCGCTGCGATCGATCGCGCCCGAGCTGCGCAAGGACCCCGAGGCCAAGCGCGCCCTGATGGCGGAGGTGGACCTGGTGGTGCTGTGCCTGCCCGACGACGCGGCGAAGGAGGCCGCGGCGATGGCGGCCGGGCTCGGCGCGCAGGCGCCGAAGCTGCTGGATGCCTCCACCGCGCATCGCGTGCATCCGGACTGGGTGTACGGCTTCGCGGAGCTGAACGCGGCGCAGGAAGCCGCGATCGCCGCGGCGCCGCGGGTGGCGAACCCGGGCTGCTACCCCACCGGCGCCATCGCGCTGATCCGCCCGCTGGTGGAGGCCGGCATCCTGCCGAGGGACTATCCCGTCACGGTCAATGCCGTCTCGGGCTACACCGGCGGCGGCAAGGCGATGATCGCGGAGTTCGAGCCCGCGCGCTCCGCGCCGCCCTTCTTCCTCTACGGGCTCTCGCTCGAGCACAAGCACCTGCCGGAGATGCAGGCCTATGGCGGGCTGACGCGGCGCCCGCTCTTCGTCCCCTCGGTCGGCGACTTCGCGCAGGGCATGCTGGTCAGCGTGCCGCTGCATCTGGACCTGCTGAACGGCAGCCCGACGCCGGCCGTCCTCGAGGACTGCCTGCGCGCCGCCTATGCGCGTTCCGCCTGGGTGAGCGTGGCGGCGGCCGACGGCAAGGCGCGGCTGGCGCCGGAGGAGCTGAACGGCAGCAACCGGCTGGAGCTGCGCGTGTTCGGCAACGAGAAGCGCGGCCAGGCGGTGCTGGTGGCGAAGCTCGACAACCTCGGCAAGGGCGCCTCCGGCGCGGCGGTGCAGAACATCGGGCTGATGCTGGGCATCGACGTCGCGCCTGCGCTGCCGCTGGCGGCGGAATAGCCCCCTTGCCCTCTCCTCCCGCAGGGGGGAGAGGGTTGGGTGAGGGGTGCGCGAGGCATCGCGCCATCCCGCAGAACGGAGCCGGAATCCATGGACGACCTGCACATGCCCGCCGCGCGCGGCCCGCTGCTGCCCTTCGAGGGACAGATGCCGCGCATCCACCCCGATGCCTGGGTGGCGCCGACCGCGGTCGTCGTCGGCGACGTGGAGATCGGCGCGGACAGCTCGGTCTGGTACCACTGCGTGCTGCGCGGCGACACCAACATCATGCGCATCGGCGCCCGGACCAACATCCAGGACGGCTCCATCCTGCACCTGAATGCGGGGGCGGAGCCGCTGATCATCGGCGACGACGTCACCATCGGCCATGCCTGCATCGTGCACGCCTGCACGCTGAGGAACCGCGCCTTCGTCGGCATGGGCGCGACCGTGCTGGACCGCGCGGTGATCGAGGAGGGCGGCATGCTCGGCGCCGGGGGGCTTCTGCCGCCGGGCAAGCGCATCGGCCCGAACGAGCTGTGGATGGGGAACCCCGCCAAGCTGGTGCGCGTGATGGATGCGGAGGAGCGCGCGCGCTTCGACCGCACCGCGCCGCACTACGTGGAACTGGCCAAGCGCCACCGCGCCAGCCTCGCCCGCCCCTGAGGCGAGCGGGACGGGGCCGGCCGAGGAGACCGCCATGCCCCGCCTGCCGCGCCGCCTGGTCCTGCTGGCCGTCCTGGCCGGCTGCGCCCCGCGCCTGCCGCCCGAGCCCGTTGAGGTCCCGGGCATCGCGCGCGCCATGTATGGCGAGGACCCGACGATCGACATGATCGCCGGCGCGCATCGCTTCTTCGCCAATCCGCCTGGGATGCGCGGCAACCCGGCGGCCGGCGCGCTGGGGCTGGCGCAGCTGGAATACCTGGCGGCGGTGATGGCGGTGGGCGGGGCGCGCCACGACATGGCGATCGATTCGGCCGGGCCGCTGCGCGCCGGCCGGGCGGAGGCGCGCGCCGTGGCCGGGCTCCGCGCCGATGCCTCGCCGCAGCAGGCCGTCGATTCGCTCTTCGCCGCCTACGAGGCG
>NZ_JAPSMD010000251.1 GCF_027856955.1 Falsiroseomonas oryzae | reverse complement strand
GTGGCGGAGGCCGGGCTGCCCGGCGCCGGTGCCACATCCTGGGGCGCGGTGCTGGCGCCCGCCGGCACGCCCGCCCCGGCCATCGCCCGCCTCGCCGCCGCGATCCGCGAGGTGCTGTCCCAGCCCGCCACGCGCAACCGCATGTCCGCCGCCGGCGCCGATCCCGCCTTCTCCACGCCGGAGGAACTCGCCGCCTTCATCCGCAGCGAGAACGCGAAGTGGGGAAGGGTGGTGAGGGACGCACGCATCACCGTCGGCTGAGATGCGCGCCGCCGCACGACGGAGCTTCCCCTGGCCCCTCGCGGTCGCCGGCATCGCCGCGCTGACGGCTGCGGTGCTGCTGGCCATGGGCCGCACGCCGATCTGCACCTGCGGCGACATCCGGCTGTGGCACGGCATCGTCTTCAGCAGCGAGAACTCGCAGCACCTGACGGATTGGTACACGCCGTCGCACGTCATCCACGGCATGATCTTCTACGCCGTGCTGTACCCGCTGCGCCACCGGCTGGGCTGGTGGCCGCGCCTGGCCATCGCCACGCTGGTCGAGGCCGCGTGGGAGATCATCGAGAACACCGATGCGGTGATCCGGCGCTACCGGGAAGCCACCATCGCCCTCGACTACTACGGCGACAGCGTCATCAACTCCGTTTTCGACATCGGCGCGATGTGGCTCGGCTTCTGGCTCGCCTCCCGCCTGCCGGCCTGGCTGACCGTGGCGCTGGCGCTGGCCATGGAGATCGGCGTCGGGCTCGCCATCCGGGACAACCTGACGCTCAACGTGCTGATGCTGGTCTGGCCGCTGGAGAGCGTGAAGGCCTGGCAGGCCGGGGGCTGACGGCCCGTCCGCGCTGCCATAGGCTGTCGCGCAGGAACAGCGCCGGCAGGCCAGCGACCGCCATGTTCGAGTCCGCCGCACTCCACCACGAGATCCCGAAGGACGAGTACGAGCGCGAGGTCGCGCAACTCCGCACCGCCCTGCTCCACGCGCAGATGGCCCTGCGGGACAAGGCGCCCTTCGCCGTCCTGGTCCTGATCGCCGGCGTGGAAGGCGCCGGCAAGGGCGAGACGGTGAACCTGCTCAACGAATGGATGGACCCGCGCTTCATTGAGGTCAGCGGCTTCGCCCTGCCGACCGACGAGGAAGCCGCGCGCCCGCCCATGTGGCGCTTCTGGCGCGCGCTGCCGCCGAAGGGGCGCATCGGCATCTTCTTCGGCGCCTGGCACACCGCGCCCATCGTGGAACGCGTGGCCGGCCGCCTCGGTGCCGGCGCCTACCAGCGCCGCATCGACGAGATCGTGCAGATGGAGCGCATGCTGCACGACGAAGGCGTGCTGCTGCTGAAATACTGGTTCCACATCACCCGCAAGGACCAGCGGAAGCGGCTGAAGGTGCTGGAGAAGGACCCGGCCACCGCCTGGCGCGTCAGCAAGATGGATTGGAAGCTGTACCGCCACTACGACGACTTCTTCGCGGTCACCGAGCCCTTCCTGCGCGTCACCTCCACCGCCGAGGCGCCCTGGCTGATCGTGCCCGGCGCGGAGCCGCGCTACCGCTCCCTCCTGGTCGGCCGCCATCTGCTGGAGGCGCTCGAGGCCCGCCTGGCGTCCGGCGCTGCACCGCCGCCCGCCACGCCCGACGTGCCGATGCCGCCGGCGCTGGACAAGCTGAACATCCTCCGCTCGCTGCGGCTCGACCGGAAGCTCGACAAGCCGGACTACGCGCGCCGGCTGGAGACCTGGCAGGGCCGCCTCGCCACGCTGTCGCGCGATGCGAAGTTCGCGAAGCGCAGCGTGGTCGCGGTGTTCGAAGGCAACGACGCCGCCGGCAAGGGCGGTGCGGTGCGGCGCGTGACGGCGGCGCTGGATGCCCGCCGGCTGAAGGTCGTCCCCGTTGCCGCGCCGACCGAGGAGGAGCGCGCGCAGCCCTACATGTGGCGCTTCTGGCGCCACATCCCGCCGCCGGGCTTCCTGACGATCTTCGACCGATCCTGGTACGGCCGCGTGCTGGTGGAGCGCGTGGAGGGCTTCTGCGCCCCGCCCGACTGGCAGCGCGCCTATGCCGAGATCAACGAGTTCGAGGCGCAGCTGGTCGAAAGCCGCGTCGTGCTGGCGAAGTTCTGGCTGGCGATCAGCAACGCCGAGCAGCTGCGCCGCTTCCAGGAACGCGAGGCCACGCCCTTCAAGCGCCACAAGATCACGCCGGAGGACTGGCGCAACCGCGAGAAATGGGACGCCTACGAGCAGGCGGTCTGCGACATGGTGGATCGCACCTCCACCGCGCAGGCGCCCTGGACGCTGGTGGAGGCGAACAACAAGTACTACGCCCGCCTCAAGGTGCTGCGCACCCTGGTGGAATCGATCGAGCGCGCCTTCGATGCGTGATGCTGGCCGCGATGCGAAGGCATCTCGGCCCCCTCGGGCGCTGACGGCCCTGCGGGCCTTCGCGCCGCGCTGGCGGCTGCCATCGGGTCGCCGGGAAGGCTTGCGCCCGTTGGCATCAACGGACGTCAGCAGCCCCGCACCCGCCCCTCGGCGAAGTCCAGCAGGCAAGGCGCGTAGCGCTGGGTGAAGCGCCAGTCCGTCCCGCCGCCATGCCCGCGGATGCCGGCGGGGCGGTCCAGCAGCAGGAAGCCCGCGCTGCGACCGGTCAACACCCCCAGGATCGCCGCGCGCTGGTCGGGGTCGGGATCGAACTCGTCGCCGGCGAAGTTGGCCACCGCCACGCGCGTGCCCGTGCTGCGCGCCGAGGCGACGATGCGGCGCAGGTCGTCCAGGGCCCAGGCCTGCGCCGGGCTGCCGCGCGGCCCATGCGCCGCCGGCGCGATGGCGATGACGGCATCCGCCAGCCCCGGCGTGTCCAGCGCCTGCAGCGCGTTCCACGCCCCGCGGGACTGCCCGCCGGCCACCACCCGCGCATAGCCGCGGCGGCGCAGCTCGGCCAGTGCCTGGCGCATCCAGGCGGCGCCGGCCTCGGTCTCGTCGGTGGCCGGGTCGCGGTCGAAACGGATCACGTCGTAGCCCGCATTGTTGAAGGCGCGCACATGCGGCTGCGGCTGGCTGCCGCGGCTGTCCGCCCCGCCGGGCGAGCGGCCATGCGCCCAGAGATAGGCGCCCCGCGCCCGTTCCGGCCCCTGCCACAGGAAGCGCGCATCCGCCGCCAGCAGCCAGCCCGGCTCCCGCCGCAGCGGCGCGCCGGGGGCGGACGGCGGGCTTGCCTCCAGCCCCGGCCAGACCACCGAGAGGTCACGCGCATAGACCCGGCAGCCGCGGCCGCCCCAGCGGGCGCAGTTCTCGAGCGCCCGGGCCTCGGTCGCGGCGCCGTCGTCGTCAATCGCCGCCGCCCAGCCCCAGGCGCCGTCAGGGGCCAGCGCGAAGACCCGCGGCGTCGGCTGCATCAGGAAGCGTCGGTAATCCGCTCGCCCCTCCGGAGGGATGTGCGGGGGCCGCGCGGCGTCCAGCAGGGGGGGCATGTCGGCGCGCGCGCCCGTGGCGGCGGCGAGAAGCCCCAGAGCCATCACGATTTTGCGGATTGTATTCAACATGCCGCGAGCAAGGGAACCATAGGCCTCCCCGCCCTGTCCAGCGGATTCCGCGCCGCCTCGCCGCGGTGATGCTCAGCAGGACGAGGGCGGCGCCTCGGCTGTGGCAAAGCGGAACAGGCAGCCGCCATAGCGGTCGTTGAAGGCGGTGCTGGCCCCCGCCGAATGCCCGCTCACCCCCTCCGGCCGGTCCAGCAGCAGCAACGCCCCGACCCGGCCGGCCAACCCGCGCAGCAGCCCCGCCCGTGCTTCCGGATCGACATCGAAGGGATCGTCGCGGAAGCTCGCCACGGCCACCCGCGTCTCACGCGCCGCCGCCGCCTCGACGACCAGCCGCAGGTCGTCCAGCTGGCGTGCCTGCGCCGGATGCCCGGCCTGGCCATGGGCCGCCGGCGCGACCGCCACGACCACCTCGGCCAGCCCCGGCGTGTCCAGCATCATCAGCGCGTTCCAGCCGCCGCGGGACTGGCCGGCCACGATCACCCGCCGGTAGCCGCGCCGCCGCAACTCCGCCAGGTCGTCCCGAAGCCAGGCCGCGGCGCGGGCGGTCAGGTCCACGCTCGGGTGGCGGTCGAAGCGCCAGATGTCGTAGCCGGCGTTGTTGAAGCGCCGCGTCCAGGATTGCGGCTGCGCGCCGCGCGAATCGACGCCATCCGGGTTGCGCCCATGCGCGAAGACCAGCACGCCGCGCGCCGCCTCCGGCCCCCACCACAGGAAGCGCGGATCGGGCAGCGTCTCGTGGTTCCAGGAGACCAGCCGCGCCCCGGCCGGCGGCGGCGCGGGGGACCAGGCGCGGTCCGGCGCCACCACCGCCAGGTCGCGCACCGCCACCTGGCAGGGCAGGCCGCCGCTGCGCCGCTCGCAACTGGCCAGGGCGCGTCGCTCCACCTCCTCCGGCGTGCCGCCCAGCGCCTGCCAGCCGAAGGCGCCGTCCGGGCCGAGCGCCAGCACGCGCGGCAGGTTCATCCGCAGGAAGCGCTGGACGTTGGTGCGCGCCGCCGCGTCCAGGCCCGGCGTCTCCGCCACCTCGAACAGCGGCAGCCGCTCCTGCGCGGCGGGCGCGCCGGGCAGCAGCAGCACCAGCAGCAGGCATGCGGTCCGTGATGCAGGCCGGAACATTGCGCGCGCATTTGGGGTGCCGGCGGCCCGGCCGTCCAGGGGCGAGGCTTGCCGGGCCAGGGCGGGGGCGGCATGTTCCGCCACCTTTTCCGGACCCCCAAGGGACCCCCCTCCGATGCGCGTCAAGGACGTCAAGAAGGTCGTGCTCGCCTATTCCGGCGGGCTCGACACCAGCGTGATCCTGAAGTGGCTGCAGACCACCTACCGCTGCGAGGTGGTGACCTTCACCGCCGACCTGGGCCAGGGGGAGGAGCTCGGCCCGGCGCGCGACAAGGCCCTGCTGCTCGGCATCAAGCCCGAGAACATCTTCATGGACGACCTGCGCGAGACCTTCGTGAAGGACTTCGTCTTCCCGATGTTCCGCGCCAATGCGCTGTACGAGGGGATGTACCTCCTCGGCACCTCCATCGCCCGCCCGCTGATCGCCCAGCGCCAGATCGAGATCGCCGAGCAGGTCGGCGCCGACGCCGTCGCCCATGGCGCGACCGGCAAGGGCAACGACCAGGTCCGCTTCGAGCTGAGCTACTACGCGCTGAAGCCGGACGTGAAGATCATCGCCCCCTGGCGCGAATGGGAGCTGACGTCGCGCACGCGCCTGATCGAGTTCGCGGAATCCCACCAGATCCCGATCGCCAAGGACAAGCGCGGCGAGGCGCCGTTCAGCGTGGACGCCAACCTCCTGCACAGCAGTTCCGAGGGCAAGATCCTCGAGGAGCCGTGGGACACGCCGGACGAGATGGTCTGGCAGCGCACCATCAGCCCGATGGACGCGCCCGACCGCGCGATCGACATCACCATCGAGTTCGAGCGCGGCGACGCCGTCGGCATCAACGGCGAGCGGATGTCGCCGGCGACGCTGCTGACCAGGCTCAACGCGCTCGGCAAGGAGAACGGCATCGGCCGCCTGGATCTGGTGGAGAACCGCTTCGTCGGCATGAAGTCCCGCGGCTGCTACGAGACGCCCGGCGGCACCATCCTGTATGTCGCGCATCGCGCGATGGAGAGCATCACGCTGGACCGCGAGGCCGCGCACCTCAAGGACAGCCTGATGCCGCGCTATGCGGAGCTGATCTACAACGGTTTCTGGTTCGCCCCGGAACGCCGCATGCTGCAGGCGCTGATCGACGAGAGCCAGAAGAGCGTGAGCGGCACGGTGCGGCTGAAGCTCTACAAGGGCAACACCATCGTCACCGGCCGCCAGTCGCCCAACAGCCTCTACTCGATGAAGCACGTCACCTTCGAGGACGACCAGGGCGCCTACGACCAGTTCGACGCCCAGGGCTTCATCAAGCTCAACGCGCTGCGCCTGCGCCTCGGCGCGATGGCGGGGCGGAAGGGCGGCGCGCTGTAGCGCGCCGGCCCTTGCCGGCGACGCGTGCCAGCCCGGCCCAACCTGCCAGTCCCGCCAGGATCAGGCTGACCGTGCCGGGTTCCGGCGCAGCCAGGAAGACGCTGCCGCTGTTCGACGTATCCAGCACGTAGTTCAGGTCGCGCGTGCCGCCCGGGTCGAGGTCGTAGGTCAGCGAGAACTCGACCGGCAGGCTGAAGGCCAGCGGCCCCGCCGTGCCGGGCGCTGGCAGCGCGAGGCCGGCGAACAGCCCCGTGCCAAAGGCCTCGGTGACGAGCCCCTGGCTGACGTGCAGCGACAATGCGCCGCTTTCCTGCGTGTAGAGGCCGGGTATGCTGATCGTCAGCGACGCGTCGGTCGCATTCAGGGCGAAGCCGTTGTCGGCCCACACCATGCTGCCTGCCGAGCCCATGGCGAAGGCGATGTTCATCAGCATGATGCTGTAGGGCGTGGGCTCGATGTCGTCCCAGATATCGATGCTCATCGGATCCTGCAGCCGGACGACCGGACGCTCCGCCGAGACCCGGTCAACCGCAACCTGCATCTCGAGCTGGCCCTGGATCTGGCCGCGCGCGTTGCGTCCCTGGGCGCGCAGCCGCGAACTGCTGAAGGCGTAGGCCTCCGACGGGTCGGCCCGCTTCGGCATGATCTCGATGTTGCCGTCCACTGCCAGGGTGGCCCGGACCTCGTTGGGCCGGACGATCGGGGCCACCTCGGCACTCGCGCGCGGATGCGAGTAGTTCCAGGGCGAGCTGATCTCGACCTCCGCCTGACCGGCCGCGCCGGAAAGTCCTGCCGCTGGCACGCCGACCAAGGCTTCGTTCAGCGGCTGGTTGCGCCTGCCGGGGTCCTGGACCAGCACGTTCTGCTGGCCAGCGACCTGCGCCAACCCCTCGCTGCGCGGCCGCGGGTCGAAGCCCGGCGGTTGCGCCGGTGGATTGACGGCGCGGCGAAGGTCAGGGTCGCGCACCCAGCCATGCTCGTAATGGAGCCAGGACACGTCCGGCGCGATGGCGCTTTGCGGCCGGAGCACGATGTCCTTCCTGACGTGATAGCTTCCGAACAGCGTGTCGAGTGGATCGGCCAGCGCCACGCCGGGTGCAGCCAGGACAAGCAGCGCAAGCAGCGGCGATCGCTTCATGATCACGCCTCCAGGCCGATGCGGGACTCGATCTATGCCCGATATTGCATATTATTGCGGCGGCAGCTCATGACGTTTTTTCCACGCCCGTTCGGGCGCGCGACCGGACCAGCCGCGGCCGGAGCCAGCTGACCGGTCATTCCGAGATCGGCGCGGCACATCGGGCGCGGCAGAGTCCGGCTTGGGCGCCCAGTGGGACCCGCACGGGATCGTGCCGCTCGACGAAGATCACCGCAGCATGATGCTGCGGCCGCCGCCTGACCGCCCGGATCGCATCGACTCCTGCATCGACGCCCGGCCATGCGCGCCGGCGGGCCCCTCCACTTGACCGCCTCGCGCAACGGTCGTTAAGCGATCCTGAAGGGAGACGAAACATGCCGGACGTGCCCGCACCGGACGCCTGGCTGGAAGCGGACATCGCCGGCATCCTCGGCCCGCTCTGCGGCAGCGATCCGGCCACCCTCATGGTGGCGGATGACGAAGGCGCCGCACTCGACCGCGCCGGCTTCTGGCGCATCGCCTGCGGCGTCTCCCACGCCGCCGCCGCCGCGCCCGCCGCCGGCTTCGCGCTGCTGCCGCCGACCGGCGCGGCCGCCATGGCCTGGATCGCCGG
>NZ_JAPSMD010000250.1 GCF_027856955.1 Falsiroseomonas oryzae | reverse complement strand
GCGGCGACCCGGGCGCGTAGCGCCGCGGTCGCCACCGGCCCGGGCCCGAGCGCGTTCACCCGGATGCCGCGCGGGCCGAACTCCTGCGCCGCGCAGCGCACGATGCCCAGCACCGCGTGCTTGGTGGCGTTGTAGAGCGCCTGCCGCGGCGCGCCCTTCTCCGACATGATCGAGCCCATCGCGACCACCGATCCGCCGCGCGGCATCAGGGGCACGCCGTGCTTCAGCGTCAGCGCCACGCCGCGCACGTTGACGGCGAAGACACGGTCCCACTCCGCCAGGTCCAGCGCCGTCAGGTCGCGCCAGGGCGGCACCAGCCCGGCATTGGCCACCAGCACGTCCAGCCGGCCGTGCCGCGTCCCGACATCGGCGAAGGCCGCGGCGACCGCGGCCTCGTCGGCCACGTCGCAGGCGATGTCGCCGCCCGTGACGTCCAGCGTCACGACCTCGGCGCCCTCGGTGCGGAACCGCGCCGCGATGGCGGCGCCCAGGCCGCGCGCGCCGCCCGTCACCACGGCCACGCGGCCGGCCAGCAATCCGCTCATCCCAGTGTCCTCCCGACATGCATGGTCGCTCTCCCCCGGTGGACCCGCGCAGCGCCATACGCTGCGCGCGGCGTCATGCCCAGCGCCGCCAGCGGGCTCCACCCGCACCGCCGGCTGTTCGCAGGGCAAACTTCCGCCCCAGTTGCGAACAGGCGCGCACCGTGCCTAGTCTTGCCGCAACGGGTCGTGGGGGCGAGGCGGCTTGCAGTCGATCATCTGGCTGGTGGACCGGCTCAACCTGGTGCTGACCTACCTGATCGGCCTGCTGCTGGCCGTGATGACCTTCGCCGTGCTAACGCAGGTGCTCGTGCGCTTCGTGCTGACCGCCGCCGGCGTCAACATCTCGGCGGCCTGGACCGAGGAAGTCGCGCGCTACGTGCTGATCTGGATCGTCTTCCTTGGCGCCGGGATCGGCTGCCGGCGGCGCCAGCTGATCTCGCTCGAATTCGTGGTGCGCTGGCTGCCCCCGCTGCCCGGGCAGGGGCTCGTGCATGCCGGCCTGTTGCTCTGCCTCGGCTTCTTCGGCCTGCTGATCTCCGTCGGCCTCGCCTTCATGGAACTCGGCGCGGTGGAGACCAGCCCGGTGATGCAGATCCCCAAGGCCTGGGTCTATGCGGCGATGCCCGCCGGCGCCTCGCTGATGATCCTCAACACGGCCGTGCTGATCGCCGAGACGCTGCTGCAGCGCCGCGACATCCGCACCGTCGCCGACGCCGCCGAGGGGGTGGAATAGGCCATGGGCGGCGCGATGCTGCTGCTGGCGGCCCTGTTCCTCGGCGGCCTGCCGATCGCGCTGGCGCTCGGCATCGCGCCGCTGCCGACGCTGATCGGCATGGGCATCCCGCTGATCGCCATTCCCCAGGTGGTGTTCGAGAGCCTGGACAGCTTCGCGCTGATGGCCCTGCCGCTCTATGTGCTGGCGGGTCGGCTGATGCAGCTCGGCGGCATCGCCCAGCGCCTGGTCGGCTTCGCCATCGCCATCGTCGGCGTGCTGCCCGGCGGCCTCGCGGCGGCGGTGGTGCTGACCTCGATGCTGTTCGCCACCATCAGCGGCAGCTCCGCCGCCACCGCCGCCGCGATCGGCAGCGTGCTGATCCCGGAGATGGAGCGCCAGCGCTACCCGCGGCCCTATTCCGCCGCGGTCGTCGCCTCCTCCGGCGAGCTCGGCGTCATCATCCCGCCCTCCGTGCCGATGGTCATCTATGCCGTGCTGACCGGCGTCTCCATTACCGACCTCTTCCTGGCCGGCATGCTGCCGGGGCTGATGATCGGCCTTTCGCTGATGCTGACCGCGAGCCTGATGGCGCTGGTCGCCGGCCATGGCGAGCGGATGCGGCCGAGCATCGGGGAATACGCCGCCAACCTGCTCGCGGCCTTCCGTCGCGCCTTCCTCTCGCTGCTGATGCCGGTGATCATCCTGGGTGGCATCTATGGCGGCATCTTCACGCCGACCGAGGCCGCCGTGGTCGCCGTGGCCTATGCGCTCGTCCTCGGCCTGTTCGTCTATCGCGAGATCCGCGTCGTGGACGTGCCGCGCATCTTCGCCGATGCGGCGCTGACCTCCTCCGTGGTGATGATCATTGTCGGCTTCGCGGCGATGTTCGGCTATGCGCTGCAGCTGCTGCAGGCGCCGCAGACCATCGCGGCGGCGCTCTCGGGCGTGTCGTCGGACCCGCTGGTCTTCCTGCTCGTGGTCAACCTGTTCCTGCTGGTCGTCGGCATGTTCATGGAGACCTTCGCCGCCATCATCATCCTGGCCCCGATCCTGGCCCCGATCGCCCAGGCCTTCGGCATCGACCCCGTGCATTTCGGGCTGATCGTGATCGTCAACCTGGCCGTCGGGATGGTGACGCCGCCGGTCGGCGTGAACCTCTTCGTCGCCTGCGGCATCGCGCGGATCCGCATGGAGCAGCTGATGCGCCCGCTCCTGGTGTTTCTCGGCGTGCTGATCGTCAACCTCGCCATCATCACCTACGTGCCCACGCTCAGCCTCGCGCTGGTGCGATGACCACATACCGGGAGAGGAGACAGAAGGACATGACCACCATCACCCGCCGCGGCCTCGGCTTCGCCGCCGCCGGCTTCGCGCTCGGCGCGCCGGGCATCGCCCGGGCGCAGGGCATCACCATGAACCTCGGCCATGTGCTGAGCGCCACCAGCGCCTACCAGGTGATCTTCGAGCGCTTCAAGGAACTCGCCGCCCAGCGCACCAACGGTCGCGTGACGGTCAACATCCAGGGCGGCGGCGCCGCGGGGAACGAGGGGCGGCTGATCCAGTCGCTGCGCACCGGCGTCATCGACGGCGCCTTCGTCGGCGGCTCCTCGCTGGAGACGGTGGTGCGCGACTACCGCGTGCTGTCGCTGCCCTACATCTTCGACGACCACCCCCAGGCCAACCGCGTCCTGCAGGGCGGCGTCGGCGAGCAGATGCTGCGGGAACTCGATCCGCTCGGCATGATGGGCCTCGGCTTCGGCGCGATCTTCGAGCGCAACATCGCCGGCCGCCGCGCCATCCGCACGCCGGCCGACCTGCAGGGGCTGAAGATCCGCGTGCTGCAGACGCCGGGCTTCGTCGAGGCCTACCGCGTGCTCGGCACCCAGCCGACGCCGATGGCCTATGGCGAGGTGTTCCTCGCGCTGCAGAACGGCGTGGTGGACGCGCTGGAGATCAGCAACGACGCGGTCGTCGCGGACCGCTTCGTCGAGGTGATCCAGCACTACGCGCTGACCAAGGTGCACCAGTCCACCACCGTCTTCGCGGTCAGCGCCGCCCGCTTCCGCGCCCTGCCGGCCGATGTGCAGGGCGTGCTGCGCACCGCCGCGAAGGAGGCGATCCAGCACGGCCTCGCCGCGCATGACCGGCTGAACGTGGAAGGACTCGCCGCGGTGCGCGCGCGTGGCGTCGCGGTGACCGAGCCCGACCTCGAGCCCTTCAAGGTCATCGCCCGGCGCAGCTACGACACCATCCTGGCCGAGGCCCCGAACGGCCGCGCCTGGGTGGAGCGGATCAACGCGGCCAAGGGCGCCGCCTGATCCGCGTTTGACGGCGCGGGCCGGCTTCGCCATCTCAGCAGGTGAAGCCGGCCCGGGCCAACCGGGCCGCGGGAGGAACCGCGCCATGCCCCTGACCAGCCCCACCCGACGCCGCCTGCTCGCCGCCGCGACTTTTGTCGCCGCACCGGCGGCGCTGCGCGCGCAACCGCGCCTGCCCGACGGGCCCGTCACCATCGTCGTGCCCTACACGCCGGGCACCGGGCCGGACATCCTGGCGCGCCTCGTCGCGCCGGTGCTGCAGCAGCGGCTCGGCCAGCCCGTGGTGGTGGACAACCGCGCCGGGGCGAGCGGCAATATCGGCTCCCAGCTCGTCGCGCGCGCGGCGCCGGACGGCCGCACCCTCATGATGCAGGTCAACACCTTCGTCATGAATCCCAGCCTGTTCCGCCAGATGCCCTACGACGCCGCGGGCAGTTTCACGCCCGTCGCGAAGCTGACCGTTGGCGACCTCGTGCTGGCGGTGAACCCCGACATCCCGGCGGAGACGGTCCGCGCCTTCGTCGATCTCGCCCGCAGCCGCGCCGGCGGGCTGGACTATGCCTCGCCCGGCAACGGCACGCCGCAGCACCTGGCGATGGAGCTGTTCCGCCTGACGGCCGGGGTCAGCATGAACCACGTGCCCTATCGCGGCAGCGCGCCGGCGGTGCAGGACCTGATCGGGCGGCGCGTGGCGGCCATGGTGCTGCCCGTCCACACTGCGCTGCCGCTGGCGCGCGACGGGCGCATTCGCATGCTCGCCGTCGGCAGCGAGCGGCGCGTGCCCACCGCGCCGGAGGTGCCGACCATGGCCGAAGCCGGCTTTCCGGAGGTGCAGGTGGATCTCTGGTATGCGCTGCTCGGCCCCGCGGGCCTGCCAGAGGATCTGGTCGTGCGCCTGAACGCCGAGCTGAACGCCTGGCTCGCAGAGCCCTCGACGCGGGAGCAGCTTCTGGCGCAGGGCATGGCGCCCACACCCGGCACGCCCGCCGCGCTCGCCGAGCTGATCCGCCGCGACCTGCAGCGCTGGGCCGACGTGGTGCGGCGCGCCGGGATCACCGCCGACTGATCAGGGGGCCGGCTGCAGCGCCGCGCGGTCGTAGCCGGCGACCTTCTTGTAGCCCTCCAGCATCGCGGTCAGCTCCTCGCGGCTGATCACGTCCTCGATGCGGGCGAAGGGCTTGTCGCCGCTGCGCTGCCACACCTCGCGGATGATGGCGTCCGGCGGGCTGCTGCGGTTGGTGCGCACCACCGCCGCCGTGGGGCCCAGGCGCCGGTCCTCGTACTCCTTCAGCGCGGCGACGGGATCGCGCTGCCCCGAGAGGCATTCCGCCAGCGCCTTCGCGTCCAGGATCGCCTGGCCGGCGCCGTTCGAGCCGCGCGGATACATGGGATGCGCGGCATCGCCCAGCAGCGTGACGCGGCCATGGCTCCAGCGGGGCAGGGGGTCCTTGTCCACCATCGGGTATTCCAGCACCACCTCCGCCGCGCGGATCATCGCCGGCACGTCCAGCCAGTCGAAGTGCCAGTCGGCGAAGGCGGGCAGGAAGTCCTCCAGCCGGCCGGGCCGCGCCCAGTCATTGGGGTGGTGATGCGGCGTCTCGATCTCGGCCACCCAGTTCATCAGCTGCAGCCCATCCGGGTAGGTGCGGATGGGGTAGATCACCATCTTGCCCTGAGCCAGCCAGCCAGCGCGCACCATGGTGGCGCCGGACAGGATGGGCTGCATGCGAGTCACGCCGCGCCACATGTTCACGCCGGAATAGACCGGCGGCCCTTCCTCCGGAAAGAAGCCGCGCCGGATCACCGAGTGGATGCCGTCCGCCGCCACCACCGCGTCGCAGCGCAGCGGCGGCAGCGTCGCGCCGGTCTCGCTGTCCTGCAGGTGCAGCAGCGCGCCCGTCTCGTCCTGCTCCACCCCCAGGCAGCGCCGCCCGGTCTGCACGGCCTCCGGCCCGAGGCGCGAGAGCACCGCGTCCAGCAGCACCATCTGCAACTCGCCGCGATGGATCGAGAGCTGCGGGGTCGCGTAGCCCGCGGCACGCCCCAGCGGCTCCAGGTGGATGAGCTGGCCGAAGCGGTTGTAGTAGGCGGCCTCCCGGGTCGCCACCGCCGCCGCTTCCAGGCTGCGCAGCACGCCGAGCGCCTCCAGATAAGCCGTCGCATGCGGCAGCAGATTGATCCCGACGCCGAGCGGGCGGATCTGCGGCACCGCCTCGTAGACCCGGCAGGCGATGCCGCGGGCGTGAAGGGCGAGAGCCGCCGTCAGCCCACCGATGCCGCCGCCGACGATGCCGACCTGCATGACCCTGCCCCCGTGCCTGGCGTCCTGCCGTCCATATAGCGCGCCGCGGAAAGGCGTGCAGGCCGGGCGGCGCCGCTCAGCCCACCGCCC
The DNA here is from genome assembly GCF_027856955.1 of Falsiroseomonas oryzae. Lineage (GTDB taxonomy): Bacteria > Pseudomonadota > Alphaproteobacteria > Acetobacterales > Acetobacteraceae > Falsiroseomonas > Falsiroseomonas oryzae. The sequence continues at coordinate 1,795 of NZ_JAPSMD010000250.1, read as the reverse complement.
GCCGCCGCAGCGGCCGTAGCAGCCGGTCCATCAGCCCGGGGATCGCCCACAGCGCCGCCAGCACCGTCAGCCCGCACAGCACCGCGCTGATCGGCCGGGTGAAGAAGGGCGTCAGGTCGCCGCCCGACAGCGTCAGCCCGCGCAGCAGGTTCTTGTCGAGCAGGTCGCCCAGCACGATCCCCAGCACCAGCGGCGCCATCGGGAAGCGCAGCTCCCGCAGGATGAAGCCGACCAGCCCCGCGCCCAGCATCACCCAGATGTCGAACAGCCGCGAGGTGATGGCGAAGGCGCCGACGGTGCACAGCACGAAGACGATCGGCATCAGCCGGCTGCGCGGGATCAGCAGCACCCACAGCAGCGGCCGCACCAGCACCAGGCCATAGACGAGCTTCACCATGTCCGCGACCACCAGCATGGCGACGATCTGGTAGATGAATTCCGGCGCGGTGATCGCCAGCATCGGGCCGGGGTTCAGGCCGTGGATCATCATCGCCGCCATCAGCACCGCCGCCGGTGCGCTGCCCGGCACGGCCAGCGTCAGCACGGGGATGATGGCGCCCGGCACGCAGGCGCTCTCGCCCGTCTCGGCCGACATCAGCCCCTCGACGCTGCCCTTGCCGAACTGATCGCGCTCCGCGCTGGCGCGCCGGGCGGCGGCATAGCTGGTCCAGGCCGCGATGTCCTCGCCCAGGCCCGGCATCGCGCCGATGAAGGTGCCGATCGCACCGGAGCGCAGGATGGTGCGCCAGTACTGCGCCACGTCACGCACCCGCGGGACGATGCTGTCCAGCTTCGAGCTCACCGCCTTCACGGCCGGCCCGCGCATGGCGTTCAGCACCTCCGCCACGCCGAACACGCCGACCAGCACCGGCAGCAGCCCCAGCCCGCCGGCCAGGTCCGTGCTGCCGAAGGCGAAGCGCGGATAGGCGTGGTTCGCCTCCTGCCCGACTGTCGCGACCAGCAGGCCGAGGAAGCCGGCGATGTAGCCCTTCAGCGGATCGCCGCCCGAGAGGGACCCTGCGATGACGATGCCGAACAGCGCCACCCAGAACATCTCGTAGCTGCCGAACTGCAGCGCGAACTCGCCGAAGGCCGGCGCGAACAGCGCCAGGATCAGCGTGCCGAACAGCGTGCCGAGCCAGGAGCCGAGGGTGGAGATGCCCATCGCCCGCCCCGCCAGCCCCTTCCGCGCCAGCGGATAGCCGTCCAGCGTGGAGGCGGCGGAGGCCGGCGTGCCCGGGATGTTCAGCAGGATGGCGGAACGCGACCCGCCATAGATCGCGCCCACATAGACGCAGACGAGCACCAGCATCGCCACCTGCGGGCCCATGGTGAAGGTCAGCGTGGTCAGCAGCGCCACGCCCATCGTCGCGGTCAGGCCCGGCAGGGCGCCGATGACGATGCCGATCAGCACCGCCCAGAAGGCGTGGAAGATGGCGCCGCCCTGCAGCACATGGGCGAAGCCCGCCCCCACCATGGAGATCGGGTCGGTCAAGGCAGGCGCACCAGGAAGATCCGTTCGAACACCAGCATCACGGCGAGCCCGGTGCCGAGGCCCAGCAGCGCCGCTTCCGCGATGCGCCGCGCGCGTCCCGCCGGCCCCTTCTCCCATTCGAACGCCATGGTGAAGGCGAAGACGAACAGCGCGCTGGCCAGCCAGAAGGGCAGGCGCCCCACCAGCACGCCCGCATACAGCGTGCCCAGCACGGCCGCCGTCAGCAGCCGCCGCCCGTCGCCGGGCGCCAGCGCGCGCGCATGGCCGTGCGAGGGCCGCAGCGCGCCGCGGCGGATGGCG
>NZ_JAPSMD010000249.1 GCF_027856955.1 Falsiroseomonas oryzae | reverse complement strand
CGCAGCGCCTGATCGCGCAGAACGCCGGGGCCGCAGGCTGAGCGACGCCCCGCCCGCGGCGGCGCAGGGCCCGGTCGCGGCGCCGCAGGGCCCGATCGCCGCGCTGGCGCGGAGCCTGGCCTTCCTCGGCGGGGCCTCGCTGCTCTTCGCGGGCTGTGTCACCACCGTGTCGGTGCTGCTGCGCTGGACCACCAGCCAGCCGATCCGCGGCGACTTCGAGATGGTCTCCATCGCCGCCGGCATCGGCGTGCTCGGCTTCCTCGCCTACGGCACGCTGATGAAGGCCAACATCCTGGTGGACACCTTCACCACCTGGTTGCCGGCGCGCCTCAACGGCGTGCTGGACGCCTTCTGGACGCTCGTCTGGGCCGCGCTCGCGCTGTGGCTCGCCGAGCGCATGGCCATCGGCGCCTGGGACACCTGGAGGAGCGGCACGCGCACCATCGGGCTTGCCGCGATCCCGTACTGGTGGGCCATCGCCACGGGCGCGCTCTGCTTCGCCGCGACGGGTCTCGCCGCGCTGTGGTGGATCCCGCGCCTGCTCGGCCTGCGCCGCTGATGGCGCCGGAGTTCGCCCTCGCCGCGACCGGCTTCGCGGTGCTGCTCGGGCTGATCGCGCTCCGCGCGCCGGTCGGGCTGGCGATGCTGCTGGTGGGCATCGGCGGCTATGTCCACATCCTGGACTGGGCGGCGCTGTCCAACTACCTCAAGACCACCCCCTACCATCTCTTCGCCAACTACACGCTCTCCGTCATCCCGCTGTTCATCCTGATGGGCGCGCTGGCGGAGCGCGGCGGTCTGGCGCGCGACCTCTTCGCCGCGGCGAATGCGCTGATCGGCCGCAAGCCCGGCGGGATGGCGATGGGCGTGATCGGCGCCTGCGCCTGCTTTGGCGCCGTCTGCGGCAGCTCCGTCGCCACCACCGCCACCTTCGGCCGCGCCGCGTTGCCGGAGCTGCGGCGCTACAACTACGATCCGGGCTTCTCCACCGGCACCATCGCAGTGGGCGGCACGCTGGGCATCCTGATCCCGCCCTCCGTCATCCTGGTGGTCTATGCCATCAGCACGGAACAGAATATCGCCAAGCTGTTCATGGCGGCGCTGATCCCGGGGCTGATCGCCACCGTCCTCTACATCGTCGCAATCGCGATCGTGGTGCGCCTGAAGCCGGAGCTCGGCCCGCCCGGCGAGGCGCCGAGCCCGGCGGAGCGGCGCGAGGCCTTCCTCAATGTCATTCCCGTTCTGCTGATCGCCGTCGTCGTGGTCGGCGGCATCTACGGCGGCGTCTTCACGCCGACCGAGAGCGCCGCGGTGGGCTGCATCGCCACGCTGGCGGTCGGCGTGCTGCGCGGCACGCTGAAGGCACGCCACGTGCGGGAGAGCCTGTTCGCCACCGCCGAGACCACGGCGATGATCTTCGTCATCCTGCTGGGCGCCGAGGTGTTCAACGCCTTCCTCGCCCTGTCCCAGGCGCCGGACCTGCTGGCGCTCTGGATCACCGAGCAGGATTTCCCGCCCTACGGCGTGCTGGTGATCCTGCTGGTCGCCTACATCATCCTGGGCGCGGTGATGGACGAGCTGGCGATGATCCTGCTGACCCTGCCGGTCTTCTTCCCCGTCGTCACCGCGCTCGACTTCGGCCTGACCACGGAGGAGACGGCGATCTGGTTCGGCATCCTGGTGCTGGTGGTGGTCGGCATCGGGCTGACCGCGCCGCCCATCGGGCTGAACGTGTTCGTCATCTCGGGTCTGGCCAAGGACGTGCCGATCGCGCGCACCTATCGCGGCGTCCTGCCTTTCCTTGCCATGGACGTGATCCGGCTGGCGCTGCTCGTGCTGTTCCCGGCGCTGTCGCTCTGGCTGGTCCGCGTCCTCAGTTGACGCGGGGCCGGCCGAGGGGCAAGCCGCGATCCCGAGGAGGACACCGAACATGGCCGACGCCTTCGTCTGCGACGCCGTCCGCACCCCGATCGGCCGCTACGGCGGCGCGCTGAAGGAGGTCCGCACCGACGACCTCGGCGCCATCCCCATCAAGGCGCTCATGGCTCGCCACCCCAACCTGGACTGGGCGGCGGTGGAAGACGTGATCTACGGCTGCGCGAACCAGGCCGGCGAGGACAACCGCAACGTCGCCCGCATGGCCCTGCTGCTCGCCGGCCTGCCGGACAGCATCGGCGGCAGCACGGTCAACCGGCTCTGCGGCTCCGGCATGGACGCGGTCGGCATCGCCGCGCGCGCCATCAAGGCCGGCGAGGCCGAGCTGATGATCGCCGGCGGCGTCGAGAGCATGACCCGCGCGCCCTTCGTGATGGGCAAGGCGCAGGAGGCCTTCAGCCGCTCCGCCGAGATCTACGACACCACGATCGGCTGGCGCTTCGTGAACCCGAAGATGAAGGCGGCGCACGGCATCGATTCCATGCCGGAGACCGCCGAGAACGTCGCGCAGGACTTCCAGGTGGCGCGCGCCGACCAGGACGCCTTCGCCCATCGCAGCCAGCAGCGCGCCGGCAGGGCGATCGCCGCCGGCCGCTTCAAGGAGGAGATCGTCCCGGTGACCATCCCCCGCCGCAAGGGCGACCCGGTGGTGGTGGACACCGACGAGCATCCGCGCCCCGACACCACGCTGGAAGCGCTGGCGAAGCTGCCCACCCCCTTCCGCAAGGAAGGCGGCAGCGTGACGGCGGGCAACGCCTCCGGCGTCAACGACGGCGCCTGCGCCATGCTGGTGGCCAGCGAGGCCGCGGCGCGGAAGCACGGGCTGACGCCGCGCGCCCGCGTGGTCGCCACGGCGACCGCCGGCGTCGCACCCCGCATCATGGGCTTCGGCCCGGCGCCGGCGACGCGCCGGGTGCTGGAGAAGGCGGGACTCAAGCTGTCCGACATCGCGGTGATCGAGCTGAACGAGGCCTTCGCCGCGCAGGCCCTGGCCGTCACGCGCGACCTCGGCCTGCCGGACGACGCCGACCACGTGAACCCGAATGGCGGCGCCATCGCACTGGGCCATCCGCTCGGCATGAGCGGCGCGCGCCTGGTGCAGACCGCGGTCGCCGAGCTGCATCACCGGCAGCAGCGCTACGCTCTGGTGACCATGTGCATCGGCGTCGGCCAGGGCATCGCCATGGTGCTCGAGCGCGTCTGACGCGTCCCGTCCCCTTCCCTGCCCCAGCTTCTCCCTCCCCCGCCGCGCGGGGGAGGGTCGGGGTGGGGGCCCGAAGTCCAGCGAGGAATCGCCCCATGTTCCTCCATCTCGGCGACATCGTCGTCCACGCCCAGGTCGAGGGCCCGCCGCCCTCGTCCGTCGCGCCGCCGGTGCTGATGCTGCATTCCATCGGCACCACGCTGCACGTCTTCGATCCGCAGGCCGCGTCCCTCGCCCGCAACCGGCGCGTCATCCGCATGGACCTGCGCGGCCACGGCTACACCGGCGTCACCCCCGGCCCCTACACCATGTCGCTGCACGCGCAGGACGCGCTGGCGCTGCTCGATGCGCTGGGCGTGGAGCGCGCGCATGTCGTGGGGCTGTCCATCGGCGGGCGCATCGCCCTGCAGATGGCGGCAGAGGCGCCGGATCGCGTCGCCTCCCTGCTGCTGATGGACACCGCGGCGGAGTTCCCGCCGCCCGAGGCCTGGCAGCAGCGCATCGACACGGTGCTGGCGCAGGGCTGCGCCGCGCTGGTGGACACCGTGATGCCGCGGTGGGTCTGCGATCCCTCGCTTGCGTCGTCCCACGGCCTGCGCCGGATGCTGCTGAACACCGACCCGCAGGGCTATGCAGGGTCCGCCGCCGCGCTGCGCGACGCCCGCGCCGCCGACATCGCCGGCCGCATCGCCTGCCCGACGACAGTCGTGGTCGGCGACCGCGACATCGCGACACCGCCGGCCATGGCCGAAGCGCTGCGCGACATGATCCCTGGCGCGCGGCTGGTGACCATCCCGGAAGGCGCACACCTTCCCACGCTGGAATGCGCCGAGGCCGCGACCGCCGCCATCGCCGGCCACCTGGCGCAGTTCGACCCGCAGCCCGGCGCGGAAGGCGGCATGGCCATCCGCAGGTCGGTGCTGGGCGAGGCGCATGTGGCGCGCGCCCAGGCCAACGTCACGCCCTTCGACGCCGCCTTCCAGGACTGGATCACGGCCAATGTCTGGGGCGGCGTCTGGACCCGCCCCGGCCTGCCGCGCCACACGCGCAGCCTGCTGACCCTGGCCATGATGGCGGCACTCGGCCGGCACGAGGAGTTCGAGCTGCACGTGAAGGCCACGCGCAACACCGGCGTCACGCCGGAGGAGCTGTCGGAGGTGCTGCTGCAGGTCGGCGCCTATGCGGGGGTTCCCGCCGCCAATTCCGCGATTAGGATTGCCAAGCGGATCCTGTCGGAAGACGCCGGCTGACACCGGCCGCGAGGAAGGACACCACACGGTGAGCGACCCCGTCACCTATCGCCGGCATCAGCCCGGCACGCAGCCGCCGCTCGACAGCCCGGCCTATGGCAGCACGCACAAGCGGCATCCGAAGCAGTCCCTGCTGCGCGTGCCGCATACGCTGACGGAGACAAGCGCGCCGCGCTTTGACCCCGCGCGCTACAAGGCGCATGCCGACATGAGCCAGGTGAACGGCAAGGGTGCGCTCGGCGAGCGCATCATCGTCGCCGGCCGGATCACCGACGAGGATGGCCGGCCGCAGCGCGGCGTGATGGTGGAGGTCTGGCAGGCCAATGCCTCCGGCCGCTACCACCATCCGCGCGACCAGCACGACGCGCCGCTCGATCCGAACTTCGAGGGGCGGGCGCGCATCTTCACCGACGACGACGGCCGCTACAGCTTCGTCAGCGTGAAGCCCGGCGCCTATCCGTGGCGGAACCACTGGAACGCCTGGCGGCCCATCCACATCCATTTCGGCCTGCACGGCGCCGGCTTCGCGCAGCGCATGATCACCCAGATGTATTTCCCCGGCGACCCGCTGCTGGAGCTGGACCCGATCTTCCACGCCACGCCGGACAAGGCCGCGCGGGAGCGGCTGATCTCGAAGTTCGACCTCGAGATCACGAAGCCGGAATGGGCGCTGGGCTACCGCTTCGACATGGTGCTGCGCGGCCGCGAGGCCACGCCCTTCGAGAACGCCTGAGGGAGCCGCGACGATGACCGCAGCGACCGCTCACCAGACGGCGGGGCCGTACTGGCACATGATCGATTTCCCCGAATGGGCCGACCTGCTCCGCGCCGGCTCGGGCAATGAAGGCGTGCAGGGCGAGAAGGTGATCCTGACCGGCCGCATCACCGATGGCGACGGTGCGCCGGTGTCGGATGGCCTGGCGGAGATCTGGCAGGCGGGACCGGACGGGAAGTACGAGGACGTCTTCCACGGCTTCGGGCGCTGCGCGACCAACGCGGATGGCGAGTTCCGCTTCGTCACGCTGAAGCCCGGCCCGGTGCCGGGCCGCGGCAACGCGATGCAGGCGCCGCACATCCAGATCGCCATCTTCGCCCGCGGCCTCATGCAGCACCTGGTCACGCGCGCCTATTTCGAAGGAGATCCGCTGAACACGGCGGATCCCGTGCTGACGATGGTGGAGGATCCCGCACGCCGCGCGACGCTGATCGCGAATCCCGCCGGGGATGGCGTCTGGCGCTTGGACATCCGCCTGCAGGGCGATGGCGAGACCGTCTTTCTGGACGTCTGACCCGCGCAGGAACCGGGCCGCGACGCGGCCCCGCGCGGACCATCCTTCCTGCCGGGCGCGCCAGCGCGCAGCCAAGCGGCCCCTGGCCGCGCCCGGCGCCTGAGGGCACCGATGTGACCGTCAACCCAGCCGACAGCTCCGTCTATTCCGCCGTCTATGGCTCCGACGCCATGCGCGCGGCCTTGGGGGAGCGCAGCTACCTCGCCGGCATGCTGGCGTTCGAAGCGGCGCTGGCCCGAGCCCAGGCCCGGCTCGGCCTGATCCCGGCGGAGGCCGCGCAGGCCATCACCGCGGCGGCACAGGTGGACCGGCTGGACCTGGCGGCGCTGGCCGCCGCCACACGCAACATGGGCTTCCCGACGGTCGGGCTGGTGAAGCAGCTCTCCGCGCTGGCGGGGCCCGAAGCCGGCCGCTGGACGCATTGGGGCGCCACCACGCAGGACGTGCTGGACACCGCCCTGGTGCTTCAACTGCGCGACGCGCTGGCGCTGTTCGCGGCGGATCTCGACCGGCTCATCGCCGCCTTCGCCGCGCAGGCCCGCGCGCATCGCGGCACGGTCATGGCGGGCCGCACCCATGCCCAGCAGGCCTTGCCCATCACCTTCGGCTACAAGGTGGCACTCTGGCTCGATCCGCTGATCACCATGCGGGAAAGGCTGGCGCAGCTGCGACCGCGGGTGCTGCGGCTGCAGTTCGGCGGCGCGGTCGGCACCCTCGCCTCGCTCGGCGCCGACGGCCCGCGCGTCGCCGCGGAACTCGCGAAGGAGCTCGACCTCGCTCTGCCCGCCATCCCCTGGCACGTCGCCCGCGACGCGGTCGCGGAGCTCGGCTGCTGGTGCGGCCTGCTGGCCGGCACGCTGGCCAAGCCGGCCACCGACGTGATGTGGCTGATGCAGTCCGAGGTCGCCGAGGCCAGCGAGCCCGCCGCGCCGGGCAAGGGCGGCAGCTCCACCATGCCGCAGAAGCGCAACCCGATCGGCTGCGAATACGTGATCGCCCAGGCGCGCGCCGCGCAGGGCCTGGTGCCGCAGCTGCTCGGCGCCATGCTGCACGAGCATGAGCGCGGCGCCGGCCCGATGCAGATGGAGCACCTGGCGCTCGGCCAGGTGCTACTGCTGTCGCATGGCGCTTTGGCGACGATGCTGCCGATCGCCGAGGGCCTGGTCGTGGACGCCGACCGCATGCGCCGCAACCTCGAAGCCGGCGGCGGGCTGATCATGGCGGAGGCGGTGATGATGGGCCTCGCCCCGCATCTCGGCCGGGGTGTCGCGCATGAGGTCGTCCACCATGCCTGCGAGGCTGCAATGGCGGAGGGCAGCACGCTCGGCGCGGCGCTGGCGCGCGAGCCGCGAGTGATGGCGGCGCTCGACGCCGCCGGCATCGCGCGGCTGACCGATCCCGCCGGCTACCTGGGATCGGCGGACGCTGTCACCGACGCGGTGCTGGCGCGGTTGTGACCGCGCGTCAGTGGGCCCCGATCGCGCCTTCCAGCGTCGCAACCGCCGAGGAGAGGGTGAACGGCTTGGCCAGGAACACCGCGTCCGGCAGCGCGCGGAGCGGGTCGGCCTCGCGGTAGCGACCAGAGGCATAGACCACCGGCAGCCGCGGCCGCAGCCGCCGCGCAGCCCGCGCCAGCGCGAAGCCGTCCGCGCCTGGCAGGTTGATGTCGGTCAGCAGCACGGCCAGGTCGTCATGCTCGGCGATCACCCCGAGCGCGGATTCCGCATCCTCCGCCTCCAGGACCTCGAATCCCGCCTCCGCCAGGGCCTCGGCCAAGGTGGTGCGGACCAGCGCGTCGTCCTCGACGAGCAGCAACAGGCGCATGGCTGGCATGGACGGCGCGGTCCTCCCGACAGGCGGCAGCGCTCACCCTGCGCCGCCGTGCCCGGACGTCGCGTGAAACCTGCGTGAGCGGCGGCCTTCACGTGCCACTGGCGCGCGCGGGCGACCGCGGGCAGCATCCCGCTCAACCCAGGGGAGGACCGAGCCATGACCGCCACGACCCGCCGCGTCCTGCTGGCCGCCGCCGGCGCCGCCGCAGCGCTGCCTGCGCGGGCCCAGGCCCCCTACCCCGACCGGCCGGTGGTGATCGTCGCCCCCTTCGCCGCCGGCGGCGCCGCCGACATCGCAGCCCGCACGCTCG
>NZ_JAPSMD010000248.1 GCF_027856955.1 Falsiroseomonas oryzae | reverse complement strand
CGCGCGGCGCGGCCCTGCCGCCGCCGGCCATGCCGGCCGGCGCCTACGAGCCGGCGCCGATGCCCTCCCAGGCCGCCGAGGAGTTTGCCGCCGCCCGCCGCAACGCGCTGGCCCCGGCGCCGACCGGCATCGACGCCATGCCCGGCTTCGACCCGACGCAGCAGGTCGGCAGCGACATCGAGATGCCGGGCCTGCCGGCGCAGTCCATCCGCAGCTTCCGCTAGCCCTGCGATCGCCCTGAGTGTGCACACCGAAGGTGGGCACGGCGAAGGGCGTGAATCGCCGGGCCGGAGAAGCTGGACCGGCGTCCGGTCGAACGGACGCCCCGCACGGTTCGGCCGACGGGACACAGGCCGCCCTGGAATGCGTGTCTCCCGGGGGGGGGCAGGGCATCCGGCCAGATGGCCCGCTCCGGTCGGATCTTGCATGCGCCGGGGGACGCGCGCAGCGGCTGGCTGCGGCGCCGCCCGGCCGCTTTCGCGATCGCTCCCCTCGACGCGCCCCCGCTCGGACCTGCGACGCTTCCAGGCGCGCGTCGCGGAGCCCGTCCGCACCGCAATCGCCAGGAAATTGATTTAGATCATTTCTATATATGAACCAGGTTGATTTCATCCCGACGGCTTCATCAGAAGCCGTGAATGCAGGGAGATCAACCATGCCGAAGCCCGCGAATCCGAAGAAAGCTTTCGAGATCAGCGCCCCGGACGGAGACCTGACCGAACAGTGGTGGGACTGGGCGCTCCACATGCAGACCAACGACGGCAACAACGCCTTCGAGGACCAGACCGGGGACTTCGCGTCGCTGGGCGCGGTCCACCCGAACATGTTCTTCGTGGCCGGTGCGATGGGCAGCACCTATGAAAACCAAAGCGAAATCGTGCTGACCCGCGGATTCGACGTCCGGGTCGGGACCGATATCCTCATCCCGGTGTTCAACATCGTCGAGAGCCTGCAGGACTACGCCTACTACGCCGAAGACCCGGATGCCACGCCCGATGACGTGGTGAGCTTCCTCGAGAACTACCGGGAGAACTGGGTCACCTCGGTCTTCTGCATCATCGACGAGGGCACGGCGAATGAGAGGGTCATCATCGACATCGACCGCACCGATCCCACCCACGTCAACATCGGCGAGGAGTTCTACGTCCAGTCCGACTTCTTCTCCCTGGGCGAGCAGAAGATCGGCAAGGGCGCGGAGAAGACCTATTCCAGCTTCCAGCCCGGCGAACTCGGCTACGACACGGCCTCACTGAGGCCTCAGGACGCGGTGCACGACCCGGCCATGTCGGGCGGCTGGTGGGTGCTGCTGGAGAACCTCTCCCTCGGGCCCCATACAATCCGGTTCGGCGGCACGCTGAACTTCGACGACGATCCCGAGGCGGACTTCACCCTGGACATCACCGACACGATCAACGTCGTCTCCTCCTGGTCGAGCCCGCCGCCCTGGGCGCACGCCTCGGAGCACGCCCTGGTCGGGTGAGCCTCCGCCGGCGCGGTCACGCCCCGAACCGGGGCGTGACCGACCGGGCGCCGGTTGCCCGGGTGATCAGTCCAGCTGCAGCGCGAGTGGCGCAGCCACGCGCGTCCAGCGCGCCAGGTCCTCGCGCAGCAACGCGCCGAACTCGGCAGGGCCGGCGCCATTGGCCGTCGCGCCCAGCCCTTCCAGCCGCGGCTTCACCGCCTCCGAGCCCAGGGCGCGGGCGAATTCCGCCCGCCAGCGCTCCACCACCGGCGCCGGCGTGCCGGCCGGCGCGGCAAGGCCCGTCCAGATCGAGGCCTCGAAGTCGCGCACGCCGCCCTCGATCAGCGTCGGCACCTCCGGCGTCGCCGGGAAGCGCGCGCGCGACGTCACGCCGAGCACGCGGAACTGCCCGCCCGTCACCGCCAGCACCGAGGGCACGGAGACGAACATCAGCGCGATGCGCCCCGCCGCCAGGTCGTTGAAGGCCGCGGCCGCGCCGCGATAGGGCACGTGCTCCACGTTCAGCCGCTCGCGCGCCTTCAGGTCCTCCATGATCAGGTGGGTGTTGGTGCCGATGCCGGTGGAGGCATAGGGCACGGGCTGCGGCGCGGCGCGCAGGAAGGCCAGCAGGCCGGCGATGTCGCGCGGCGGCAGGTTCGGCGCCACCACCAGCGCGACCGGGCTGTCGCTGAGATGGATGATCGGCGCGAAGTCGGCGATCGGGTCGTAGCTCAGCCGCCGGCCGATCGCCTTGGCGATGGTCAGCTGCCCGGCGGTGGCCAGCAGCAGCGTGTGCCCGTCCGGCGCGGCGCGCGCCACCTCCTGCGCGCCGAGGATGCCGCCGGCGCCGGCGCGGTTCTCCACCACGATGTTCTGCCCGACGGATTGCGACACCGCCTGGGCGAAGAGCCGTCCCAGCACGTCCTGGCTGCCGCCCGGCGCGAAGGGCACCACCAGTCGCACCGGCCGGTCGGGCGACCAGGCGGCCTGCGCGCGGGCCAGCGCCGGGACGGCCAGGGCGGCCAGGACCAGGCTTCGGCGGGTCGGGCTGCGGGTCATCGCGGCGCTCTCCTCATCGGGCCAGCCTGCCGCGCCGACCGCCGCGGGGCAACGCGCGGCACGGGGGCCACACCTGCGGACTTCATCGCGCCGTCGCCGAGCCTTCATTGCCGTGTCGTCGCATGCAGCGTTAATGGGCCGCATGGAGGCCGCCACCCGCCTGACGACGCCCGAAGCCCTGCGCCCGCCCCGCCGGCGGCGGCGCAAGGCGATCAGCTTCTCCTCCTCGGATCCGGAGACGCTGTGGGGCGACGTGCTGGGCTTCCGCCCGCTGGGCGGGCGGGTGCGGGCGGTGCGACGGCTGGTCACCATCGTGCTGTGGACCCTGCTCGCCATCCCCGTGCAGGCGGCGCTGCTGGCGCTGCCGGGCCGCTTGCATGTCGGCTTCGGGCGCTTCTACTTCCGCACCCTGGCCTTCCTGCTCGGCCTGCGCATCCAGCTGGTGGGGCAGCCGGCGCCGGGCCGGTCGGTGCTGTTCGTCTCCAACCATTCCTCCTGGCTGGACGTGGTGGTGCTGGGGGCCGTGCTGGATGCCTGCTTCGTGGCAAAGCGGGAGGTCGGCGAATGGCCGCTGATCCGCGTGGTCGCCCGCCTCGGCCGCACCGTCTTCGTCAGCCGCACCCGCACCGGCACCAAGGGCGAGGCCGGGGCCATCCGCGAAAGGCTGGGCCAGGGCGACAGCCTGGTCCTGTTCCCGGAGGGCACCACCAGCGACGGCGGCCGCGTGCTGCCCTTCCGCAGCGCCTTCCTCTCGGTCGCCGACCATGCGCGCGTGGTGCAGCCGGTTTCCGTGGTGTTCGACCGGCTGGGCGGGCTGCCGGCCTGCCGGCGCGACCGGCCCCTCTTTGCCTGGTACGGCGACACCGACATCGTCACGCATTTCTGGCGCCTGGCGCGCCGCGCCAAGTCGCGCGCCACGGTGGTGCTGCACGCCCCGCTCGACCCTGCCGCCTATCCCGACCGCAAGACGCTGGCCGCGGCCTGCGCCGAGGTGGTGACGGAAAGCTGCGCGACGCTGCGGCAGAACCGCCCGGCGGAGCCGCTGGCGCCCACTGGCGCAACCAGAGTGGTTGCCGCTTGACCCGACGCGGCGCAACAAAGCACCTTTCCTTCGTGCCGATTCGCGACTGGCCGATGCGGCCCGTGCCCCGCGCTTGACCCGGGCGCACGCGTTGCGCATCTCCCCGCCTTTCCCCTGCCGGACCTCCGGCGGGGTGGCGGAGTTCTACCCGACATGACCGGCTCCTCGCCCGCGGCGCCCCGCAAGCGTCTTTTCGTGAAGACCTGGGGCTGCCAGATGAACGTCTATGACAGCGCCCGCATGGCGGATGTGCTGGCCCCCCTCGGCTATGCCCCGGCGGAGACGCCGGAGGGCGCCGACATGGTCATCCTCAACACCTGCCACATCCGCGAGAAGGCCAGCGAGAAGCTGTTCTCCGAGCTCGGCCGGCTGCGCGAGGCGAAGCGCGCGAAGGAGGCCGAGGGCGGCCGCATGGTGCTGGCGGTGGCCGGCTGCGTCGCCCAGGCCGAGGGCGCCGAGATCACCGCCCGCTCCCCCTGGGTGGACATCGTGCTGGGCCCGCAGAGCTACCACCGCCTGCCGGAGATGGTGGCCCGCGCCACCCGCGCCGCCGGCGCCGTGATCGAGACCGACTTCCCGGCCGAGGCGAAGTTCGACCACCTGCCGGAGGCCGCCGCGCCGCAGGGCCCGATCGCCTTCCTCACTATCCAGGAGGGCTGCGACAAGTTCTGCTCCTTCTGCGTGGTGCCCTACACGCGGGGGTCGGAGTATTCGCGCCCCGTCGCCGCCGTGGTCGCGGAGGCCAGGCGGCTGGTGGCGCAGGGCGCGCGCGAGGTCGCGCTGCTCGGCCAGAACGTGAACGCCTACCATGGGGAGGGCCCGGACGGCGCCACCTGGGGCCTCGGCCGGTTGCTGCGCGAGCTGGCCGGCATCGAGGGCCTCGCCAGGCTGCGCTACACCACCAGCCATCCGCGCGACATGGACGACGACCTGATCGCCGCCCACGCCGAGATCCCGGCGCTGATGCCCTTCCTGCACCTGCCCGTGCAGTCCGGCTCCGACCGGGTTCTGAAGGCGATGAACCGCGGCCACGCCGCGGCCGACTTCCTGCGCATCGTCGAGAAGCTGCGCGCCGCGCGGCCCGACCTCGCGCTCTCCTCCGACTTCATCGCGGGCCATCCCGGCGAGACCGAGGACGACCACCGCGACACGCTGCGCCTGATCGAACGGGTCGGCTTCGCCCAGGCCTTCTCCTTCAAGTATTCGCCGCGGCCTGGAACCCCCGCCGCGGGCGCCCCATTTCAGGTGCCGGAGGTCGAGAAGGACCGGCGCCTGCACGAGATCCAGCACCTGCTGCGAGAGCAGCAGCTGGCGTTCAACCGGTCGCGCCACGGCCTGCGCATCGACGTCCTCTTCACCGGCCCCGGCCGGCATCCCGGGCAGGTGGCCGGGCGCTCACCCTGGCTGCAGCCGGTGCATGCCGAAGCCCCGCTCTCCCTCGTCGGGCAGGTCGTGCCCTGCGAGGTCGTCGCCACCCATCCCAATTCCCTCGCCGCCCGCCTCATCGGCGGCGAGCGCGCCGGAGATCAACCCGAACAGGAGAAAGCCGCCGCTTGAGCACCACCGCCCTCGCCTTCCGCGCCGGCGACGCCCGAAACCGGGCTGCCGCCGATCTCCCCTCCAGCCGGTCGGTCACGCTGCAGTTCGACGACAACCAGCTGCTGCCGCTGCTCTACGGGGAGCATGACCGCAACCTGGCCCGCATGGAGATGCGGCTCGGGATCCGGATCGCCAGCCGGGGCAACCGGCTGACCATCTCCGGGGCGCCGGAGCGGACCGAGGTGGCGGAGGCGGCGCTCGCCGACCTGTGGCGGCGATTGCAGAAGGGCGAGCATGTGGGCAGCGCCGAGGTCGAGGCCGCGATGCGCATGGCCGAAGGCGTGCAGGAGGCCGACCCCCGCCTGCCGCTGCAGGACATCCCGGCGATCCGCACCCGCAAGGGCGCGATCGCGCCACGCAGCCCGGCCCAGGCCGCCTACATGGACATGCTGGCCCGCGCCGAGATGGTGTTCGGCATCGGCCCGGCGGGCACCGGCAAGACCTACCTGGCCGTGGCGCAGGGCGTCGCGCTGCTGCAGGCCGGCCGGGTGGACCGCATCGTGCTGAGCCGCCCGGCGGTGGAGGCCGGGGAGCGGCTGGGCTTCCTGCCCGGCGACATGAAGGAGAAGGTCGATCCCTATCTCCGCCCGCTCTACGACGCGCTGCACGACATGATGCCGGCCGAGCAGGTCGCCCGCCGCATGGCCGCCGGCGAGATCGAGGTCGCGCCGCTCGCCTTCATGCGCGGCCGGACCCTGGCGCATTGCTACGCCATCCTGGACGAGGCGCAGAACACCACCCCCGCCCAGATGAAGATGTTCCTGACCCGCATGGGCGAGGGCAGCCGCATGGTCGTCACCGGCGACCCCACCCAGGTGGACCTGCCCCCCGGCCAGGCCTCCGGCCTGCACGAGGCGCTTTCGATCCTGGACGGGGTGGAGGGCATCGCGGTTGCGAGATTCGCAGAGCGGGATGTGGTAAGACATCCACTAGTGGCCCGTATTGTCGCGGCCTATGGGCGTGCCGACGCGGCGTCTCCCCGTTCCCGGGAGGGTCGCGGGCGCGCGGGTATGGAGAAGGATGGAACCGGGAAGTAGACGTCCCGGCCGGGTTTCGGCCGGGATTCGATCGGGGGGCGGGCAGGTCACCGTCCTCCTGGAGGCGCCAGGATGGCGCGCCGCGGTGCCTCGGCCCGAGGCGCTTGCCCGCCGCGCCGTCGCCGCGGCCCTGGATGAGGCGGGGGCGCGCGGCGCCGTGACGGTGCTGCTGGCCGACGACGCCGCGGTGAAGCGGCTCAATGGCCGCCACCGCGCCAAGGCCAAGCCGACCAACGTACTGTCCTTCCCGGCGGAGGTCCCCGGCTATCTCGGCGACGTCGCGCTGGCGCTCGGCGTGGTCCGGCGGGAGGCCCGCGGGGCCAGGCGCCGCGCGGCCGACCACCTGGCGCATCTGGTCGCGCATGGGGCGCTGCACTTGGCCGGGCACGACCACCTGCATGCCGGCGAGGCCCGACGCATGGAACGCGCGGAGGCCCGCGTGATGCGCCGCCTCGGCCGGCCGAACCCGTGGAAGGGCGTCACGTGAGCGCCGCCAGCGGTAACGGCCACGCGGAGCGAGAGCGACGGAACGGCCTGTTCTGGAAGCTGCAGGGTCTGCTGCGCAAGCGCGAGGCCGAGAGCGTGCGTGACCGCGTGGAGGAGCTGCTCGAAGGCAAGCCGCACCGCGACGACGACCGTCGCGGCAAGCAGGAAGACGACACCGGCCTCGACCCGCATGAGCGCATCCTGCTCGGCAACGTGCTGCGGCTGCGCGACAAGACCGCCTACGACGTGATGGTGCCGCGCGCCGACATCCTGGCCATGCCGGAGGACCTGACGCTCGACCAGGCGATCCGGCTCATCCAGAAGGAGGGCCACAGCCGCTTCCCGGTCTATCGCGGCAACCTCGACGACATCGTGGGCATGGTCCACATCAAGGACGTCTTCGCCGCGGTCGGCCGGGATCCCGGCGCCTTCTCGCTGAAGGGCATCCTGCGCAAGCCGCTGCTGGTGGTGCCCACCATCCCGGTGCTGGACCTGCTGCTGCAGATGCGCGCCGCGCGCATCCACATGGCGCTGGTGGTGGACGAGTACGGCGGCATCGACGGGCTGGTCACCATCGAGGACCTGGTCGAGACCATCGTCGGCGACATCAGCGACGAGCACGACGAAATCGCGACGCCCACCATCGTGGAACGCCCGGACGGCGCGCTGGAGCTGGACGCGCGCACGACGATCGAGGCCTTCGAGACGCGGATGGGCCCCATCCTGACCGAGGAGGAGCGTGCCGCCGACATCGATACCGTCGGCGGCCTGGTCTTCACGCTCGCCGGCCGCGTGCCGGCGCGCGGCGAGCTGATCAGCCATGCTTCCGGCCTGGAGTTCCGCGTGCTGGAGGCCGATGCGCGCCGCATCCGCCGGCTGCGCGCGCGCCGGCCCGGCGCTTTGGGCGAGACGCCGAAGCAGGCCGCGGAATAGGTTGCGGCGCGCCGCCACCTTCGGCGCGCCGCAATCCCGTTGCATCATCCCCTCCGC
This sequence comes from Falsiroseomonas oryzae, assembly GCF_027856955.1. Taxonomy (GTDB): domain Bacteria; phylum Pseudomonadota; class Alphaproteobacteria; order Acetobacterales; family Acetobacteraceae; genus Falsiroseomonas; species Falsiroseomonas oryzae. Next base: position 209 of record NZ_JAPSMD010000248.1, on the reverse strand, counting down.
GCCGCGCCATCGGGATGCGCGCTGCGGAAGGGGCCTCGCCACATGCTTCGTCCGGCCATCGCGGCGCTGCTGTCCGTGCCGCTTGCCTTTGCCGCGCAGGCGCAGCCGCGCCAGGCACCGCCCTGCACCGCGCCCGCCGGGCCGCTTCAGGCGCGCATCTGCGCCGATGCCGGGCTGCGCGCGGCGGATTCGCAGCTGCGGGAGCTGGA
>NZ_JAPSMD010000247.1 GCF_027856955.1 Falsiroseomonas oryzae | reverse complement strand
GGCCCGTCGGAGCTGATCGCGGGCGGCCGCACGGTGCAAGGCCTTCCGCTGTTCGACGGCGGCACGACGGATGGCGGCGGCCTGGTCGGCACGCTCGGTCCGCTCGGCTCCGCCGCGCGCTTCGGCGTGGTGGAGATGGAGCCGCGCGCCGCCAGCCTGCCCGGCAACGCCTTCGCGCTGGCGCGGCGGGAGAGCGCGCACGCCGCCATCCTCGTCGCGCTGCGCACGCGGCCGGACAGCCTGGCCCCGCTGAACGCGCATGACGCGCTGGACCCCTTCGGCCCGCCCGTGCTGCAACTGCCGGGGCGGGAGGCGCCGTGGCTCGGCCTGCTGGCCGAGCGCGGCGCGCCAGCCAAGCTGGTGGTGCAGGGCCACCGTACCAGTGGCCGCTCCGCCAATATCCGCGCGGCGTTGCCCGGCCCCGAGGATGGCGATGCGCCGCCGCTGGTGCTGCTGACGCCGCGCACCTCCTGGTGGACCAGCACGGCGGAGCGGGCAGGGGGCATCCTGGCCTGGCTCGCCGCGCTCACGGCCTTGGCTGGCGCGGAACGGCGGCGCGGCGTGGTGGCGTTGGCCACCTGCGGCCACGAGCTCGGCCATATCGGCGCGCAGCGCGCCTTCGCGCGCGAACCGGAACTGGCCAGCGACAGCGCCCTGGTGGTGCATCTCGGCGCCAATCTCGGTTGCGCGGGGGCGGAGCGGCTGGTGGTGCGCAGCAATGTCGTCGGCCTGGCCGACCGCATGGCCGATGCGCTGGCCGAGGCCGGCCATCCCCGCGCGCCGATCGAGGCGGCGACCGGCGGCAAGGCGAATGGGGAGGCGCATGAGATCGAGGAGCGCGGCGGCCGCTACCTCTCGCTGATCGGCGACAACCCCTGGTTCCACGCCCCGGAGGATCGCTGGCCCGACAGCGTGGACCTGCCGCGCGCCGAGGCCATCGCGCGGGCGGTGGCGCGGGTGGCGGTGGAGCAGGCGGCGTAGTCCTTCGCGCCTCGCCTCACCTTCCCCCGCACATGTCTCTCCCTCCCCCGCTTGCGGGGGAGGGTCGGGGTGGGGGCGCGAGCGACATGCGGCGGCCGAATGCACCGCCTCCATCCGACACTCCCCCGCAAGCGGGGGACGGCGCGTTCACCAGCGCCCCGGCCCCTGCCTCAATCCAGCTTCGCCCCGCTCACCCGCACCACCTCGCGCCACTTCTCGTTCTCCTCGCGGATGAACGCCTCGAAGGCCGCCGGCCCCAGCGGCCGCGGCTCAGCGCCGATCTCGCGCTGGCGCGCCACCACCGCCGGGTCGCGCGAGATCTCCGCGATGGCATCGGCGTAGCGCTGCAGCACGTTCGCCGGCACGCGCGCCGGCGCCTGCACGCCGAACCACGCCACCGCCTCGAAGCCGGGGATGCCGCTCTCGATCACCGTCGGCACCTCGGGATTGGTGAACCAGCGGTCGCGCGAGGTCACCGCGAGCAGGCGCATCCGCCCCTCCCGGATATGCGGGATGTAGGCGGGCAGGTTGTCCACCGCGACCTGCAGCGTGCCGGAGAGCAGGTCGGGGATCACGCCGCCGGTGCCACGATAGGGCACGTGGGTGATGTCGATCCCCGCGCGCACCTTCAGGTACTCGCCGGACATGTGGCCGGAGGTGCCGTTGCCCGGCGTGCCGTAATTCATGCGGCCCGGGTTCTGCTTCGCGTGGGCGACGAACTCCTGGAAGCTCCGCGCCGGCACCGAGGGATGCACCACGATCCCGTTCGCCACCAGGTTCACCAGCGCGACGGCGGCCAGGTCCTCCGGCCGGAACGGCATGCGGCTGTAGAGGAACTGGTTGATGCTGGCCGTGCCGATCGTGCACATCAGCAGCGTGTGCCCGTCCGGGTCCGACCGGGCGACGATCTCCGCGCCGACATTGCCGCCCGCGCCCGGGCGGTTGTCCACCACCACCGGCTGCCCGAGCATGGGGCCCAGGCGCTCCGCGATCAGCCGCGCGGTCAGGTCGGTGGCGCCGCCCCCCTGGAAGGGCACGACGAGGCGCACCGGGCGCGTCGGCGCCCAGGGTGACGACGTCCCCTGTGCGTGCGCGGTGCCGATCCAGGGCAGGGCCAGCGTGGCACCGAGAAGCGTGCGGCGGCGAAGGCTCATCGTCTCGTTCTCTCCGGTTCGTCGAGGTCAGGCAGCGACGGCGCTGCGTCCGGGAATTGCGCCGCCGCGCAGCGCGCCGGCCCGCACGTCGCCCCACTGGTCCGCATGGCCCGCGGGCAGCGCGCGGCTGATCGGGCTGGCCAGCCATATGCGCAGCAGGTTGCGCCGCGCGCCAGTCGCCGCGTCGTCCGCATAGGCGGTGCGCCCGTGATAGGTGACGTGCTGGTTCATCAGCTGGATCTGCCCGGGCTCGAAGGGCATCTCCACGCAGAGCTCGTCGGCCAGCGCGGCCAGCATGTCCATCGCCTCCACCTGCTGCGGCGTCAGCGGCGGCACGCCGGGCATGCCCTGCGCCATCTCCACATAGGTGCGGCTGTACTGGCTGGTGAAATCGCCATCCGGGCCGCGCGCGAAGACCGGCATGGGGAAGGGGCACGATGCCATCCCCTCGCCCTCCTCGTCGGCCGGCCGGGCGCGCCAGAACTCCTGGTACAGCACCGCCAGCAGGTCCGGCCGCCGCGCCGCCATCGCGTCATGGATCGCGACGGTGGAGACGATGCGCGAGATGCCGCCCGCGATCCCGTTCGAGGCGCAGAGCAGGCACAGCAGGTCGCATTTGTCGGTGTGGAAGCGCAGCGCGCCGGTGGACCGGCTGCGCGCCCGCGCCGAGCCGGCCGCGACGGCGGCGCCCACGCCGGTCTCGTCCGTCACCTCGGCCAGCACCTCGCCCGTGGTGTTCTGCGGCAGCGGCGTGCCGAGGTGGCACATCAGCCCCCAGAACACGCGCTTCAGGTCGGCTGCGGAGAAGCGCGCAGGATCGAGCCCGGTCAGCCGCACCAGGCCGCGCCCATGCTCCAGCTCCTGCGCCACCTCGCGCAGGAACGCCGCGGTGGCGGGCAGCGCGAAGTGGCGGGCGTCGAAGCGTGGCACCAGTCTCTCGCCCAGCGCGGCCAGCGTCGCCGCGATCTCCTCCTGCGCGCCCGCCGGCAGCGCCATCACCCAGGAGGTGTCGCGCGCCATCTCCGCCCCGGTCCAGGCCGCGCGCCCGCCGATCGGCGCGATCGGATGTGCTGTCATGCCTGCCTGCGTCCCTGCCGCCGTTCCGCCCTTGCACGATCGCGCCGGCAAGGCGAGGCTTCGCGCATGCTGCGCCGCACCCTGATCGCCTCCGCCATCGCCCCTGTCCTGGTGCCGGCCCCGGCCCGTGCCCAGGGCCCCGCCTGGCCGGCCCGGCCGGTGCGCTTCATCGTGCCATGGCCGCCAGGGGGCCTCAACGACCTGGTCGCGCGCGCCTTCAACGACCCCGTCTCCCGTGCCCTCGGCCAGCCCATCGTCAACGACTTCCGCTCCGGCGCGGGCGGACGCATCGGCGTGGCGGAGGTCGCGCGTGCCGCGCCCGATGGCTACACGATCGGCATGGGCAATCTCGGCCCGCTGACCATCTTCCCCCACCTGTTCCGCGACACGCCCTATGACGCGCAGCGTGACCTGGCGCTGGTGGTGATGTTTGCCGCCGCGCCACTGGTGCTGGTGGTGAACAACGACGTGCCCGCGCGCAACGTGGCGGAGCTGATCGCCTGGGTGCGCGGCCGGCCGGGGCGGTCCAACTACGCCAGCGTCGGCGTCGGCACCGCGCAGCACCTGATCTTCGAGATGTTCAGGGGTCGCGACGGCATCGCGATGGAGCACGTGCCCTTCCGCGGCACCAACGAGAGCCTGCCCGCCATGCTGCGCGGCGACATCCAGGCGATGTTCGACACGCTGCCGCTGATGAAGGGCCCGGTGCAGCAGGGCCAGATCCGCGCCCTGGCGGTGACCACGCCGGTGCGCGTGCCGCAACTGCCGGAGGTGCCGACGCTGCAGGAACAGGGCTACGATATCGACGTCGCCACCTGGTACGGCGTGATCGCGCCGTCCGCGACGCCGGCGCCGATCGTCGCCCGGCTGCACGCCGAATACGTGAAGGTCGCCGAGAGCGCGGAGGCGCAGCGCTTCCTGGCGGACCAGGGGCTGATCTACCTGCCCAACGCCCCCGGCGCCTTCGCCGCCCGCGCCGCGGCCGAACGGGCCCGCTGGGGCCAGATCATCGCGGCGCAGGGGATCCGGGTGGAGTAGCCGCGGGCTACTCCACCTGCGCGCCGCTGCGGCGCACCACCTCGCTCCACTTGGCGATCTCCGCCTTGATGAAGGCGTCGAAGGCCTCGGGGCTGGTGCCGCCGTCCGGCGTCAGGTTCGGCGCCATGCCGCCCAGATCCGCCAGGCGGCGCTGCATGTCGGGCTCGCGGATGATCTGGTTCATCTCGTCGGAGATGCGCTGGATCGCCGCGCGCGGCGTGCGCGCCGGGGCCTGCACGCCGAACCAGGCCGTCGCCTCCACCCCCGGCAGCCCCTGCTCGGCCGTGGCCGGCACCTCCGGCATCGCCGGCGTGCGTTCCCGCGTGGTCACCGCCAGCGGCCGCAGCCGCCCCTCGCGCAGATGGCCGATGACGGAGGGCAGGTTGTCCACGCCGACCTCCACCCGGCCGGCGATGATCTCCTGCATCATCGGCCCGGCGCCGCGGAAGGGCACGTGCGTCAGGTCGATCCCGGCCTCCAGCTTCAGCAACTCGCCCGTCATGTGCAGCGAGGTCCCGGCGCCGGAGGAGCCGATGTTGAGCCGCCCCGGCCGCGCCCGGGCATAGGCCACCAGTTCCTGCAGCGTGTTCACCGGCAGGTTCGGGTTGACGAAGATCGCGTTCGGCACGCGGATCATCAGCCCCACCGCCGCCAGATCCTCCGGCTTGATGGGCATGCGCGCGCCATACAGCGAGTAGTTGATCGCGCCGCCGCTGATCGTCTGCATCAGCAGCGTGTGGCCGTCCGGATCGGCCTTCGCCACCACGTCGTTGCCGATGTTGCCGCCGGCACCGGGGCGGTTCTCCACCACCACCTGCTGGCCCAGCCGCCGGCCAAGCGGCTCCGCCAGCAGCCGCGCCGCGATGTCGGTGGTGCCGGCCGGCGGGAAGCCGACGACGAGGCGCACGGTACGGCTGGGCGCCCAGGCGCCTTGCGCACGCGCGCCGGTGGGCAGCAGCACCGGCGTGGCCAGGGCGGCGCCGAGCAGGGTGCGGCGCGTGGCACGCGGGGCAGGGGTGGTCGTGTCGGTCACGGGTGGTCTCCTCCGGCATGCGGGAACTGCCGTCCCGCTGCTGCGCTTGCCGCCCGTTCCTGCCGCATTCCGGCCGCGGCTTGCAAGCCGGCGGTTTTTTCGCGAGTCCTTAGGGGCGGAGGCCGGGCTGCTCCCCGGCGCCGCGCACCCTGCGGCGCGACCGCGGAAGGGCGCGGCAGGCGGAAGGGGCCGGCAGATGCATCTCTTCAGGCTCTACGGACGGGTGCTGGCGCTCCTGGCGCCGGATCGCTGGGTGGCGGTCGGGCTGACCTTCGCCGCGCTGGCACTCGCCGGCCTGTCCTTCCTGGAACCCGTCCTGTTCGGCCGGGTCGTGGACCTGCTCTCCCGCTCCGACCGGCTGACGACGGAGGGGCTGTGGACCGAGGCGATGGCCCTGCTGGCGCTGTGGGGCGCCGTCGGGCTCTCCGGCATCGGCGCCAACGTCGCCGTCGCGCTGCTGTCGGACCGCATGGCGCACCGCAACCGCCTGGTCGCCATGGGCCACTACTTCGAGCATGTGCTGGCCCTGCCGCTCTCCTTCCATGGCGACACGCAGTCCGGCCGGCTGATGAAGGTGATGCTGCGCGGGTCCGACAACCTGTTCGGCTTCTGGCTCTCCTTCTTCCGCGACCACCTCATCACCTTCATCGGCGCGCTGGTGCTGCTGCCGCTGACCATGTTCATGAACTGGCGGCTGGGGCTGCTGCTGATCGTGCTCGTCGTGCTCTTCGCCCTGGTCTCGGCCTGGGTGATCAACAAGACGCACGAGGCGCAGGGCGAGGTGGAGGCGCTGCACACCCAGCTGGCCGGCAACGCGCAGGACGCGCTCTCCAACGTTGTGGTCGTGCAGTCCTTCACCCGGCTGCATTCCGAGGCGCGGCTGTTCGGCGACATCGTCCGGCAGGTGCTGGACCGCCAGTTCCCGGTGCTGAACTGGTGGGCCGTGGTCGCGGTGCTGACCCGCGCCGCGGCGACGATCACCGTCATCCTGATCTTCGTGCTCGGCACCATCCTGCACCTCCGCGGCCAGGCGAGCGTCGGCGATATCGTCTCCTTCATGGGCTTCGCCACGCTGCTGATCGGCCGCATGGAGAGCGCGGTCGCCTTCGTCTCCCACACCGTCACCCAGGCGCCCGCGGTGGAGCAGTTCTTCGCCGTGCTCGACAGCCGCTCCTCGGTGCCGGAGAAGCCGGACGCGCTGGATCTCGGCCGCGTGCAGGGCGAGGTCCGATTCGAGGAGGTGGCCTTCGCCTATCCCGGCGGCCCGCGCATCCTGGACGGCATCGACCTCGTCGCCCCGCCCGGCCGCACCGTCGCGCTGGTCGGGCAGACCGGCGCCGGCAAGTCCACGGCGATGGCGCTGCTGCAGCGTCTGTGGGACCCGGTGGCCGGGCGCATCGCGCTGGACGGCCACGACCTGCGCGACATCTCGCTGGAAAGCCTGCGCCGCAACGTCGGCGTGGTGTTCCAGGAAGCGCTGCTGTTCAACCGCTCGATCCGCGACAACCTGGTGGTCGGCCGCCCCGACGCCACCCAGGAGGAGATCGAGCGCGCCTGCCGCATGGCGGAGGCGCACGACTTCATCATCCGCAAGCCGCAGGGCTACGACACGATGGTGGGGGAACGCGGCAGCGCGCTCTCGGGCGGACAGCGCCAGCGCCTGGCCATTGCCCGTGCGCTGCTGAAGGACCCGCCGGTGCTGATCCTGGACGAGGCGACCAGCGCGCTGGACGCCGCCACGGAGGCCCGCGTGCAGAAGGCGCTGAAGGCGCTGATGGCCGGCCGCACCACCTTCATCATTGCCCATCGCCTGTCCACCGTGCGCGACGCCGACGAGATCATGGTCTTCGAGAACGGCCGCGTGATGGAGCGCGGCAGCTTCGACGAGCTGGTCCGGCTGGACGGGCGCTTCGCCGCCCTGGTGCGCACCCAGCTCTCCGGCCCCGAGGCGGCGCACGCCTGACCCCTGCCCGCGTTAGGCGGGCAGGAGGATGCGATGCGACCCTGCCTCATTGTGACGTGCCTCGGCGCGCTCTGCCTGCTGCTCGCGGCCTGCGGTGGAGAGGCGCTGCGCCTGCCCGGCGACCGCTTCGCCGTTCTGGACCGTGCCGCCGCCCGCGGCCCGGCGCCGACCATCGTGGTGCTGCATGCCGCGGCCGTCTCCGGCCATGGCACGCGCGACCTGCTGCGCCTGCCGGCCCTGGCGCGAGAGGCCGGCTTCGCCGTGGTGTTCCCGGACGCCGCCGGGATCTTCTGGAACGACGATGCCCTGGCGAACCGCGCGCCGGGCGTGCTCTCGGCCGCCGACGACGTGGCCTTCCTCGATGCGCTGCTGGACCGGCTGGTCGCGCAGGGCATTGCCGATCCCGCGCGCATCCACCTGGCCGGGATCTCGAATGGCGGGATGATGGCGCTGCGCTATGCCTGCCTGCGGGGCGGCCGGCTCGCCTCGCTGGTGCTGTTCCACGCGACTCATCCCGCTGAGGGGCCGCCCTGCGCGCCGCCGCGGCCGCTGCCCGTGCTGGTCCTGGCCGGCACCGAGGATCCGGTGCTGCGCTGGGACGGCACGGTTGGCCTCGGCGGGCTGGTCCAGGCGGACCGCCGGCTCTCCGTCCCGCGCAGCTTCGCCGCGTGGCGCGCGGCGAATGGCTGCACGGGCCTCGCCC
>NZ_JAPSMD010000246.1 GCF_027856955.1 Falsiroseomonas oryzae | reverse complement strand
GGGAGCAGGCCGCGCTGGACGCGCGGCTGCTGGCCGCAGCGCAGGAGCTGGATGCGCCGGTGAATGTGATCCTGGGCGGCGTGCTGCATGGCGCCGCGCATGGCGCGCCGCCGTCACTGCGCGAGGCGCGGCGCCGAACCGCGGAGGGCTTCGCCGCGCTGGCGCGACGCGCCGGGGCGCTGGGCGTGCGACTGGCGGTGGAGCCGATCCATCCGGCCGCCATCGGCACGCGCAGCTGCATCAACCAGCTGGACCAGGCCTTGGCACTGATCGGCGATGATCCGCGCTGCGGGCTGACGCTCGACCTGTTCCATTCCTGGTGGGACCCGGCGCTGGAGAGGGTGGTGGCGGGCCACCCGGATCGCCTGTTCCTGGTGCAGATCTGCGGGCTGGATATCCTGGCGGATGGCGGCCCGCCGCGGCGCGCGGATCTCGCGACCGGGCCCGCCGACCTGGCGCTGTTGCTGCGCGACCTGGATGCCGCACGCTATCGCGGCCCGCTGGAATACGAGGTGTTCCACGATGCCATGGGGCGCCCGGACCCGGATGCGCTGCTGGACCGCGCGGTCCGGGACTTCCTCTCCCTGCGTGGCGCGTAGCGGCGTTCAGCCGCGGCCGACGCGCTTCGGGTCCAGCAGTTCCCGCAGGCCATTGCCCAGCAGGTTGATGCCGAGCACCAGCAGGATAATGGCGCAGCCCGCAAGGTTGGCGATCCAGGGCGCGACCCACAGCCTCTCCCGCCCTTCCGCCAGGATGTTGCCCCAGGTCGCGGTCGGCGGCGGCAGGCCGAGGCCGAGGAAGGAGAGCGCCGTTTCCTGCAGGATCAGCTGGCCCACCTGCAGCGTGGCGATCACGCTGAGCACCGGGATCATCTGCGGCAGCAGGTGGCGCCACATGATGTAGCCGCCGCCCGCGCCGGCGGCGATTGCGGCTTCCACGAAGGGTCGCTCCCGCAGGCTGCGGCCGAGGTTGAAGGTGACGCGCGTGTAGACCTCCCACCCCGCGAAGCCGAGCACGAGGATCAGCACCGTGACGCCGCCGCCCAGCACGGCGACGACGACGATCGCCAGCAGGATCTCCGGGATGGCCTGCCAGGCATCGGCGAAGCGCATCACCACCTGCTCGACGCGCCCGCCGAGATAACCGGCCAGGATGCCGAGCGTGGTGCCGATGGTGAGCGCCAGCGCCATGGCGGCGAGCCCCACCAGGATGGACAGGCGCGAGCCGTGGATGAGGCGGGAAAGCAGGTCGCGTCCAAAATTGTCGGTGCCGAGCGGATGGGCCCACGATCCACGATCGGCCCAGACCGGGGGGCGCAGCCGCGCCATCAGGTCCTGCGCGTAGGGATCGTGCGGCGCGAGCCACGGCGCGAACACGGCGCAGGCCACCATCAGCAGCACCAGCGCCGCGCCGACGGCCAGCTTCACGCGTGGCCCGAAGAGGCGGCGGCGCATCGCCTCAGCGGAGCCGGATGCGCGGGTCGATGGCCGCCTGGACGATGTCCACGACCAGGTTCGCCAACACGATGGTGACCGCGACAATGAAGACGCCGGCTATCACCACCGGAACGTCGCGCTGGAAGATCGCCGAGACCATCAGCCGACCCACGCCGGGCCAGGCGAAGACCGTCTCCGTCACCACTGCCCCGCCCATCAGCCTGCCGAGCTGCAGGCCGACCAGGCTGACCACGGGATTGAGCGCGTTCGGCAGCACGTGGCGGAACAGCGCGCGCGCGCTGCCCACGCCGCGGGCCCTGGCGGTGGCGACGAACTGCTCGCGCGCCGTCTCCAGCACGGCGGTGCGCGTCACCAGGATGAAGTTGGGCAGCAGGAAGACGGCCAGGGTGAGGGTGGGCAGGACAGCGCTCTCCCAGCCTTCCCGCCCGGAGGTCGGCAGCCATCCCAGCTCCAGCGCGAAGAGCTGGATCAGCAGGATGCCGAGCCAGAAGGAGGGCATGGACTGCCCGATGACGGCGAGGGCGGTCAGCACGAGGTCCGGCAGCCGATCGTTCCAGACCGCCGCGGCGATGCCGCCGAGCACGCCCAGCACGATCGCCAGCCCGAGGCCCATTGCGGCGAGCTGCAGCGTCGCCGGCAGGCGCGCGCCCACCAGCTCCATTGCGGGCGCGCGATGCTGCAGGCTGTTGCCGAAATCGCCCTGCAGAAGGTCGAGCAGGAACCAGGCGAACTGCACAGGCACGGGATCATCCAGGCCGAGCTCGGCGCGCAACAGCGCCTCCTGCTCCGGCGTGGCGTCGATGCCCAGATAGATGGCGACAGGATCGCCAGTGAGGCGCAGCACGACGAAGACGAAGACGACGACGATCAGCAGCGGCACCGGCACCAGCAGCAGACGCCGCAGCAGGTAGGCCACGCGCTAGCGCAGCTCCACCCGGTGCAGCCGCAGCAGGCTGTCGCGGGGCGGGTTCCACCCGGCCGCCACTCGGTTGCTGCGGCCGTAGATGCGCGGCAGGCCGAACAGGAAGATGGAGGGCACTTCCTCGTGCATGATCTCCATCATGCGGTGGTAGGCGCGGCGGCGCGCATCCTGGTCCAGCGTGCTGCGCGCTTCCTCCCACAGCCGGTCGAACTCGGCGTTGGTCCAGTAGTTGCGGCGGCTCGCCTCGGTGTACCAGACCGTGTTGAAGTCGGCGTCGCCCACGCTGAACCAGCCGACCTGGTAGATCGGCCCCTGCTCGCGATTGCGGTCGAGCCGCGACCAGACCGCGCCTTCCACGACGTTGACGGAGGCACGGATGCCAATCGCGCGCATCATTCCGGCCGCGGCATTGGCGATGTCCACGTCCGACAGGTAGCGGCCGGAGAGCGTGTTGATGCGCGTGTCGATGCCATCGGGGAAGCCGGCTTCGCGCAGCAGGGCGCGGGCGCGCGCCTGGTCGAAGGGACGGGCCTGCAGGTTCGGGTTGTGGCCGAAGGTCGCGCGCGTCACCAGCTGGCCGTCCAGCACGCTGCCTAGCCCCTCCAGCATCTGCTGGTGGATCTGCGGCTTGTTGATCGCGTGGTCCACGGCGCGGCGCACGCGAACATCGTTGAAGGGCGGCGTCCGCGTGTCGAAGGTCAGGACCAGGCTGACGGAGCTTTCCACCGCGTCGATCGCCAGGTTGCGGCGCTGGCGGACCGAGGGGATCAGGTCGACGGGCACTTCCTCGATGATGTGGGTCTCGCCCGCCAGCAGCGAGGCGACGCGGGTCGAGCCTTCGGGAATGGTGCGGATGCGCAGGCGCTCCACGCGCGGCGCGCCGCCCCAGTACTCCGGGTTGGCCTGCAGGTCGTAGCGGTCGCCGCTGATCCACTCCACGTAGCGCCAGGGCCCGGTGCCGACCGGGCGGCGCGCGGCTTCGGCCGGGCCCAGGCGTTCCGTGATGGCGCGCTGCTCTATGGCGATGTCCGCCAGCCCGCGCAGCAGCAGCGGCGCGGGGGAGGTGGTGCGGATGTCCAGCGTGTGCGGGTCCACCACCTCCACCGCCGCGATGCCGGCGATGCGGCCCTTGCGGACGTAGACGGTGCGCGGGTTGGTGACGTAGTCGATGGTGAACTTCACGTCCTCCGCGGTGAAGGGCGTGCCGTCGTGCCAGCGCACGCTGCGGCGCAGGTGGAAGCGCCAATGCGTCGGGCTCAGCGTCTCCCACCGTTCGGCCAGCGCCGGCACGATGTCGTCGTTGTGGTCGCGCGCCACCAGCGGGTCCCAGGTCTGGTACACCAGTGAGAGCGTGTTGTAGCCGCCGGCGGCGGGGGCGATGCTGTCGGTGAAGATGGCCGCGCCCACCACCAGTTGGCCGCGCTGCTGCGCGGCGGCGGGCATGGCCAGCGCCAGCGCGGCGCCAAGGGCGAGCAGGCTGCTGCGCATCGGCGCCTCCCTCAGTGCCGGCCGGGCGGCGGCAGGCCGCGCGCCATCAGCCAGTGGTCGTCGCGCCCGATCTGCGGGTTGTACGGCCGTTCCTGGAAGTAGGGCCCGAGCGGCGAGATGCGGTCGAAGATGCGCCGCAGCTCCGCGATGGGCTCGTCATGCAGGTCCACGCGCAGATCGAGGTAGGAGAAGGGTTCGTCCGCATGCACCAGGATGGCCGCGGAGTTCTGGCCTTCCTTCTGCCCGCCGGCCCGGCCGCCGGCCTCGATCCCGCGCATCAGCCGTTCCTCCAGCGCGGGGCCTTCGTCCGCCACGGCGGCCGCCATCTCCTCCACCACGGCAGCGGAGACGACGGCGTTGGCCATCGCCAGCCAGCCATCGCCGGTGATGTGGCCGGCATAGGCGGTGTTCTGCGCGCCGGTGAAGGCGGCGGCGTGGCCGTAGATGTCCACCACGCCGATCTGGCGCGAGTCGCGGCGCGGGTCGCTGTCGGCCAGTTCCTGCACCACCTTCGGCGCATGCCAGCCCAGCGCGATGAGCTTCTGGCAGGTGAGCGTCAGCCGCGGGTCGGCCACCGCCTGCACCGATCCCGCCGCCATGCGGGAGACGACGACGGGGCAGCGGTTGCCGACGGCGATGGAGCGCGTGGCCATGGCCACGCCGAGCATGCGGGTGCGCGGGCAGCGCGCGACGACGGTGAAGGTCATCGGCCAGCCCTCGCGGCCTTCGCGGCGATCCAGTCGGCTTCGCCGCCCAGCGCGTGCGGCTGGGCGGGGCGCAACTCGTAGTAGTCGATGGTCGGGCGGTAGAGCTCGAGGATGCGGCGCAGCTCCCCGATCGGCTCGTCATGCTCGTCCACGCGCAGGTCGATCAGCGGGTAGGGCTGCGTCCGGTAGACCAGCAGCGCCGCGGAATGCTGGCCGCCATGCTGCCCGCCCGCGTCGCGGCCGGCTTCCAGCGCCAGCATGAGCCGATCCTCCAGCGCCTGGCCGGCCGTGGCGCGGTAGGTGTCGCGCATCGCGCTGGCCGTGCGTTCGCTGATCAGGCCGTTGCCCATGGCGACCATGTTGGGCTCGCAGAAATGGCCCGACCAGTCCTTGTTCTGCGCGCCCGTGCGCGCCACGGCATTGCCGTCGCGGTCGATCACGCTGACCTGGCGCCATTCGATGTGCGGGTCGCTCGCCGCGATCTCGTCCAGCGTGCGCTGCGCGCTGTAGCCCAGCTTCATCAGGTTCAGGCCGAGCGGTCCGAGGCGCGGATCGGTGACCGCCATCGTCACCGTGATACCGAGGCCGGGCGCGATGAACGGGCAGCGCGCGCCGACGCCGATTGGCCGCGTGGAGATGGCGACGCCGAGCTTGCCGCTGTCGGGACAGCGCGCCGAGATCGCGAAGGTGGAGAATTCCTCGCCGAACGGACGCATCGCATCATCCTTCGAAGCCGCGGCGGGAAGGCTAGTGCCGCTGCGTTGCCTCCGGCAAGGCGCAATGTCTATGCTCCTCCCCGCCGGACGACATCACGGAGGGTAGCCCGATGACCTTCACAATCGCGGCCCGCTGCCCGGAGACGGGCGCGATCGGCATCGGCATCGCCACCTCCTCGCCGGCGGTCGGCTCGCGCTGCGTGCATGTGATGCACGGGGTCGGCGTCATCGCGCACCAGGCGACGCCGGAGCCGCGGCTGGCCCGGTGGGGCATGCGGATGCTGGAGATGGGCGCCAGGGCGCCGAAGGTGCTCAACGAACTGGTGGACGGCGACGAGCACATCGAGTTCCGCCAGATCGCCGTGATCGACACCACCGGCGCCGCGGTGGCGCGCACCGGCGCGAACAACCGCAACCATTCCTCGCACCTGGTCGGCGATGGCTTCGTGGCGCTCGGCAACTTCCTGGAAGGCCCGCATGTCGTGCAGGCCATCCATGACGGCTACCTGGGCAGCCGAGGCGAGCCCTTCGAGGAGCGGCTGATGCGCGCGATCGAGGCCGGGCGCGACGTCGGCGGCCAGTATCCGGAAGGCCAGACCTCGGCGGCGCTGCTGGTGTACAAGGACCAGGCGGTGGCGCATGTGGACCTGCGCGTGGACCACAGCATGGAGCCGATCGCGGAGCTGCGGCGCCTGCTGGAATGGTTCAAGCCGCTGCTGCCCTTCTACGCGGAACGCTGCAACAACCCGCGCGTGGGCCGGCACAAGGACTGGCTGAAGGCCCGCGGCATCGACCGCGCCTTCGGCGAGGTGCCGCCCCATGTCGACGCCGCCCGCGCCCGCGGCGAGGGACCGCCGGGCTAGATGCCCCTGCTGGAGGTCGAGGACCTCGCCGTCGCCTTCGGCACAGGGACGCAGCCGGTCACGGTCGTGGACCGCGCGTCCTTCGACGTGGAACGCGGCGAGACCGTCGCGCTGGTGGGCGAGAGCGGCAGCGGCAAGAGCGTGACGGCGCTGGCCATCATGCGCCTACTGGAGCCGCCGGGCCGGATCACCGCGGGCGCGATCCGCTTCGCGGGCCAGGACCTGGCGCGCCTCGCGGAGCGCGACATGCGCCGCATCCGCGGCGACCGCATCGCCATGATCTTCCAGGAGCCGATGGCCTCCCTCAACCCCGTGCTGAGCGTCGGCGCGCATGTGATGGAGCCGCTGATGCTGCACCAGGGGCTGGGCCGGGCGGAAGCGCGGCGGCGCGCCATCGCGCTGCTGGACCGCGTCGGCATCCCGGCTGCCGCGACGCGGGTGGACGACTACGCGCATCGCTTGTCGGGCGGGATGCGCCAGCGCGTGATGATCGCCGCCGCGCTGGCCTGCCGGCCCGACCTGCTGATCGCCGACGAGCCGACCACCGCGCTGGACGTCACGATCCAGGCGCAGATCCTCGCGCTGTTGACAGACCTGCAGGCGGAATTCGGCATGGCTGTGCTGTTCATCACGCACGACCTCGGCGTGGTGGCGGAACAGGCGCATCGGGTGGTCGTAATGTATGCTGGGCGCGTCGTGGAGCGTGCGCCGACACCCGCGCTGTTCGCCGCGCCGGCACATCCCTACGCCGCGGCGCTGCTGCGCTGCGTGCCGGGCGAGGCGGAGATGGAGCGGCTGGAGGCGATCGAGGGCGTGGTGCCGCCGCCCGGGAAGCTGCCGCCCGGCTGCCGCTTCGCGCCGCGCTGCACGTTGGCCGGGCCGGACTGCGCCATGCAGGACCCCGCCCTGCGCGTCGCCGGGCCGCGGCACGAGGCCGCCTGCCTGCGGGTGCCGGCGTGACCGTGCCGCTGCTGGTGGCGCAGGGCCTGTCCAAGCGATTCCCCGTGCTGGGCGGTGCGCTCGGCCTCGCGCAGGTGGGCGAGGTACGCGCGGTGGAGGAGGTGGATCTGGAGATCGCGCGCGGCGAGGTGCTGGGGCTGGTCGGGGAGAGCGGCTGCGGCAAGTCCACCCTCGGCCGCCTGCTGATCCGCCTGATCGAGCCGAGCGCCGGGCGCGTGATGTTCGAGGGTGCGGACCTGGCTGCGGCCCGCGGGGTGGAACTGCGGCGCCTGCGGCGGCGGATGCAGATGGTCTTCCAGGATCCCTTCGGCTCGCTGAACCCGCGCATGCGCGTGGGCGAGATCGTGGCGGAGCCCCTGCGCCTGGCCGGCGTGAACCGCGCCGAGCGAAGCGCCCGCGCAGCGGCGCTGCTGGCGCAGGTCGGTCTGCAGGCGGACCACGCCCTGCGCTACCCGCACCAGTTCTCCGGCGGGCAGCGGCAGCGCATCGGCATCGCGCGTGCGCTGGCGCTCGACCCCGCGCTGGTGGTCTGCGACGAGCCGGTCTCGGCGCTGGACGTGTCCGTGCAGGCGCAGGTGGTGAACCTGCTGCGCGACCTGCAGCGCGCGCGGGGCCTGTCCTACCTGTTCGTCTCGCACGACCTGCGCGTGGTGCGCCACGTCTCGGACCGCGTCGCGGTGATGTATCTCGGCCGGATCGTGGAGACCGGACCGGCGCGCGAGCTCTACGCCGATCCGCTGCATCCCTACACGCGCGCGCTGCTGGATGCGGCGCCGCTGCCGCGCCCGGGCGCGCGCCCGCCGCGCCAGCCGCTGGGCGGCGAGATCCCGAGCCCGCTG
>NZ_JAPSMD010000245.1 GCF_027856955.1 Falsiroseomonas oryzae | reverse complement strand
GCGCGCCGCGGCGGCCGGTCCACCGGCCGCCAGGGTCAGCCGCTCGCCGGCCGCGGTCAGCGTCCGGCCGGCGAGGCGGAGGGCGCGGCGCAGCATCAGCCGGCCTTGCGGATGGCGAGGCCGAAGGAGGTGGCGACCATGTTGCCGTGGCGCTGGCGGATGCCGGGCGCGCCGCCGGCCTCGCTGCGCACGCGCTCATCCGCCTTGTCGCAGCCCGGATGGGTGTTGAAGGGCAGCAGGCGGTGCCCTGACGCGGCCAGCCGCTCGGCCAGCGCCTCGATGTCGCGCCGCCGCAGCAGCACCAGGTCCGGCAGCTCCAGCGTTGCGGCGTCCGAGGTGAGGTTGAAGGCGAAGCTGTGCAGCGCGAGGCCGCCGGGCTTCAGCGGCGCCAGGCTCGCCTCGAAGAAGGCGAGGGCGGCCTCGATGCTGCGCAGGCGCCCAGGCATGCCCATGGACCAGCAGAAGTCGAACTCCCCGGCGTCCAGCCGGCCGAGCTGCGACAGCTCGAAGGGCACGAAGCTGACCAGCCGGTCGAACTCCTCGATATGGACGACTTCCGGGAAGAACAGCCAGGTCCGGCGCGTCTCGGCGGGATCCGTGCTGGTCACCTCGTCGCTGGTCGCGACGATCTCCACCCCGCGCGAAGCCAGCAGCGCAGCGACCCTCTCCCGCCCGGCCTGCAGGGCGAGCCCGCGCCGGCCCGGCCCGATCAGGCCCTCCGTCGCCAGCACGGAGACGATCCAGGCCTGTTCCCAGCGATAGCGCCCGCGGCCGGGCGGGAAGCCCATTGCCCCGGTGATCTCGGCATAGGCCGGGTCGGCGAACTGGGAGAAGGTGCAGAGCTGGGAGACCGGCTGTTCCAGGTCGGGCGGCTGGAAGCGCCACTCCAGCCCGTCCACCTCTGATGGGCGGAGCATGAACAGCGGCATGCGGTAGGCCGGGTGGCCGGTCAGCACCGCGTCGAAGAAGGCATGGAATTCCGGGACGTTGGTGAAGGCCCGGCGCATCGCGTTGAGGTCGGGCTGCGCCTTGAAGGCGGCGAATTCGGCGGCGCTCAGCGGCTCCCGTCCCGCCAGCAGGCGGAAGCCCCAGGCCACCGCCTCGTCGGCCATGCCGCGGCGCGGCGCTTCGGCAGGGGGCTGGAGCGGCGGGCCGTCCTCCGCGCCTGTGGTCATCCGGGTCCTCTCGGCGCGGCATCGCGCGCCCGGGTTGCATCACAGCCCGGCGGCGCCAGCAAGCCCGGCGCGGCGCAGCCGGAACGCCGCCGCGTCCCACAGCGCGAAGGGACGGGTGCTGGCATCCTGCAGGACGAGTCCGCACCCCGCGGCCAGCACGCCGAGCGTCTGCGCGTCGGCCGCCGGATCGCCGTAGCTGAAATTGAGGATGACGAGATGCCCGCCCGGCCGCAGCACGCGCGCGGCTTCCGCCACCATGCCGCCGGCGATATCCGCGCCGGCCTGCACGAGATAGGGGAACACGTCCACGGCCAGCACCAGGTGGAAGCCCGCATCGTCCAGCCCTGCCAGGTCGCGGCCGTTGCAGGTGGCGAAGCGCAGCCCGCCCATGTCGCCGTGCCGCGCCCGCGCCGCCGCCACCATGGCCGAGGCGAGGTCGAGGCCCACCACCGTCTCCGCCTCCCCGGCGATAGCCGCAGCGACACGCCCGATCCCGCAGCCCAGGTCCAGCACCCGTGGCCGGCCCTCCAGCACGCCCTCGCAGCGAAGCCAGGCGACGAGCTCCGCCGTCGCGGCCCGCAGCGTCGCCGGATCGCAGAGCGAATAGGCGGCGACGGCTGCCTCGGGCGCGATCACGGCCAGCCGGTCGAACAGCGCGCCGATCTCCGCGACGCCGGCGGGCACGGCATGGTCGGCACCGGCCTGCACCAGCCGTTCCAGCCCGGCAAGGCCGGCGGCGTGCCTCGCAGCGAGGGCGGAGAGCGTGGGCGTGTCGCGCAGCAGCGCGGGCAACCCGGCGGCCGGCACGCCCGACAGCACAAGGCGCATCAGCGCGACCTGCGGCGAGATGCGGCCCGCGTCGTGTTCCGCCAGCGCGGCGCGCGCCGCGGCGTTCAGCGCAGGAAGGACCGGCCGGTCGGCCATGGCGGCAGCCCGAAATGCGCGGCCAGGCTGGCGGCGACGTCGTCGAAGCCGGCGCGCGTGCCGAGCGGATCGCCGCGGCCGCGATGCAGGACGAGCAGCGGCACTTCCTCCCGCGTGTGGTCGGTGCCGGGATGGGTGGGGTCGCAGCCATGGTCGGCGGTGAGGATCACCAGGTCGTCCGGCGCGCAGGCCGCGCGCGGTGCCGCCGCGCGCCAGCCACGCATTGACCAGCGTGCCGATGTACTCGTCGCCGCGGCCGGGCTCCCGCCACAGCGCATGCAGTGCGTGCAGCACCCGCCCGGGCAGGCGGAAGGCGCCCCACACCCAGTTGGATCGCGCGTCCTTCTGCTTGACCTGGATCTCCTCCACGCGGCCCGCTGCATCGGTCACCACCGCGTCGAAGAACTCCGGCCGCGCCACCGGGAACAGCAGGAAGGACAGCTCACCGGGCGGCAGCATGGCAAGGCCCTCGCGCGGGAACCAGATCGTGTCGCCAGGGCGTCCTGCGCGTCAGTTGCGACGAGGATCTCCTCGCCCGGCGTGTAGAACGCCTTCGGCCCCTCCCAGGCGTCGATCAGCACCGGCGCGCCGCAGGCCGCCGCCTCGAACAGCCAGCCGGAGGGACACCAGCCCAGCGCAGCCATGTCGCATCGCGTGACGTTCAGCGTGAGCCGCGCGGAGGAGAAGAAGGCCGGGTGCTCCGCGGGCGGCATGTGCCGGACGAAGCGGATGTTGTCGGTCCAGGGAAAGTCGTGCGGGTACTGCGCGCCGCCGATCGCGAAGTGCCGCTGCGGCCGTCGGCGCGCCGGCTCCACGAGCAGCCGCTCCAGCGCCGCCTGCCGATCCGCCGCATAGGTGCCGAGAAAGGACAGGTCCGCCGCATAGGCCGCAACGGGCGCGGCCGGATGGTGCGCTTCCGGGTCCACGCTGCCGTAGAGCGGCGCCACGCGAGGCGCGCCGAGTTCCCGCGCCAGACGATCCAGCGCAGCGCCGCCGGTATAGCTCAGCACCAGGTCGAAGCCGGAGAGCCCCTCGGCCGGCAGGTAGTCCGGCCGCTCGCCGGCCGCCAGCCGCGCCAGGGTGACCGGCGTGTCGAGGTCGTAGAAGACGCGCACCGGGCGCGCGGCGTACTGCACGAGCGCCGATGCCGCCAGCCCGTCGGCGCAGTAGGAGGTGACGATCGCGGCGTCGGCGTCCTGCAACTCGCGCAGGGCAAGAGCCCATACGCCCTCCCACTCCGGCTAGAACACGGCATCCAGGCCGCGGATCTCCAGGGCGTCGCGTG
This sequence comes from Falsiroseomonas oryzae, assembly GCF_027856955.1. Taxonomy (GTDB): domain Bacteria; phylum Pseudomonadota; class Alphaproteobacteria; order Acetobacterales; family Acetobacteraceae; genus Falsiroseomonas; species Falsiroseomonas oryzae. The sequence continues at coordinate 4,654 of NZ_JAPSMD010000245.1, read as the reverse complement.
CCGTGGCGTACCAGGGGCCGGTCACGCTCGAGGAACACCACGCGATGCCCCGCCGCGCCCAGCGCCCGGCACAGCGCACGCCACAGCGTCGCATGTCCGTTGCCCCAGGCTGATGTGATGGACAGGCCGAAGCCGACGAGCTTCATCCGCTACTCCGCGACCATGCGGGGCTGCAACGCGCAGCTACTCGGGATCGTTCGGTCGGCGCGCGTGCTCCGTGTCGCTGCGCAGCCGTGCGAGCAGCAGCGCCAGGACGGCAGCTTCCTCCGGCGGCAGCGCGCCGAGCTGGTCGCGCAGCTCCGCCGCCGCCTCCTGCTCGATCTCGGCAGCGAGCGCACCGTCCAGGTAGCTGTCAAGCACGGCGGGATGCACGTAGCACTTGCGGCAGATGGTCGGCGTGTTGCCGAGCCGGGCGGCAACGCGCTCGATCGCTTCCCGGATGTTGCGCTTCGCCGCCGCCTGGCTGTCCACCCGCTCGCACTCGCGCAGCGCGAGCGCAGCCAGCACGGTACCAGCCCAGGTCCGGAAATCCTTGGCGGTGATGTCGTTGCCGGTGACCTCGCGCAGATAGGCGTTGACGTCGGCGGAGGTGACGTCCCGCGTCTCACCGGCCTCGTCGAGATACTGGAACAGCTCCTGGCCCGGCAGGTCCTGGCACTGGCGGACGATGCGCGACACGCGACGGTCCTGGAGGCCAAGCCGCCAGGTCCGCCCGCTCTTGCCCTTGAAGGCGAAGCGCAGCGTGCCGCCTTCCACCTTCACGTGCCGGTTCTGCAGCGTCGTCAGCCCGTAGCTGCCATTGGACTTCGCGTAGTCGTCGTTGCCCACGCGGATCAGCGTGGTCTCCAGCAGGTGCACGACCGTGGCCAGCACCTTCTCCCGCGGCAGTCCGGGCAGAGCCATATCGGCCGCGATGCGTGCGCGAATCGCGGGCAGGGCGCGAGCGAATTCGAGGAGGTGGCCGTATTTCGTGGCGTCGCGCACCTCGCGCCAGCGCGGATGGTAGCGATACTGCTTGCGGCCCTTCTCGTCCCGGCCCGTCGCCTGGATGTGGCCGTCCGCATGCGGGCAGATCCACACCTCGGTCCAGGCCGGTGGGACGGCCAGGGTGCGGATGCGCTTCAGCGTCGCGGCGTCTCTGACGGTGCCGCCCCTCGGCAGTCGATAGGAGAAGCCCTTTCCGACACGCCGGCGCGTGAGTCCCGGTGCCTCGTCCGAGACGTAGCGCAGCCCCGCTTCCTCCGCAGCATCGCGCGGGTCGACCGGGCCGGCCTGGTCGTCGAGGGGCATGCGCCGAGAACCCGCGGGCCGCGCGCGGGTTCACCCTGGGCCAGCGGGAGCAACGACCATGGCGAAGACGACAACGGACCATGACACGATCCGCCACTGGGCCGAGCTGCACGGCGGGAGGCCCGCGGCGGTCCAGCGCAGCCACGAAGACGACACGGGGATCATCCGCCTGATTTTCCCCGACGCGCCCCAGTCGCAGCATGACGCACTGGTTGAGATATCGTGGGATGAATTCTTCCGGAAGTTCGACGAGGCGCAGCTGGCGCTGGTCTTCGAGCCGAAGAGCAACTTCAACAAGCTGATCGGTCGTGACACGGCGGAACGACGCGCGCATGGTGAGCACGGCGCGCATCGCTAGCGCCTGCCTTCCCTGCGGCCGGGCCGCCCGGTGGGGCGGCCCTGGAGACATCGATGCACCGGCGAGCCCTTGTCGCCGCCGCCTCGGCTGCCGCCGTGCTGGCGGACCGCGCCCACGCGCGCGCGGTCCTCGAGGAAACGGCGGATGTGGACATGCTGCTCGTCCTCGCCGTGGATTGCTCAAGCTCGATCGATGATGCCGAGGCGCGGCTGCAGCGCGAGGGCTATCGTGCCGCCTTCGAGGACGCCGCGGTGCAGCGCCGCATCGCGGCGGGCGCCCACGGCGCGATCGGCGTCGCCTATGTCGAGTGGTCCGGCATCGAGTTCCAGCGGCTGCTGCTGCCATGGGCGCGCATAGGGGGGCCGGCCGAGGCACGCGGCTGGTCGGAGGCGCTGATGCGCCACCCTCTGGTTCCGGGCGCGCGCCGTCGCGGCACCTCCCTGTCCGGCGCGCTGGACTTCGCCCGGATGGTTCTGGCCGAGGCGCCCTGGGGGGCCGCGCGGCGCGTCGTCGACGTCTCGGGCGACGGCGCGAACAACAGCGGCCCGTCGCCGGAGGAGGCACGCGACCGCAGCGTGGCGGAGGGGATCACGGTGAATGCCCTGGCCATCGAGGGCAGCGATCCGGCCGAGACCTGGCTTCCACCGGGCATACGGCTGGCGGAGTACTATCGCGCCACGGTGATCGGCGGCGGCGGAGCCTTCGTCGCCGAGGCCGAGGGATTCGACGACTTCGCCGCCGCGCTGCGGCGCAAGCTGGTGCGCGAACTCTCCGGCCGTATCGGGACCGCCTGACGCGTCACGCGTAGCGCCGCACCATCTCCGCGCAGAAGGCGCCGAATTCCTCCGGGTCGTCGGGCGGGCTGGTGTGGTGGCGCCCCGGCCCCTTGTGCTCCGGCGTGAAGCAGAAGGTGACCGTCACGCGGAAGTCGCGCAGCGCCTCCATTTGCCTGTCGAACCAGGCCAGCGCATCGGGCCGGTAGTAATCGGCCCAGGACAGCCCCGTGCGGAGGTAGCGCACGCCGAGCTGCTTCATCAGCCCGACCGACTGCTCGAGCCGATGATCCTGGAAGTGGAACCACTGGCACAAGCCGATCTCGGGCGTGTGGCGTGCGAATTCCTCGAACGCCGCCTTCGGCGTGCCGTCGTCCCGCAACAGGCCCATGTGGAAGTGCCGGTAATAGGAGCTGCCCTCGGCTTCCTTGTGGCGCGTCGTCGCCTCCCAGCTGCGGGGCAGGTCGTGCAGGCTGTACCAGTGGATGCGCGGCGCGCGGCCTTTCAGCAGCTCAGCGGTGCGCCGCAGGCCCCATGCCTGAACCTCCTCCGCGCCGAAGGCGGAGACGCCGACCTCGCTCGCCCAGACCGGCTTGTCGGTGACGGCCTGGATCTCCTCGATCTTCGCCGGCCAGTCGTGGACCGGCCAGAGGTTCCAGTCCAGCGGGAAGCCGTGCACGGCGACGGCGTCAACATGGTCCAGCACGCCCTTCGACGTCATGTTGCGGATGAAGGCGGGGTCTATCGGCGACATGCCGCCGAGCACCCGCAGTAAGCCCGGATTGGCCGCGCGTATCGCGCGGCCGGCGGCGATGGCGGTCTCGGCGAAGCGGCTCCAGCCCGGATCAAGTTCGGGGTCCCAATGTGACTTGTTGTTCGGCTCGTTCCAGATCATCGCCGCTTCGATCATGCGCCGCCCCCCCGCGCCGGATAGACCGCGCCCCCGCCCTCCGGCGCAGCGACGCGGCGGCAGAGATAGACCTCCGGCTCCGGATGCGCCGTGACCGCGAAGCCGGCGGAACGCAGCATCGCCTCCGCGCAGGCGCGGTTCGGCACCCACCAGTTGGTCTGGTCGTGGGCGTAGCGACGCTCGACGAAGTGCAGCTTGGGCCACGCCGGCGCGTCGAAGGGCGCGGTCTCGAAGAAGTCGTAATCCTCGCGCAGCGGCGCGACCTCCGCCGAGCCGCGCTGCATGGACTGGAACACCAGCAGGTCTCCTGCGACGTGTTCGTGGATCAGGTCCAGCGCCAGCAGCGGGTGCCGCAGGTGGTAGAGCACGCCCATGAACAACACCAGGTCGAAGCGCTCGCCCAAGGCGCCAAGATCGTAGACCGACAGCCGGCGGAACTCGATGTCACAGCCCGTGGCCTCGGCCGCGAAGCGCGCCTGGGCCAGGTAATCCTCATCGGAATCAATGCCCAGCACGCGCGCGGCGCCGCGGCGCTTCATCTCGATGCTGTAGAAGCCGCCGTTGCAGCCGATGTCGAGCACGCTGCGCCCGGTCAGGTCGGCCGGGATCGCGTGGGCGAAGCCCCGCCACTTCACCGCGGGGTAGTCGCCGAGGAAGTGGTCCGGCGCGGTGCGTACGCCGCCGAGGTCGATATTGTGGAACCAGGGACCGAGCGCGGCGGCGCGACGCCGGATCTCCTCGACACCCAGGGAAGCCGGGAAGGTCACGCCGCATCCTCCAGCGCTGCCGTATCGTTCACGAAGCGCACCCTGCCGCCGCCAGGCCACAGCTCGACGCCGCTGAGCGAGGCGGGTGCGACCTCCAGGCGCCAATGCGCGTCGAGGGTCAGGCCGAGATGGGCGCAGAGCGCGGCCTTGATCACGTCCGCGTGGCTGACGGCAAGAAGGGTGGAGTCCGGGTGCGTGCCGGCCAGCGTTTCCGTCCAGCGCAGCACCCGGGCCAGCGCCTCGTGCATCGCCTCTCCGCCCGGCGGGCGGGCGGTGCCGCGCTGCTCGTTCCAGCTGCGCCAGGCCGGGTCGTCGTCCAGCGCATCGAAGGACCGCCCGGTCCAGGCGCCGAAGTCGATCTCGTCCAGCGCCGGTTCGGCGATTGGGGGCAGACCGAGTGTCGCGGCCAGCAGGGCAGCGGTTTCCTGCGCGCGGCGACGCGGACTGGTGTGCAGCGCGACCGGCCGCGCGCGCAGCAGGCGGCGCGACAGCCGCGCGGCCTGTGCGCGCCCGGCGGCGGAGAGGCCGGCCGCGTCGGAACGTCCGCTCAGCGCCT
>NZ_JAPSMD010000244.1 GCF_027856955.1 Falsiroseomonas oryzae | reverse complement strand
GCTCGGCGCGCACGGCCTCGGCCGCGTGGTCGGCAGGCGGCGGGGACGGCGGCGCGGCCGGCTCGGGCGGAGCCGGGTTCTCCGGCGGCGCGGCCGGGGTGTCGGTGGTGTCGGGCATGATGGTGGCTTCCTCGTGCGGCAGGGCGGGTTCGATGGTGGGCATGGGGGAGCCCTGGTCCCCCTGCGCGCGGACGGCGGCGTCGCGATCGATCGGAATCGGCACGACGGAGATCTCGAAGGGCTCCCAATCCACCGCGCGGTGGATCGTGGTGCCGGTGGCGGCATCGGGCCGCGGCTCGTAGCGGTGCACGCGATAGCCGACGCTGACCGCGCGCAGCGTGCCGTCGGCGATGCGCTGCCAGACCGGCTCGACGTCGGCGGCGGAGGAGAACTGCAAGGTGGCGTAGCCGCGGCCACGCTCGAGGCGGGCGGCGGTGACGCGGCCGAGCACGTCGCGGGCGTCCATGCTGCGATGGGTGTTCAGCACCGGGGCGTTGCCGGAGCGGAGCGCGTCCATGCGCACGGCGTTTGGCGACATCTCCAGCTCCTCGGTGATGGGGCCGAGGGCGGGGACGAAGTTGCGGGCGCGAGCACCGGTGGACCACACCACCTCGACGGTGCGCGCGGCGCGGTCGACGGTGGCGGGCGCGGTGATGGCGCGATGCGCCACCATGGGCGCGTCAGCAGCGGCGGACGCAGCAGCAGTCTCCGGCGCGGCACCGCTGCCGCCCGGTTCGCTCGTCTCGATCATGGTCAGCCTTATTCTGCTGTCTCGCGCGGCGGTGCCGCGCCGCCGGTGGTGGCGATCTCCACTGCGGCCATCTGCGCAGCGTCCTATGCGCAGCAGCGGGTGCTCTATGCCTTATCGCCTGCCGCGCAATGGCGCCGTCTACTCACGGATTGATCGCGACCAGGATGCCGGTAAGCTACTCAGGCTCAGCGAAGTCCTGAAGCAGCAGTACCCAGAGCGGCAGCGAGATAACTGAGAGCAGATGCTCGCTCGTCGTGATCGCCGCCATCAGCCTGGCGTCCCCGCCCATCGCGCGCGCGACGACATAGCTCGTCGCCGCCGTCGGCATTGCCATCAAGAGCACGGCGATGGAGGTCGAAAGTGGATCAAGGTCCATGGCGCGACAGAGCAGCAGTGTTGCCGCTGGCAACGCGACGAGCTTCAGCGCTGCAGTCCAGAACTGCAGCGCTGGTCGGTCGGCCAGCCCGCCTTGCAACAGCGCTGCCCCGACAGCGAGCAGCCCCAGCGCGATGCAGGCGCGGCCGAGCGTCTCGACGAGGGGCCGGACGCCCGGCGGCAAACCACCCAACCCGGCGACCACGAAGCCCACCACGCAGGCGAGGACAAGCGGGTTAAGCGCTACCTGGCGCAACACGGCGCTAAGGCGCAGCTGCCCACCGCGCCCTAAAGCGAAGGCTACGCTTGTGACTACCTCCACGAACCCCACGATTAACAGGGTCGCCACTCCGGCGAGTGCGAGGCCGGGCAACTCGAACAGGGCGCCGACAAGCGCAACGCCAATGAGGTTGTTGAATCGGATGCTGCCCATCAGCACGCTCGTCATGGCGGCGTGTGGTTGACGAAGCGCTCGCGCGAGGAGCACGGCAGCGATGGTACCGAGCGCTAGAGTGATCCAGATCGCTGCCATCATCCTCGGGATCGACAGCTCGCCCAGCTGCGCGGAGCCGATTGCGGCGACCAGCAGCGCTGGCAGCAGCACCCAGAAGATCAGGCGTTCAAGGCCCTTCCAGACCGCCTCGTCCGGCAGCAGGCTGCGGCGAAGCAGAGCGCCCAGCGCGAGAAGGCCGAAGAGCGGCACGAAGGCGTTGACGAAGGGGATCATCGGATTGAATATTCCGAAACGAGCAGAGAGAAGGCAACAGAAATTTAATATTTCGAAGTAACTGAAAGAAACCATAAATAGCCAGAAAATTACGCATTCTGGCCAAATGATGAAGGTTTTCTTACTGCCGCACTCAGCTTCCTCAATGGCATTGCCAGCCCAGCTTATGCACCGACTCGCTCCGCATCGTTGATAGATTGCATAGGCGCAGCGGCGCCGGTCGCGGCAATCTCCACCGCGGCCATCTGTGCGGCGTCCTGTGCGCTGCCGGACTTCGCGACGCGGCGTGGATCGGTGTCGAGCGAGATGCCGGCTTCGTCGAGCAGGGCATTGGCCTCGCGGATCATCTCCACCGCGGCCCGGAAATCGTAGCCGAAGGCGCCGGCGGCTTCGGGCTGCGGCACCAAGCCGGCCCGCACCTGCGCGATCAGTGCGGTGGTGTCCTTGAGCGGGTCGATCATCTCGTGCGCCGGCGGCACGTGGCTGACGCCGTCCGGCATGTCCGTGCCCCACAACCCCAGCAGCGCGCCCTGGGTGTGGAAGCGATCGGCGATGGGCCGCACCAGCATCGGGATCAGCATGCCGTATTGCACCTGCTCGCAGAGACGACGGAACTCGATCTTGCCGGCGCGGAGGGACGAGTAGTTCGCCTGCGTAAGATCGCCCGAGACCTGGTCGTAGGTCAGGCCGGCGCCGACAGCCGCGGCCTCGAGGGCGCGGCGCGCGAAGGCCGCGTGGCTGCCGCCGCCGCTCGGGTTCACCACCTCCACGCTGCCCATGCCGCGGCGATACAGGATCATGCCCGGCTCGAAGCTCTCGACCGTGCGGCCCTGCGCGTCACGGAGCAGGCCGGCGGCCGCGCCCGTCAATGCCTCGTCGCCCTCCTCGGTGACCACGGCAGCGAGGCAGGCCTCGATCTTGGCCTTCATCAGCAGCGCGGCCTCGTAGTCGCCGAGGTCGCGCAGCCGGAGCAGCACCGGCGCGAGCCAGGAGACGTCGCGCAGCTGGCCGGGCCGGCGCTTGCGATAGACATGCAGCACGTCGCCGGCGGGGATGCGCTCGCTGCCGAGCCAGGTCGCGCCCGGCAGAATCCAGGCCGCGCCCGGATGCACGCGGTGCAGCCAGTAGCCGATCGGCTCGCCGGCCTCGCCGAGGGCGATGCCCTGGATCGTGGCGGCGCCCGCCAGCATGCCGTTGCGCGCCGTGTCGAGGTGGTCCGCCTCCAATACCTGCAGCCGCAGGCCGATCGGATTGGCGGACGACGGCTCCGCCACCAGGAAGCGGACGAAGCACTCGCCGGACTCGACGATGGCGCGCATCGCCAGCGCCTGCAGGCCATAGAGATCCAGCCGCCCCTCGGCGTCACAGCCGGTGCTCTCCGCCCAATGCTGCCATGCACGGCTGTGCGCCGCGTCCGGCCAGCGGGTGGTGATACCGGCGCCAACTGCGTTGCCCGTCCAGAGGTCGACGATGCGGCTGGCATAGGGGTCGTTGCGCACGGCGTCGCGGGCGCGGCGCGCCACCGTCGCCGCAGCCATTCCGACCTCGGCCGTCGCGCTGCCACCGGACGGCGCCCATGTGGAGGCGCGCTGGTCCTGCGCCGCCGCATAGCCGCGAAGGACGTTCCAGGCATCCCGGAGCCGGCCCATCACCTGCTTCCCCCGCGCGAGAAGCTGGCCAGCGTCACGGACGGGCGGCGTGTTGCGGTCGTCTCCGCGCCGCGCAGCACGGCCAGCGCACGGCCGAGCTCATCCAGGCTGCGGTACTCCACGGTGCGGCCGTCGAAGGTCACGCGCGTGGTGCCGCCGGTGTAGGCCGCGGCGAGCGCAGCCGCGCGGCTGCCGGCCGGCTGCGCCAGCGCCCAGGCGAGGGCGGTCGGATCCATGCTTGAGGGTCCTCAGCGCTGTCACCAGCTTTGCTGGCAAGGGCATCCGAATGGGAGGAAACCCATGGCGATCGCTCAACCACCCCATCGTGCCGGCCCACGACAAGGAGGCCGCCGCGCGCCCGAACGAGGAGTTCTACACGCTCGGCCGCTGCTGACTGGACACCGCGCCTCCCTGGATCGCGGGACCGGCCCTACCGGGACGCCGCCCCGCCGCCGGTCGGTAGTGATGACCTGGGCTGCCAGCGCCGCCGCGCCTCTGCCTCGCCGTCGAACCACGCCTCAAAGATCGGCGACGCTAGGATAGCGCGCATGTGCAGCGTCGCCGTGCCGATGTTGCGGAAGCCATGCTGGCGCTCCGCCGGGATGACCAAGGACTGGCCCGCCGTGAGGGTCGCCCGTTCGTCGTCAAGCCAGAGTTCGGCCGTCCCCTCCAGCACCGTCAGCACCTCCTCGACGGCGTGCCGGTGGGTGGGGGCGCCGCGACCGGGGTCGCAGAATTGCTCGAACACGCATAGGTGCTCCGAACCCGTCAGGGCAGAGACGAGCATGCGGGTCATCACCCCGGGACGCCACTCGTCGAGCGGTTCGCCTGTGTGGTCGATGATGTGCATGCCGTCGCCTCCTCCCTGGCGGGGTTTCAGATCGTGCCGAGCGGCGTGCGAGCGTCCATTCGGCTCGCGCGCCGCCATTCGGTTGCGGACCATCGGCTCGGGCCGCCCGTGCGGGCATGATGCGCCAGGACCGCGTCGCTCACCACATTCGCGACGAGGGGCGGGCCGGTCGTGGCAACATCGCCCGTCCCTATGGCGGCACTCACTCACCTCTCAAGGGCGCCGCAGCTGTCCTCGGCTACGCTATGGTGCCCAGCACCGAGCCGCTCCCGCTCTGGGTCAATCGTGCCCCCCGTCCCGAACATCTGGGCGGCGATCGTTGCCGGACGCCTGGGGCACCCCGAGGAGACTACGCTGACGCTCGGCAATGCCGTCGCGGGCGTGGCCGCACGGGCGAAGGCGAGTCGGCTCAGCGAAGCCAGCCGCTGCGCGGCGCGAGCCAGCCGCGTGGGCGGTGAGAGTCGGCCGTGGCCGGCGACGACGAGGAAGCGACATTCCCGCCGGCGGGAAGCTCGGCCGCCGCCAGCGACAGCGCGTCCGCCATCCGCGCCCAACGCCCATCGCCCCAGCCATCCATGCCGAGCGCCGCCGCAGCCGCGCGCGCGTAGACGCGGCAGTCCAGCGCCTCGTTCCTCTCGCGCGTCTTCACCCATTCGAGCCGGCGAAAGCCGTTGCGGCCGGCGCGGGCCACGAGCTGCTCCGCCGTGAGCTGCCGGCAGAACTCCTCGCCTGCCGCATGCACCGGCAGGTGCACGTAGCCCGGCGGGAACGGATCGCCGCTCTCCGCCGTCGGCCGCTCCAGCTTGAGCCACCCATAGGTCTCGCCCTTCAGGAAGGACGAGCCCACCGGCCAAACCTTCAGCCCGCCGAGCTTCCGGCCATTGCGCCGTACCTCCGTTGCGGCCGGCTGCCCGACCGCGGCGCGGAGCCCGTCCTGGCCCTTCACGGCAATGGCGCGGCCGGCACCTGCGCGCCGGACGAACGAATACACCTCCGCCGTGGTCATCCCGTCGCCGCTGTCGATCGCCGCCATGGCCACCGGCAGGCGGTGCCCGCTGGCGTGCCGCCAGGTCTCTCCAAGCAGCAGCCGCAACTCCTCCCAGACCGCCGCCTCGAACGGGTTGCCCGCCAGCACGCGGTGCTCGACCAGCCAGGACTGCCGATCCTGGCCCCAGGCCCAGAGGCTCGCCTCGAGGCGGTCGCGCTGCACGTCCACACCGGCGGTGAGCAGCAGACCGCCCATCGGCACGGTGCCCGCGGGCCAGTGCTCACGCCGGTCGTAGAGCCGCTGCCAGTCCGGCGCCTCGCCTGCCTCCTGCCAGGTCTCGCCGAGCACAGTGTTGCGAAAGGTCTTGATCGCGCGGTCGTCGCCCTGCGCGGCGAGCCAGAGCCGCGCGATCTCCGACCAGGGCATCCAGCCGGGCGGCGAGTAGAGCGCCGAGATGTGGAAGCCGATGGCGTGCGGATCCGTCGCCGTGGCCGTGGCCCGCCACTCCCCCGCGACGAGCATCGCCGCCTTGTGCTGCTCCCCGATCGCCCCGTCGCAATCCTCGCAGAGATACCGCGCCGTCTCCGGCTGGCCCTCGTCCCAGACCAGCCGCTCGAAGCGCAGGTGCTGGCGGTGGTCGCAGTGGGGACACGGCACGAAGTAGCGCCGCTGGTCGGTCGCCAGATACTCCCGCTCGATCCGCGACAGGCCGGCGATGGTCGGCGTGCTGACGAGCAGCATCTTGCGGCGCCAGCCGAAGGTCCGTGCGCGGGCTTCGGCCAGCGCGATCGGATCGCCCTCGCCCTCGACGTCGCCGGGATAGGCGTCGATCTCGTCGAGGAACAGGAACCGCGCCGACATGGAGCGCAGGCCAACCGCGCTGTTGGCGCCCGTCATCACCAGCTGCCCGCCCGGGAACTCTTTGCTGAGCTGGCGATTGCCGCTGTCCCTCGACCGCGCCGGCGCCACCCGTTCCCGGATCGCCGGCGTCTCCTCCACCAGGGGGTCGATGCGCTGGTCGGAGAAGCGCTTGGCCAGTTCCGTCGTGGGCTGCACAGCGAGCATCGGGCCCGGCGCATGGTGTATTACGTAGCCGATCCAATTATTGCCGCACTCGGTGCCCCCGACCTGCGCGCCCTTCATGAACACGACGCGACGCGCGGCCTGCGCCGGCGACAGCGCATCCATGATCTCGCGCAGGTAGGGCGTGCGCGCGGTGCGCCATGGCCCCGGCTCTGCCGAGCCGCGGGATCCGAGCACGCGATGCCGGTCCGCCCATTCCGAGACGAGCAGTGCCGGCTCGGGTGCCATGCCGTCGCGCCAGGCCTGCAGGATCTCGGCGTCACCGTCGAAGCGGCCGAGCTCCTCCAGGAGATGCTCGCCCGCCATCAGCCGACGCTCACCCGGGCATCGTGCCGCGCCGCCAGGTGCTCGCGCAGGCGCGTGTCCATCATGGTCTGCAGCCGATGCGCATCCACGCCGAGCTCGGCGGCCATCTCGGCGGCGACGCGCGCCGGCCACGCGAGGATCGCATCGCGCTCCTCTTTGGCGAGGCGGTGCACCAGCAGTAGGGCGCGGGCCTTGTCGACCAGCTTGCCCTTGCGCTCGTCCAGCCGCAGCCGGCGCTCCTGCGCCTTGAACACCTCATTCGCCGTCCGCGCATCGTGGAAGGTGTTCTGCGCAGCACGCGGCAGCGGATCGGGCGCAAGCGCTGCGATCGATGTTGGCGCCGGTGGCCGCGGTGCCGCTACAGGCGGCTGCACCAGCGTCGCGGTCTTCCGGACGGGATCGCTGCTGTCAGCCAGCCGCACCCGAACCTTCTCGACGTCCCAGGCGCCATCCGCCTCCGGCGCGATGCGACCAGCGCGCTGCGCCTTCTGCAGCGCCGTGTGGGAGATACCGAGGCGGCGCGCCACCTCGCGCTGCGAGGCCACGCGGCCCGGCTGCGCGACAGCGATCATGATGTGATCCAGATCCCCCGAAGAGAGCAATCGCCGGCACGCCGATGGCGCTTGGCTCAGCCCCCGCCGCAGCGCGAATGGTCCGTCACGCGCGGAGCACCGCGCCGCAGATGGAGAGCATGATGACCGACCGAGACGTCCGCGCCACACGCAATCAGGAGCGCAGCCTCGCCGCCTTCCTCAAGCACAAGGCCGAGTTCGACGCCCTGCTTGCCGAGTTGCAGCAGGCCAGCGCGGACCACTTCGGCGCGGATCCCGAGACGGTGCTCTGGGGCGAGGCCGCCTGGCTCGCCGACGCCACTGCGAAGCTGAAGGACATCGCCGACCAGCATTTCCGGCGCGGTGAATACAGCACCTAACGGGGGACGCTCCCGCGCGGCCCCGACCGGGTTCTGCCCGGCGGGGCTCCCGGCAGTAGGGGGGCCGAGGGTCGGCTCCAGGAACCGGAGACTCCGACGATGAAGCTTTCTGACACCCAGCGCGCCATTCTCGCCGCCGCCGCGCAGCACCCCGAGCACCTGGCCTACCCGCCCGAGCGCCTTCCCGCCGGCGCGCGGCAGAAGGTGGCGCAGGCGCTGCTGAAGCAGGACCTGGTGATCGGCGTGCACCGCCCGGCTTACGACGCGATCGCGAAGTGGACGGTGGACGGCGACGAGATGCTGCTGAAGATCACCGACGACGGGCTGCGCGCCATCGGCATCGACCCGAACGCGGGCGACGCGTGCGAGGAGGACGAGCAGAGCGCCGAGGCCATCGCGCGCCGCAACGCCGAGCGCCGGGCCGCCGCGGAGGCCGCCGCGCCGGTGGCCGACACGGCGCCCACGGGCGGGGAGGACGCCGCGGAG
>NZ_JAPSMD010000243.1 GCF_027856955.1 Falsiroseomonas oryzae | reverse complement strand
GGCCTCCAGCGCGGCCTGGCCGCTCTGCGCGCGCTGGCCGAGCATCTGGGCGCGCGCCTGCATGGCTTCGCGCGCGGAGGCGCCGGGCGGCAGCGGGGTCTCGGCGGCGAGCTGGCCCTCGAGCCAGGCGACGGGGTCGGCGGGCGGTTCCTCGCCCAGCCGCAGGCCGTAGCCGAAGCGGATCGGGGCGACGTGACGGCGGATCGTCATGCGCCGCAGGGTAGCATGGCGGCGGCCGGCTTTCGCCAGGCGGGATGTGCCGCGGGGTAACGAAGGGTGACGCCGGTGGCCCGGCGGGCTATCGGGTTCAGGCTTCCGGAGGGATCCATGCCGCGCATCCTGGTGCTCTACCACTCCACCTACGGCAATCTGGAGCGCATGGCCGAGGCGATGGCCGAGGGCGCCCGCGCCGAGGGCGCGGAGGTCGCGGTGAAGCGCGTGCCGGAGCTGCTCTCCGCAGAGCAGATGCAGGCGATGGGCGTGAAGCCGGGCAGCGCCCCCGTGGCCGATCCCTCGGAACTGCCGGAGTACGACGCGATCGTCGTCGGCACGCCGACGCGCTACGGCCGCATGGCCACGCAGATGGCGCATTTCTGGGACCAGACCGGCGCGATCTGGAGCCGCGGCGCATTGGTGGGCAAGGTGGGCGGCGCCTTCACCTCGGCTGCCACCAAGCATGGCGGGCTGGAGGTGACGCTGCTGGCGCTGCACACGCTGCTGCTGCACCACGGCATGGTGGTGGTCGGCCTGCCCTATCCGCAGCCCGGCGAGGTGCGGCCGGAGGAGATCGCGGGGATGAGCCCCTGCGGCGCCACGACGGTGGCTGGCGCCCGCTACCAGGGCGGCCATGTGGCGCGGATCGCGGCCCGGCTGGCGAGGTAGGAGCTGCCCGGTCCGGCGCGTCCTGCGCCGGGCACAGTGTGGCCATGCGGCCGCGCCGGGCCCGCCTGCGCGCGGAACCGCTTGCAAAAGCGCGTCGGAGAGGGCATCTCCGCGCCGCACATAGCTGATTCGGCACTATCGGGCGGACACCTCGGGCGGCTTGGTTCAAGCCAAGGGCCTGCGGGGACGTCCGCTTTCGTCCATGGAGGCCCATCGTGGCGCGCACCCCGCTCGAGCGTATCCGCAACATCGGCATCACGGCGCATATCGACGCCGGCAAGACCACCACGACCGAGCGGATCCTCTACTACACCGGCAAGTCCCATAAGATCGGCGAGGTGCACGACGGCAACACCACGACCGACTACATGGAGCAGGAGCGCGAGCGGGGGATCACCATCACCTCCGCGGCCGTGACCGCCGTGTGGAAGGACCACCGGATCAACATCATCGACACGCCCGGCCACATCGACTTCAACATCGAGGTGAACCGTTCGCTGCGCGTGCTGGACGGCGCCATCTTCATCATCGAGGGCGTGGCCGGCGTGCAGCCGCAGTCCGAGACCAACTGGCGCCTCGCGGACCGCTACAACGTCCCGCGCATCATCTTCATCAACAAGCTCGACCGCACCGGCGCCGACTTCTACCGCGCCGCTGCAACGCTGACCGAGAAGCTCGGCATCAACTGGGTGACGCTGCAGCTGCCGATCGGCATCGAGGACACCTTCAAGGGCGTCGTCGACCTGATCGAGATGAAGGCGATCGTGTGGAAGGGCGACGAGCTCGGCGCCCAGTACGAGGACGCGCCGATCCCGGACGACCTGAAGGACAAGGCCGTCGAGTTCCGCGCCAAGCTGCTCGACACCGTCGTGGGCGTGGATGAGGCCGCGATGGAGGAATACTTCGAGAAGGGCGACGTCTCGGTCGAGACGCTGAAGCGCTGCATCAAGAAGGGCACGATCTCCGGCGAGTTCCGGCCGGTGCTGTGCGGCACCGCCTTCAAGAACAAGGGCGTGCAGCCGCTGCTCGACGCCGTGCTCGACTACCTGCCCTCCCCGGTGGACATCCCCGGCATCAAGGTGGCGCCCGAGGAAGGCCAGGACGAGACCGCCGACCGGCGCGTCATCCCGGCCGACGAGAACGCGCCCTTCGCCGGCCTGGCGTTCAAGATCATCAACGACAAGTACGGCAACCTGACCTTCGTGCGCGTCTATCGCGGCGTGCTGCGCCAGGGCGACATGGTGCAGAACACCACCAAGGGCCACCGCGAGCGCATCGGCCGCATCTTCCAGATGCACGCCGACAAGCGCGAGGAGATCAAGGAGGTCTTCGCCGGTGACATCGCGGCCTTCGTCGGCCTGAAGGACACCGGCACGGGCGATACGCTGGCCTCGAACGACGACCCCGTCGTGCTCGAGCGCATGGCCTTCCCGGTCCCGGTCATCGACATCTCCGTCGAGCCGAAGACCAAGGAGGGCGTCGAGAAGATGACGCTCGGCCTGCAGAAGCTGGCCGGCGAGGACCCCTCGCTGCGCCTGCGCACCGACCAGGAGAGCGGGCAGACCATCCTCTCCGGCATGGGCGAGCTGCACTTGGAGATCATCATCGATCGTCTGAAGCGCGAATACGGCGTGGACGCCAACATCGGCGCCCCGCAGGTCGCCTACCGCGAGACGATCACCAAGCCGCACACCGAGACCTATACCCACAAGAAGCAGTCGGGTGGCTCGGGCCAGTACGCCGAGGTGAAGATCGAGTTCACCCCGCTGGAGCGGAACGAGGGCATCGTCTTCGAGAACGGCGTCGTCGGCGGCTCGGTGCCGAAGGAGTACATCCCGGCGGTCGAGAAGGGCATCAAGGTGCAGGCCGACACGGGCGTGCTCGCCGGCTTCCCGACGGTGGACTTCAAGTACCGCCTGGTGGACGGCAAGTACCACGACGTCGACTCGTCGGCCCTGGCATTCGAGATCGCCGCCAAGGCCTGCTTCCGCGAGGGCATGAAGAAGGCCAGCCCGGTCATCCTCGAGCCGATCATGGACGTGGAGGTCACCACCCCGTCCGACCATGTCGGTGACGTCGTGGGCGACCTGAACCGCCGCCGCGGCGTGATCCAGTCGCAGGACATGGCCGGCACCTCGGTGATCGTGCGGGCGCATGTGCCGCTGAAGGAGATGTTCGGCTACATCTCCAACCTGCGCGGCATGACCAAGGGCCGCGCGAGCTTCTCCATGCAGTTCCACCACTACGATCCGGTGCCGCGCAACGTCGCGGACGAGATCATGAAGAAGAGCGCCTGAGGCTCACGCGCCTCCCGCCCAGGGCGGGAGGCATGTGACGGAGACCGGACGCGGCGCGGGGAGCGATCCCTGCGCCGTTTTCGTTCCACGGAGGCGCCGCTTTCCGGCCGCCATGCTTCGGCAGCATCCTCCCGCCCCCGATGGGATCAGGACGATGTCGCGGCTTTTCCTGGCTGGTGCGCTGGCCCTGCTGGCCCCTGCAACGGCCTACGCGAATTACTGGGTCTATTGCGACAACGGGCGTATCGCCGTGGAGTCCCGCGATCTGCGGCAGATGGAGATCGCCCGCGTATCCGGCTTCTGCCAGTTGGGCCCGCGCTTCGGCTTCCTGTCCGACGCCCAATCCTTCGCGCGCAACAATTTCGGCGACCCGCCGCGCGCCTGCTCCTGCCGCTGAAGCGGCCTCAGCGCCGCATGAAGTGCGGCGCCTGCACCTCCAGCACCACCACATCATCGGCCTGCCGCGCGACCACGTAGCGCAGCTTCACGATGGCCATGTCGGGCTTGCTGCGGCTCGGCCGCACCTCCTCCACGATCACGCGCATCGTGACCGGCGTATCGGGGTCGAGAGGCGCCGGCCAGGCCAGTTGCGCGCCCCCGGCGCCCAGGTTCACCTGGGCGAAGATGCCGCTGCGGATCAGGTGCCCGACCGCAGCCGAGAAGGTGTGCAGCCCGCTGGCGACCAGCCGGCCGAACAGCGAATCGCGCGCGGCCTCCTCCTCCAGGTGGAAGGGCTGCGGGTCGAAGCGGCGCGCGAAGTCCAGCACCTCTTCGCGCGTCAGCACGAAGCCGCCGAGGTCGAATGCCATGCCGGCGGAAAGCTCGTCGGCCGATCGGATCGTGGTCATCGGCCGAGCCTAGCGCCTGATCCGCGAAGGCGGAATCGCCGACGCGGTGAATCGGTCGCGCGCATCAGCCCTGCAGCGTGATCCGCCGATGTGGATCACGCTGCAGGCGAGGCGACGGCTTGTCGCCGGGACCTGCGCGCGGATAGCCTTCCCCCGCAAGGCGGGAGGACGCGATGCGGCGGCGTGCGATGCTGGCCCTCGGGGCGGGGCTGCCCGTGGCGTCCGTGGCGCGCGCCCAGGGTAGCGCGGCTGCCGCCTGGCCGTCGCGGCCCGTGCGGCTGCTGGTTCCCTTCATCCCGGGCTCGGCGCCCGACGTCATCGCGCGGCAACTCGCCGAGCGGATCGCCCCCGCGCTCGGCCAGCCTGTCGTGGTCGAGAACCGCGGCGGCGCCGGCGGCAACATCGGCTTCGAGGCCGCGGCCCGCGCCGCGCCGGACGGCTACACGCTGCTGCTCGGCACGAATTCCCTGATCATCAACCCCGCGCTCACGCGGCGCAGCCTTGGCTTCGACGCCTTCCGCGACTTCGCGCCGATCACCGTCGCCTTCGCCATGCCGCACCTGCTGATCGTCCCGCCGGGCGGGCCGGACAGCCTGGCCGCGCTGATCGCCTCGCTGCGCGCGCGGCCGGACCAGAACTATGCCTCTGGCGGCAACGGCTCCGGCGCGCATCTGGCGGCCGAGATGTTCAAGGCACGCGCCGGCGTGCAGGCGACACACGTGCCCTTCCGCGGCGCGCCCGACATCGTGAACAACGTGATGAGCGGGCAGGTGCAGCTGGGCTTCCCCACCCTTGCCACCGCGACGGAACTGGTGCGGGCCGGCCGGCTCAAGGCGCTCGGCGTCACCTCCGCCGCGCGCAACCACGCCCTGCCGAACGTCCCGCCCATCGCGGAGACGCTGCCCGGCTTCGACCTGGTCTCCTGGTTCGCCGTGATGGCGCCGGCAGGCACGCCGCCCGCCGTGATCCTTCGGGTGGACGCCGCCGTGCAGGACGCGCTGGCCGATGCCGCCTTCCGTGCCCGGGCCACGGCCGATGGCAGCACGGCGGTCGGCCTGGGCCCGGACCGCTTCGCTGCCTTCCTGCGGCGCGAGGCCGAGATCTGGGGCGAGGCGGTCCGGGTCAGCGGCGCGACGGTGGATTGAGGGGCAGGGGCCGAGATGAAGCTGTCCGATCGGGTTTCCGGGGCGCTGCTGGTGGTGCTGGGCGCCGCGGCCGCGATCTCCGGCTCGCGCCTGCCGGCCGTGCCGGGGCAGGATGTGGGCCCGGCCGTCTTCCCGATGGTGGTGGGCGGCGGGCTGGTGCTGTGCGGCGCGGCGATCGCGCTTGGCATCGGCCATGCCTTCGAGGCGCCGGACGAGGAGGAAGGCGGGCCGCGAGGCCAGTGGTACGGGCTGCGCGCCCTGGTCCCTCCTGCGCTGCTGGTCTTCTACGTGCTCGTGGTGGAACCGCTCGGCTTCCTGCCGACGGCCGCGATCATCGTCGGCGTGGCCTCCGCGGCGCTGGGCGCGGGCTGGCGCCTGGCGCTGCCGCTGGCGCTCGTCGCGCCCTTTGCCGTGCATGCGGTCTTCGCCAAGCTGCTGCGCGTGCCCCTGCCGGACGGCCTGCTGGCGGCGCCGTGGTGAGCCGATGACCCACCTGATCGAAGGCTTCAACCTCGTCGCGCAGCCCGACGTGCTGCTGGCGATCCTGCTGTCCGCCGTCTATGGCCTGGTCGTCGGCTCGCTGCCCGGCCTCTCGGCCACCATGGCGACCGCGCTGCTGGTGCCCTTCACCTTCTACCTCTCGCCGATCGCCGCGGTGGCCACCATCATCACCGCCAGCGCGATGGCGATCTTCTCCGGCGACATCCCGGGGGCGCTGCTGCGCATCCCCGGCACGCCGGCCTCCGCCGCCTATACCGACGAGGCCTATGCCATGACGCGCAAGGGCCAGGCGGAGATGGCGCTCGGCGCCGGGCTCTGGTTCAGCGCCATCGGCGGCATCGTCGGCACGCTGTCGCTGGTGCTGATGGCGCCGCTGCTGGCGGAGATGGCGCTCAACTTCTCCTCCTTCGAGTATTTCTGGCTGGCGCTGCTCGGCCTGATGTGCGCGACGCTCGTCGCGCGCTCCTCCCCGGTGAAGGCCATCGCCTCGATGCTGCTGGGCCTGCTGGTCGCCTGCATCGGCATCGAGAACCCGGCCGGCACGCCGCGCTTCACCTTCGGCCTCACCGACCTGCTCGGCGGGATCGAGGTGATTCCCGCGCTGGTCGGCGTCTTCGCGGTCAGTGAGGTGATGCGCGCCATGCTGACGCCGCCGCCCCCGCCGATCCCGAAGCGACAGTTCGGCTCCATCCTCGCCGGGCAGTGGCAGCTGACGAAGAAGTACCAGTGGCCGATGTGGCGCGGCAACATCGTCGGCATCATCATCGGCGTGCTGCCCGGCGCCGGCGCCGACATGGCGGCCTGGATCAGCTACTCCATGGCCAAGCGCTTCTCGAAGGAGCGCGAGAAGTTCGGCACCGGCCATCCCGAGGGGCTCGTGGAGGCCGGCGCCTCCAACAACGCCTCGCTCGCCTCCGGCTGGGTGCCGTCGCTGCTCTTCGGCATCCCCGGCGACACCATCACCGCCATCGCCATCGGCGTGCTGTACATGAAGGGGCTGAACCCCGGCCCGACGCTGTTCACCGAACGCGCGAGCAGCATGTACGCGCTCTACATCATCTTCATCCTGGCCAATATCATCATGATCCCGCTGGGCATCGTGATGATCCGGCTGGCCAGCCACATCCTGCGCGCGCCGCGCGCGGCGGTGATGCCTGTGATCGTGCTGCTCTGCGCGGTCGGCGCCTTCGCCACCGGCGCCAACCTGTTCTCCGTGCTGCTGGTGGCCGTGTTCGGCTGCCTCGGCTTCGTGATGGAGCGCAACGGCTACCCGGTCGCGGCGATGGTCCTCGGCATCGTCATGGGCTCGATGCTGGAGCAGACCTTCGTCACCTCGCTCATCAAGAGCGACAACAGCGTGCTGCCCTTCTTCGAGCGCCCCGTCGCCTCGGTGCTCGCGGCGCTGACGCTCGGCGCGGCGTCCTGGCCGCTCATCGCCTGGCTCCTGGGCAGGATCCCGGGGCGGCGCGCGGCAGGGTAGCGGCGCACCAGGGTCCAGCGAATAGTTACGAACATCTTGATGGAACTGTTGCGCGAGTTTAACCTCGCCCCGGCCGGTCGGAGTGGGGGACCCTCCGGGCAGGAACGTCGAGAGGAAGCATG
This sequence comes from Falsiroseomonas oryzae, assembly GCF_027856955.1. Lineage (GTDB taxonomy): Bacteria > Pseudomonadota > Alphaproteobacteria > Acetobacterales > Acetobacteraceae > Falsiroseomonas > Falsiroseomonas oryzae. Next base: position 942 of record NZ_JAPSMD010000243.1, on the reverse strand, counting down.
GCACTGCGCGCATTCCTCGAAGGCCTCGGTCTCGAACGCCATCTTTCCATCTTCGAGGCCGAGGAGATCGACCTCGACGCGCTGGCGCTGCTGACGGATGCCGATCTCGCCTCGCTCGGCCTCCCGCTCGGCCCGCGGCGGCGCCTGCTGAATGCGCTCGAGGAGCGTCGGCGCCAGCCCGCCCCGATGACGGTGGAGCGGCGCAACCTGACGGTCCTGTTCTGCGACATGGTCGGCTTCTCGACCTATGCGGCGCGCCTCGACCCCGAGGACCTGCGCGCGATGATGCAGCCCTATCTCGACGCCTGCGCACGAGCGATCGCGGCCGAGGGCGGGTTCGTCGCGCAGTATCTCGGTGACGGCGTGATGGGCTATTTCGGCTATCCCACGGCGCAGGAGGATGCGGCGGCGCGCGCCGTCCGCGCGGCGCTCGAGATGGTGCGCGTCGTGCCGACGCTGCCGGTGGAGGGGCCGCCGCTCGCGGCGCGCGTCGGCATCGCCACGGGCCTGACCGTGGTCGGCAACGTGATCGCGGAGGGCGCGGCGGCACAGGATTCGGCGGCGGGCGCCACACCCGCCTTCGCCGCGCGGCTGCAGGCCGCGGCGCCCCCCGGCGGGGTCGTGGTCTCCCACGCCACGCGCCGGCTGCTGGGCGCGCAGTTCGAGCTGCGCTCGCTCGGCCCGATGCGCCACAAGGGCTTCGATGCCGAGGAGGAGGCCTGGCAGGTGCTGGGGGCGGCGCGCGGCGTCACGCGCTTCGCTGCCGCCGCCTCGACCGTCTCGGCCGGCCTCGTCGGACGCGAGGCGGAGCGCGCGGTGCTGGATGCGGCGCTGGCCCAGGCGCGGGGCGGACAGGGCGGCGCCCTGCTGCTGCATGGCGAAGCGGGCATCGGCAAGTCCCGCCTGGCCGCCTCGCTCGCCGAGGCCGTGCCAGGGGCCGTC
>NZ_JAPSMD010000242.1 GCF_027856955.1 Falsiroseomonas oryzae | reverse complement strand
CGCGCCTGGCGGATGCGGCGAAGCGCGCCGGCCTGCCCGCCGGCACGCTCGCGCCGCTGCTGCGCGCCGCCGCGCTGGATTTCCGCACCGACGACGCGGCGGCGCGCATCGCCGCCTCCACCTTGGCCGCCGATCTCTCCGCGCGGCTCACCGCGATCACGGGCTGAGGCACGATGGGTTTCAACTGCGGCATCGTCGGCCTGCCGAATGTCGGCAAGTCCACGCTGTTCAACGCGCTGACGCAGACGGCTGCGGCGCAGGCGGCGAACTATCCCTTCTGCACCATCGAGCCGAATGTCGGCCGCGTCGCCGTGCCGGATCCTCGGCTGGAGGTGCTGGCGCGGATCGGCAAGTCCGCGAAGATCATCCCGACCAGCCTGGAATTCGTGGACATCGCCGGCCTGGTGCGAGGTGCCAGCAAGGGCGAGGGGCTGGGCAACCAGTTCCTGGCCAACATCCGCGAGGTGGACGCGATCATCCACGTGCTGCGCTGCTTCGAGGACGGCGACATCACCCATGTCGAGGGCAGCGTCGATCCGGTGCGCGACGCGGAGACGGTCGAGACCGAGCTGATGCTCGCCGATCTCGACAGCCTGGAGAAGCGCAGCCAGGGCCTGGTGAAGCGTGCGCGCGGCGGCGACAAGGAAGCGATCGCGCAGATGGCGCTGATCGAGCCGCTGAAGGCCGCGCTGGAAGCCGGGAAGCCGGCGCGGACCGCGGTGCCGAAGGGCGAGGAGGCGGCGGCGTCGCGGCTGCAGCTGATGACCACCAAGCCCGTGCTCTATGTGTGCAACGTGGAGGAAGCCAGCGCCGCGACGGGCAATGCGCACAGCGCGCGCGTGCAGGCGATGGCGGCGGCGCAGGGCGCCAAGGCGGTGATCGTCTCGGCGGCCATCGAGGCCGAGATCAGCCAGATGCCGGAAGGCGACCGGGCCGAGTTCCTGTCCTCGCTGGGGCTGGAGGATAGCGGGCTCGATCGCATCATCCGCGCAGGCTACGAGCTGCTGGGGCTGGTGACCTACTTCACGGTGGGCCCGAAGGAGACGCGGGCCTGGACGATCACGCGCGGCACCAAGGCGCCGGGCGCGGCGGGCGTGATCCATGGCGACTTCGAGCGCGGCTTCATCGCGGCCGAGACCATCGCCTATGACGACTACGTCGCCCTGAACGGCGAGGCAGGGGCGAAGGACGCGGGGAAGATGCGCGTGGAAGGGAAGGAGTACGTCGTGAAGGACGGCGACGTGCTGCTGTTCCGGTTCAACGTCTGACCCGCCCGATCGGCAAGGGCGCGTTCCGGCGATGGCGGCCGGGCCTCACCGCCGGCGCGCCACGTTCCGGCCGCGCGCACGCCGTGCTTGAAGGTCGAACAGGGCGTGTTGTAGCCTCGGCAGTTGCCGGAACTGGCGGGACCATGCTCCTGGCGTAGCCCCGCCCGCGGGGAGGATGCGCGATGACGCAACCAGCGCGGACCAGCGGCCCGGACCTCGACGCCTCCGGCGCCATGATGCGCCTCATCACCGGCGCCTGGGCGGCACGCATGGTGCACACGGCCGCCGAACTCTGCATCGCGGACCATCTGGCCGAAGGACCGCGCGACGCGGGGTCGCTCGCCGCCGCCACCGCCTCCCACGCGCCCTCGCTCGCCCGCCTGCTCCGTGCACTGGCCGCGATCGGCGTGCTGCGCGAGGACGAGGACCGCCGCTACGCGCTCACGCCGCTCGGCGCGACGCTGCGCAGCGGCGTGCCGGGGTCGATGCGGCCCTGGGTGCTCCTCTGCTTCGCCGACGACCAGGGCAAGGCCTGGGAGGCGCTGACCCACGCCGTGAAGACCGGCGAGCACGCCTATCGGCACATCTTCGGCGTGGACAAGTGGACCCGCCTCGCGCAGCACCCGGAGGCGGCGAGGCTGTTCGACGCGGCGATGCAGAGCCTCACCGAGGGCGCCAACGGCGCGATCATCGCGAACTACCCGTTCGGCCAGTACCGCTGGATCGTGGATGTGGGCGGGGGGAACGGCGCGCTGCTCATGCCGGTGCTCGCGCGCCATCCGGGCATGCGGGCGACGCTGTTCGACCTGCCGCACGTGGCCGACGCCGCCCGTGCTCGCATCGCGGAGGCGGGGCTCTCCGACCGCTATGAATCCGTCGGTGGCGACGCCTTCGCCGCGGTGCCGGCGGGCGCCGACGCCTACGTGCTGAAGGGCGTGATCCACGACTGGGAGGACGCCGAGGCGCTGGCGATCCTGCGCACGGTGCGTGCCGCCATGGGCGACGGCGCGCGGCTGCTCGTGATCGAACGCATCCTGCCCGAGCGCATTGATCCGTCCGACATCCTCACGCCGGGGCGGTTCATCCACGACATCAACATGATGCTCAACCCGGGCGGACGGGAGCGGACCGAGGCGGAGTTCCGCGATCTCCTGGCCCGGGCGGGCCTGAGGCTTGCGCGGATCGTCCCGATCCCCTGTCCGCTGTCGGTGATCGAGGCCGACCCCGCGTGATTACGACCGAGCCCCCCCGCCGGGGCTGCACGCGCGAACCTGGACACGGCATCACGCCGCCTCGCCCGCCGCCCAGCCGCTCGACCAGGCCCATTGGAAGTTGTAGCCGCCGAGCCAGCCGGTGACGTCCACCGCCTCGCCGATCACGAACAGGCCGGGCACCGACTTCGCCATCATGCTGCGCTGGTCGAGCGCGCCGGTGTCCACGCCGCCGAGCGTGACCTCGGCCTTCGCGTAGCCCTCGGTGCCCGATGGCATCAGGCGCCAGGCCTTCAGCAGCGCGGCGAGGCGGCGGAGGTCGGCGTCGCCGACCTCGCCGATCACGCGGGGCGGCAGGTGCAGCGCGGCGAGGGACTGCGCCAGGCGCTGCGGCAGCAGGTCCGACAGCACGGTCTGTGGCTGCGCCTTCGGGCGGGCGCGCTTGGCCTGCAGCAGAACGGACGCCGCGTCGCGCTCCGGCAGCAGGTCCAGCGTGAGCGGCTGTTCCTCGCGCCAGTAGGAGCTGGCCTGCAGGATGGCGGGGCCGGAGAGGCCGCGATGGGTGAACAGCATCGCCTCCCGGAAGGCCGCGCGGCCGCAGCGCGCGATGCTGTCCAGGGAGACCCCGGCCAGGGGCTGCATCAGCGCGAGCGAGTCCGCGGCGAAGGTCAGCGGCACCAGGCCGGGGCGGATCTCCGTGAGCGGGAGGCCGAAGCGGCGCGCCACGTCGTGCGCGAAGCCGGTCGCGCCCATCTTCGGGATGGAGAGGCCGCCGGTGGCCAGCACCAGCGCGGGCGCGGCGAAGGCGCCGCGATCCGTCGCGACGGTGAAGCGGTCGGCGCGCGCGATGTCGGTGACGCGGTGGGAGAGGCGGAGGTCCACGCCCGCGGCGTCGCATTCCGCCAGCAGCATCGCCACGATCTCGCGTGCCGAGCCGTCGCAGAAGAGCTGGCCGAGCGTCTTCTCGTGGAAAGGGATGCGGTGCCGGCGCACCAGCGCGACGAAGTCGTGCTGCGTGTAGCGCGCGAGGGCGGATCGGGCGAAGTGCGGATTGGCGGAGAGAAAGCGGTCCGGCGCGCAGCCCAGGTTGGTGAAGTTGCAGCGCCCCCCGCCGCTGATCAGGATCTTCTTGCCGGCTGCGTCGGCGTGGTCCAGCAGCAGCACGCGGCGGCCGCGGCCTCCGGCGCGCAGCGCGCACATCAGCCCGGCCGCGCCGGCGCCGAGCACGATGACGTCGACGTCCTGCACGGCGGTCAGGCGGCGGCCGCTTCCAGCCCGGCCATGTCGCGGCCCACTGCTTCCGCCACGCGGATGCCGTCCACGCCGGCGGAGAAGATGCCGCCGGCATAGCCCGCGCCCTCGCCGGCGGGATACAGGCCAAGCGTGTTCACGCTGCGGAACGTGGCGTCGCGCCGGATGCGCACGGGGGAGGAGGTGCGCGTCTCCACGCCCGTCATCACCGCGTCGTCCATGTCGAAGCCGCGGATCTGCCGGCCGAAGGCGGGCAGCGCCTCACGGATGGCGGCCACGACGAAATCGGGCAGGCAGCGGGAGAGGTCGGTGGGCGTGACGCCCGGCTTGTAGCTGGGGATCACGCTGCCGAGCTGCGTCGAGGGGCGGCCGGCCAGGACGTCGCCGACGCGCTGCGCCGGCGCGCGATACGCGCCGCCGCCGGCCTCGTAGGCCAGGTCCTCCAGCCGGCGCTGGAGGGCGATGCCGGCCAGCGGGTCTCCGGGGTAGTCGAGCTCCGGCGTGATGCCGACGACGATGCCGGCATTGGCGTTGCGCTCGGCGCGCGAATACTGGCTCATCCCGTTCGTCACGACGCGGCCGGCCTCGCTGGTGGCGGCGACGACGGTGCCGCCGGGGCACATGCAGAAGGAGTAGACGCTGCGGCCCTTCAGGCCCGGGCCGGTGCAGTGGTGCACCAGCTTGTAGTCGGCGGCGCCGAGGATGCGGTTGCCGGCGAAGTCGCCGAAGCGGGCGCGGTCGATGACGGATTGCGGATGCTCGATGCGGACGCCGATGGAGAAGGGCTTGGCTTCCACATGCACGCCGCGCGCCAGCAGCGTCGCGAAGGTGTCGCGGGAGGAATGGCCGATGGCGAGCACGACGTGGTCGGTCTCGATCGTCTCGCCGGCTTCCGTCACCACGCCGCGCATCCGGCGCAGCCCGTCGCGGCCGGTCTCGATGACGAAGTCCGTCACCTTCGTGCCGAAGCGGTACTCGCCGCCCAGCGCCTCGATCTTGGCGCGCATGGATTCGACCATCTGCACCAGGCGGAAGGTGCCGATATGCGGCTTGGCGACCCAGAGGATCTCCTCCGGCGCGCCGGCCTGCACGAACTCCGTCAGCACCTTCCGGCCGAGATGCTGCGGGTCCTTGATTCCGGACCAGAGCTTGCCGTCGGAGAAGGTGCCGGCGCCGCCCTCGCCGAACTGGACGTTGCTCTCGGTGGTGAGCTGGCTGCGGCGCCACAGCGCCCAGGTGTCCTTGGTGCGCTCCCGCACGACCTTGCCGCGGTCGAGGATGATCGGGCGGAAGCCCATCTCCGCCAGGATCAGCGCGGCGAAGATGCCGCAGGGGCCCGTGCCGATCACGACGGGCCGCTTCGGCGGCGGCGCCTTGGCGCGCGTGACGTGGTGATAGGTGGTGTCCGGCGCGGGGCCGAGGGTGCGGGCCAGCACCGGGTCCCGCGCGTGGCGGCGCAGAAGCGCGGCCTCGTCCTTCACCGTGAAGTCCAGCGTATAGACCAGCTCGATCGCGCTGCGCTTCCGCGCGTCCCAGGCTCGGCGGGCGACGGTGCAGGACAGCAGCTCGCCCGGGCGCAGGCCGAGGCGCGCGACCAGCGCCGCCTCTATGGCGCCGTCGGGGTGGGTCAGCGGCAGCTTGAGTTCGGTCAGTCGGAGCATGCCGCCCCCATATGGCCCATCCGGGGGGCCGGTTCAGCCCTCCGCCAGCACCGCCGGCGAGACGCCCCAGACATCGCCGCCATCCGGCGGCGGGGTGATGTGCAGCGGCAGGGCGTTGGGGGTGCGGACATTGGGCTCGTGGCCCAGCGCCAGGCGCAGTGCGCGGAACAGCGCGCCATGCGCCACGACCAGCACCGGCGCGGGCTGGTCCAGCGCGCGGTTCACGGCGCGGACGGCGCGGTCCAGCAGCTCCTGGAAGCTCTCGGCATCGGCCGGGGTGTAGGTGCCGGCGATCCAGTCGTCGTACCAGTCGCCCATCGGCTGGCCTTCCTGCTCGCCGAAATTCACCTCGGCCAGGTCGTGGTCCAGGGCGACCGGCAGGCCCAGCGGCTTCGCCACGATCTCCGCCGTGCGGCGGGCGCGGACGAGGGGGGAGGCGACGATGGTGGCGATGCGCGCCGTGCGCAGCGTCAGCGCGGCGCGCTCGGCCTGCATGACGCCGACCTTGTTGAGCGGGATGTCGGTGCGGCCCTGGGACAGGCCCTGGGCGTTCCAGTCGGTCTCGCCGTGGCGGAGGAACCAGAAGGGGGTGCGGGTCAGCATCAGGCGTGGGCCTTCTCGCGCGCCAGGGCGGCGGTGACGGCGGGCAGTGCCGCGACGCGCCGCATCAGCGCGTTCAGGGCAGGCAGGTCCCCGATGTCGAGCTTGAGGAACCCGGCGAAGCCGCCGAGCGTCGCCAGGAAGATGTCGGGCGCCGTCGGGTGCTCCGTGTCGAGCAGCGTGCCGCCCTGCGCCGCCAGCGCGGCCTCGGCGAAGTCCAGCGCGGCGCGGCAGCGCTTGAGCGCGGCGCTGCGCACGGCGGTCGCGGCCTGCTCGTCGCCATCGGCGAAGCGCAGCGCGGCGAAGCAGGGGTTGAAGTGGCGACCCATGCTCCAGTGGCACCAGGCCAGCCATTCGATCGCCTTGATCCGCGGCGTGCCGGCCTGCGGCAACAGGAAGCTGTCCGGCGCGGCCTCGCCGAACCACTGGATGATGGCGGGCAGTTCCGTCACCACCGTGCCGTCGGGCAGCTGCAGCGCCGGCACCTCGCCCTTCGGGTTGAGGGCGAGGTAGGCGGGCGCCTTGTGGTCGCCGGCGCGCAGCGAGATGAAGCGCAGCTCGAACGGCACGCCGGAGATGGCGGCAACCTGGTGCGCCAGCGTCCCGGAGGTGAAGGTCGAGGTCCAGAGGACCGGCGTGCCGCCCGGCTGCGACATGCTCAGAGCGCCAGGCCTTCCTGCGTCAGCGCGCGCTGCACCGCGGGCCGCGCCAGCATCGCCTTCAGATGCGCGTCGAGATGCGCCGGCAGCGTCATGCCGGACCGGCGCACCGCCCAGTATTCCACGAAGAACAGCGCCGCGTCGGCGACCGAGTAGCCCGAGGGCAGCAGCCAGGTGCCGCCGCGCCAGGTGCGGTCGATGACGTCGAAATACTTGGCCGCGTTCTGCTTGCCGAGCTCCACCGACTTCGGGTGGTCCTCCTCCCGGAAGGAGAAGTTGGCCGGGCGGAACTGCCGGGTGAAGCCGTGCGGGTGCACCGTGCCGCAGATGTAGTCCAGCATCTCCAGCGCGCGGATCTCGCCTTCGAAGTCGGAGGGCAGCAGGCCGGCTTCCGGGTTGGACTTGCCGAGCCAGTAGGCGATCACCGGGAATTCGGTCAGCACCTTGCCGTCGCCGCGGTCCAGCGCCGGGACCTTGGACTTCGGGTTGATCGCCATGTACTCCGGCTTGTGCTGCGCGCCGTCCTTCAGCGCGACCGGGGCCAGCTCGTACGGCTTGCCGATCTCCTCGAGGATCACGTGGATGCCGAGCGAGCAGGCGCCGGGCGAGTAGTGCAGCTTCACGGTCGTTCTCCCATGTCGTGCGGGCCTTGTAGGTCGGGGCGGGGGCGGGTCGCCAGCCCCCCTCTTGGCCCGGGCGGCGGGCCGACGCATGGTCCCTGGCCGGAGGAAACGCCGATGCTCACACGCCGCCTGCTGGCCGCCCCCGTCGCGCTCGGTCTGCTTGCCCTGCCGGGGATCGCGGGCGCGCAGGACGCCTTCCCGACGCGCCCCGTCACCATCGTGGTGCCCTTCCCGCCGGGCGGCGGGACGGACGTGCTGGCGCGCATCCTGGCGCAGTTCTTCCAGGAGTCCTGGCGGCAATCGGTGGTGGTGGAGAACCGCGGCGGCGGCGCCGGGCGCATCGGGCTGCAGCAGGTGCAGCGCGCCCAGCCGGACGGCTACACGCTGATGGTGACCTCGACCGGCGGCATCATGGGCCTGGCCGGCGCCGAGCACGCCTTCCGCGTGCGCGACGCGCTGACCCCGATCAGCCTGATCGCCGCGCCGGCCTATGTGGTGGCGATGCATCCCGGCGTCGGCGCGCGCAACGTGGGCGAGCTGATCGCCCAGGCCCGGGCGCGGCCGCCCGGCCACTTCACCTTCGGCAGCTCCGGCACCGGCGCGGCGAGCCACCTGGCGGCGGAGCTGTTCGCCTCCATGGCGGGGATCGAGATGCTGCACGTGCCCTATCGCGGCACCGGGCCGGCGCTGAACGACCTGATCGCCGGCCGCATCCAGCTGATGTTCGCGCCGCCCCAGACGGTGGCGGCCGCGGTGCAGGGCGGGCAGGTGGTGAACCTGGCCGTCACCTCCGAACGCCGCACCGACCTGCTGCCCGGCCTGCCGACCGCGGCCGAGAGCGGCCTGCCCGGCTATTCTGCGGTGGGCTGGTTCGGGCTGTTCGGCCCGCGCGGCATGCCCGCGCCGCTCGCCGCGCGCATCTCGGCCGATGCGGCGCGCGCGCTGTCCACGCCGGAGACGCGCACGCGGCTGGCCGCGCTGGGCGCCGAGCCGGAGCCGATGGCGCCGGA
>NZ_JAPSMD010000241.1 GCF_027856955.1 Falsiroseomonas oryzae | reverse complement strand
CCCAGCTCGATCACGCGCTCGCCGGCGCGGGCGGGCACTGCGGCGGCCAGCAGCACCGCGTCATGGCCCGCGCGCAGCCCCGCCTGCGGCTGGCGCAGCCGGACGCGCCCGCCGAGCAGCGTGTCCTCCGTGACGCTCAGCACAGGTCCTGGTCCTCGCCCGCGTCGCGCAGCACGCGGACAGCCAGCGCGGCCTCGTCCTCCGCGACAGCAAGCCGGCGCGGGAAGATGCCGATGCCGCCTTCCACCGCGCTGATCGCGGCGTCCAGCACCACCGGCGCGCAGCCCGCATCGCGCAGCAGCGCGATCAGGAAGGAGAGGCGCACCGGATCGGTCGTCGCCAGCAGAACGCGCATCCCGGCCCTCCCGCTGGCTGGATCCCATCCCATCTGGGCAAGGCGGGCGCCAGCCTGCTTGCCGCTCCGAAGGGCGGGGGGTAGGTTGCGAGCCATCTAAACGAGGTCAAGACAGCGTGGATCTTCCAATGCCGGCAGGCGTCGAACCCGCCGCATCCGCCACCGGCGAGGATGCGCTGGCGGCGCTGACCGCGCTCGTGCGGGACGACCTCGAAGCCTGCAACCGCCTGATCGTGGAGCGGATGCAGAGCCCGGTTGCGCTGATCCCGCAGCTGGCCGCGCATATCGTCGCCGCCGGCGGCAAGCGTCTGCGGCCGCTGCTGACGCTCGCCGCCGCGCGCCTGGCTGGGTATCGCGGCGCGCGCCACGTCGCGCTGGCCGCCTGCGTGGAGTTCATCCACACCGCCACGCTGCTGCATGACGACGTGGTGGACGAGAGCGCGCTGCGTCGCGGCCAGGCCAGCGCGAACGCGCTGTTCGGCAACAAGCCCTCCGTGCTGGTCGGCGACTTCCTCTTCGCCCGCGCCTTCCAGCTGATGGTCGATGACGGCTCGCTCGAGGTGCTGCGCATCCTCTGCGCGGCCTCCGCGACCATCTCGGAAGGGGAGGTGCTGCAGCTGGTCATCCAGAACGACACGAGCAGCACGGAGGCGCAGTATCTCGCGGTGATCGAGGGGAAGACGGCCGCGCTGTTCGCGGCTGCCACCGAGGTCGGTGCCGTGGTGGCGGATTGCGCCCCGCCCGCGCAGGCGGCGCTGCGCGCCTATGGCCACAATCTCGGCGTCGCCTTCCAGCTGGTGGACGATGCGCTGGACTACTCGGCGGAGCAGGAGCGGCTCGGCAAGACGGTCGGGGACGACTTCCGCGAGGGCAAGATCACGCTGCCGGTCCTGCTGGCCTTCGCGCGCGGGGACGAGGCGGAACGCGCCTTCTGGCGCCGCACCATCGAGGAGCGGGAGCAGTCGGACGCCGACCTCTCCCACGCGATCGCGCTGATGCAGAAGCACCGCGCCTTCGCCGACACGGTGGCGCGCGCCCGCGACTACGGCGCGAAGGCGCTGGCCGCGCTGGAGCAGTTCCCGGACAGTGCGGAGAAGAGTGCCCTGGCCGACATCGTGGAGTTCTGCATCAGCCGGGCCCGGTAGGCATCCGCCGCCCTCCACCCGGCGGCGATCGCGGCCAACCGCGGTCTCCGCGCCGGCAGTACTGTTGCGGCCGCAGGCGCCCGCTCGCGTCCGACGAACGCCTCACCGCGACGCCGTAACCGAAGGCCCGCCCGGCGCGAAGCACGCGCGACACCCGCGCGAGGCCCGCCATGCCGTCCCACCGCAATCGCCTGATCACGGCGCTGTCCTGGCTCGCCGCCGGATGGATCGCGTGGGAGTTCCTGTACTACGAGCAGTTCAAGCTGAACGCCGCCGAGGGCAGCGTGACCGGCGTCTTCCAGCCGCTCGCGGACTGGTTCGGCATCCCCGCGCATGAGGCGGCCATCCGCTGGGGCGTCGCGCTGCTGGAGATCGCCGCCGCTACGCTGGTCATCAATCAGCCCACGCGCTGGGTCGGTGCCCTGCTCACCACAGGGCTGATGTCGGGCGCAATCTTCTTCCACGTGATCGGGCCGATCGGCATCGATCCCTATGGCGACGGCGCGATGCTGTTCAAGGAAGCCTGCTTCACGCTGTCCGTCGCGCTGTTCCTGCTGTGGCTGCATCGGCGGGAGGTACCCTGGCCAGTGGCGCGCCTGCTGCCATGGCGCGTGGCCCGCGCGCCGTGAAGCCGCCTGCGCGCGATCCCGCGCTGGATGTGGTGCGCGGCGTCCTGCAGGTCTGGATCATGGCCTCGCACGCCTTCACCAGCTTCACCTCGCTCTGGCTGATCCATGCCGCCTGGGGGGTGTCGGACAGCTCGGAGCAGTTCGTGTTCCTCTCCGGCTACGGGCTCGGCTCGGTGTTCATGTGGAAGCAGGCGCAGGGCGGCTTCGCGGCGGCCAGCGCAGACCTCGCGCGACGCTTCGTGGCGCTGTGGCGCATGCACATGCTGGTCTTTCTCGGCTTCGGGACAATGGTCGCCATCGCCTGCACCTGGCTGGGCGCGCCCGGCTGGGCGCTTGCCACGGCGCGCCCGCTCGAGGCGCTGCTGGGCGGTGCTCTGACGCTCTACCAGCCGCCACCCTTCATGGGCATCCTGCCGCTGTTCCTCTACGGGATGCTGGCGCTGCCGCTGTTCTCGCTGCTGCTGGACCGTTGCGGCGCCGGGGCGTTGGCGGTGCCGGCCGCGATGTGGACGGCGGCGCAGTTCCTGCCGCCTGACGTTCCCGCCCTCGGCGGAACCACGCTGGCCTTCCACCCCCTGGCCTGGGTGGCGCTCTTCCTGCTGGGCGTGTTCTTCGGCCGGCGCGTGCTGGTCGAGGGCCGTTCGATCGGCCACCGCCCCGCGCTGGTGGTTGGCGCGATCGGCATCGTCGTGCTCGGCGTGGTGATGCGGGTCGTGCACTGGACGCCCGATATCCTTGTCGGGAAGGAGCAGCTGGCGCCGCTTCGGCTGCTGCATGCGCTGTCCTGCGCGTATCTGGTGGTGGTCTTCCTGCCGCGCGGTGCCTGGGCGCGAGCGGCGCTGCCGGCCGCGCTCGGCACGATCGGCCGCAACAGCCTGCACGCCTTCAGCCTCGGCCTGTTCTGCTCCTACCTGACGGTGCTCGTGTTCCAGCATGTCGCCTTGCCGCGCTTGGTCGCCGAGCCGGCGATGCTGCTGCTCTCGGCCACCGCCATGTGGCTCTTCGCGCGGCATGTCGAGGCCATGCGGGCCGACCGCGCGGCGGCGCCCCGCGCCCGCCCGGCCTGATGCCGGACGCTACCGGCGCGACAGCGCCACCAGGTAGGTCGCCTGCGTCGTCGCGGAGGGGTTCTCATAGGCGCAGTCGCTGGGCGGGCCGAGTGACAGGCAATCGCCCGCCTGCAGGTCGTGGACAGTCGCTCCCTCGTGGAAGCGCAGTGTGCCGTCCAGGACCCAGATCGCGTGGCCACGGGTGAACGCGTAGGTGGCGGCGGGATAGGTGACGCGTGCGCCGGGCGGCAGTTCCACGCGCACCAGCTCGGGTTCCGCGCCGGGCGGCGTCACGGCGCGCCGCAGATAGCCCGTGGCGGGATCCCGCCAGACCGGCTGCCCCGCGGCACGCGAGACGGAGCCGCCAGCCACCCCCTCGGCCCTTCCGAGCAGCGTCGAGAGCGTGATCCCGAAGGCGCCGCAGAGCCGGCCGAGCAGCGCGGCCGTCGGGCTGGCCTCGGCGCGTTCCGCCTTGCTGATCATGGCGCGGGAGACGCCGGAGCGTTCGGCCAGCTCGGCGATGGACCAGCCGCGCACCTCGCGCTCCGTGCGCAGCTGCGCCGCCAGACGCAGCGTGCCAGGGCCGGCTGCCGTGTCTTCTTGTATAGTGGTCATGTGTCCAATATAGTGGATGACACATGAGCGGTGCACCCCCATCATCTCCCCGCATCGGCCACAATGGCGGCCCGCCGCTGGAGGAGCCGGAGGCCGATGGCGGCTGGGGGCGTTGGATCTGGACCAAGAAGCACAAGGCCGCCTGGAAGACGCCGCCGCGGGAGATCGCGCTGCGTCGCCTCGCGCGGGCCGAGGAACTCGGCATGACCTACAAGGACTACACGCTCGAGATCCTGGAGCGCGGGCGCTACCTGTAGCGCCGGCGGCTGCCGCTCAGGCCGGCGGGATCTCGTCCGTGCTGCGGAACACCGGCTTCCCGCCCTCGACGAAGATCGCGACCATCCGGTCGGCGCCGGCGCTCGGCCCGCCGATGCGCAGGCAGGCGTCGCAGCGCCGCGCGACCTTCTCCGCGACCGGGTGGAAGATCGAATCCCACACCGCGTCGCCGCGCACCGTCGATCCGGCCGAGGCGATCAGCGGCAGCGCGAACCATTCGCCCAGCACCGGCAGGTGGCCGGCCCGCCAGAGCGCGAGCGCGGCCTCCTCCATGGCATGGACATTGGCCGCGATCCTCGCCGGATCGTCGCCGGTCCCGCTGCGATAGGGACCGGCGACCAGGATCATGAGCGCCACGGTCAGACGACCGTGATGCTCTCCCGCCGCAGCTGCACCGCCAGCGCGTCCAGCGCGCGGCCGGTGCGCGCCACCATCTCGTCGATCTCGGCCTCCGTCATGATCAGCGGGGGCGAGAAGGCGACGGTGTCGTTGGCCAGGCCGCGCAGGATCACGCCTTCCGCCTCGCCCAGCTTGGTCAGCCGCGGGCCGATCTTGAGGCCCGGGTCGAAGTTCTTGTGGCTGGCCTTGTCGGAGACCAGCTCGATCGCGCCGACCAGGCCGACGCCGCGCACCTCGCCGACCAACGGATGGTCCGCGAAGCGCTCCCGCAGGCGCTTCTGCAGGTGCGGGCCGGTCCGGCGGACGTGGCCGGTGATGTCGATCTCGTCGTAGATCTTGAGCGTCTCCACCGCGACGGCGGCCGGCACCGGGTGGCCGGAATAGGTGAAGCCGTGGCCCCAGGTGCCGATGGTGGCCGATCCGTCGGCCAGCGCCTGGAAGACGCGGTCGTTGATGATGATGGCGCTGATCGGCAGGAAGCTGGCGGACAGCGCCTTGGCGCAGGTGATGATGTCCGGCGTGATGTTGTAGGTCTGGCTGCCCCAGTAGTTGCCGGTGCGCCCGAAGCCGCAGATCACCTCGTCGGCGACGAACATCACGTCGTACTTCTTCAGCACCGCCTGGATCTTGTCGAAGTAGGTGGCGGGCGGGACCATGACGCCGCCGGCGCCCATCACGGGCTCGGCGAAGAAGGCCGCGACGGTGTCCGGGCCCTCGCGCAGGATCACCTGCTCCAGCTCCTCCGCCAGGCGGGTGGCGAAGGCTTCCTCCGACTCGCCGGGATGGGCGCCGTGGTAGTGGTGCGGCGTCGAGACATGGATGAAGCGGTCGGAGACCGGCAGGTCGAACATGCGGTGGTTCGCCGGCAGGCCGGTGAGCGACCCGCTGGCGATCGTGATGCCGTGATACGCCTTGAGGCGCGAGATGATCTTCTTCTTGTTCGGCCGCCCCATAGCGTTGTTGGCGTACCAGATCATCTTGATCGCGGTGTCGTTCGCCTCCGACCCGCTGTTGGCGTAGAACACCTTCGACATCGGGCAGGGGCTGCGCTCGATCAGCATCTCCGACAGGTCGATCAGGGGTTCGTGCGACTTGGCGGTGAAGGCGTGGTAGAAGGGCAGCTTGAGCATCTGCTTGTAGGCCGCCTCCGCCAGCCGCTTGCTGTCGAAGCCGAGCGAGGCGCACCACAGGCCGGCCACGGCCTCGATGTATTCCTTGCCCTGGTCGTCCCAGACCTTCACGCCCTCGCCGCGGGCGATCACCAGCGGGCCGTTCTGCGCATGCGCCCGGTGGTCGGTGTAGGGGTGCAGGACGTTCGCGATGTCCCGGACGGCGTTGGAATTGCGGGGCGGGGTCATGGTGCTTGGGCTTCCTCGGCGATGCGCTGGGGGATGCTAGAACGGTCCCGGGCCGTCGTCATCCGCCGCGCGCGGCGGTTGCCCCGGGCGGTGCGGACCGCCAGATTGGGCGCTGGCCGGAGGGGGGCACGATGACCGAGATCAAGCCGCACGGATCGCATTTCGGGTCCTTCGAGGCCGTGGTGGAGGGCGGGCGTCTCGTCGCGGCGCGGCCCTTCGCGCGCGACCCCTTCCCGGGCAGCCTGCTGCAGTCCATCCCCGACGCGGTGCACAGCGCCGCGCGCATCGACCGGCCCTATGTGCGGGAGGGCTGGCTGAAGGGCGGCCGGCGCGGCAGCGAGCGCGGCGGCGACAGCTTCGTCCCGGTCTCCTGGGACCACGCGATCCGCCTGGTGGCGGAGGAGACGGCACGGGTCCGGGCCGAGCACGGCCATGCCTCCATGCTGGGCGGCAGCTATGGCTGGTCCAGCGCCGGCCGCTACCACCACGCGCGCACGCAGCTGCACCGCTTCCTCGGCCTGGGCGGCGGCTTCACGGCGCAGGTGACCAACTACTCCTACGGCGCCGGCATGACGCTGATGCCGCACATCCTCGGCACCAACGAGGTGATCCAGGGCCCGGTGACGGACTGGGCCTCCATCGCGAAGCACACGAAGCTCATGCTGTGCTTCGGCGGCCTGCCGCTGAAGAACGGCCTGGTCACCAGCGGCGGCGCCGGCGGGCACGAATACGTGCCCTGGATGCAGCGCGCGGCGGAGGCCGGCGTGCGCTTCGTCAACATCTCGCCCTTCCGCGGCGACACGGCGGCCTTCATGGGCGCCGAGTGGGTGCCGATCCGCCCGAACAGCGACGCCGCGATGATGCTCGCCATGGCGCATGTCATCCTGGAGGCCGGGCGCGAGGACCGCGACTTCCTGGCGCGCTGCGCCGTCGGCTTCGACCGCTTCGCCGCCTATGTCCGCGGCGCGACGGACGGGACGCCCAAGACGCCGGAATGGGCCGAGGCGCTGACCGACGTCCCCGCCGCCACGATCCGCCGGCTGGCGCTGGAAGCCGCCGGCGCGCCCACCATGCTGACCGCCACCTGGTCGATCCAGCGCGCCGAGCATGGCGAGCAGCCCTGGTGGGCGCTGACCGCGCTGGCCGCGATGCTGGGCGGCATCGGCAAGCCGGGGCAGGGGATCGCCTTCGGCTACGGGTCCATGAACGGCATCGGCACCCCGCGGCACGAGGTGCCGAGCGTCGGCGGCGTGCCCGTGAAGAACCCCTGCGGCGCCTACATCCCGGTCTCCCGCATCACCGAGTTGCTGGAACGCCCGGGCCAGATCCTGCAGTACAATGGCCGCGACCTGCTGCTGCCCGACATCCGCATGATCTGGTGGGCCGGCGGCAATCCCTTCCACCACCACCAGGACCTGGGCCGGCTGCTGCGCGGCTGGAACCGGGCCGACACGGTGGTGGTGTCCGAGCCCTGGTGGACCGCCGTGGCGCGCCATGCCGACATCGTGCTGCCCGCCACCACCACGCTGGAACGCAACGACATCGGCAGCGCATCGCGCGACCGCTTCGTCCGCGCCATGCACCAGGCCATCGCGCCGGTCGGCCAGGCGCGCAACGACGCTGACACCTTCGCCGACATCGCCGATGCGCTGGGCTACCGCGCCGCCTTCACCGAGCAGCGCGACGAGATGGCCTGGCTGCAGCACCTGTACGGCCTGTGGCGCCGCGCCTGCGTCGGCCAGGGCATCGAGGTGCCGGACTTCCAGCGCTTCTGGGAGCAGGGCTTCGTCGAGATCCCGGCGCCCGAGCAGCCCTATGTCCAGTTCGCCGAGTTCCGCGCCGACCCGGAGGCGAACCCGCTCAACACGCCCTCCGGCAAGGTCGAGATCTTCTCCGAGACCATCGCGTCCTTCGGCTACGAGGAGGTGCCCGGGCATCCGGTCTGGCAGGCCCCACGCGAATGGCTGGGCGGCGAGCTGGCGCAGCGCTTCCCGCTGCATCTGCTGTCCTTCCAGCCTGCGACGCGGCTGCACGGACAGTTGGACGTCGGGCGCGTGGCGGCGGCGAACCGCGTGCAGGGGCGCGAGCCGATCCTGATGAACCCGAACGACGCTGCTGCCCGCGCCCTGACCGATGGCGAGGTGGTGCGCGTCTTCAACGACCGCGGCGCCATCGCCGCCGGGCTGCGCGTAACCGAGGAGATCCGCCCCGGCGTGGTCGCGATGGCCACCGGCGCCTGGTGGAACCCGGCGCGCCCCGGCGCCACCGACGCGCCCTGCCTGCACGGCAACCCCAACGTGCTGACGCAGGACGTACCGACGTCCCGTCTCGGCCAGGGCTCGGCGGCGCAATCCTGCCTGGTGCAGATCGAACGCTGGCCTGGCGAGCCGCCGCCCGTGACGGTGCACGCCCCGCCGCCGGGCGCCACCGCGCCCTGACGGCGCGGCGCCGTCGCCGC
>NZ_JAPSMD010000240.1 GCF_027856955.1 Falsiroseomonas oryzae | reverse complement strand
GGCGTCGGGCGAGGTGCAGGTGGCGCTGGGGGCCAAGGGCGCCCGGCTGCGCGGCGTGGCGGTGGACCTGGCGGCGGCCTTCGCCGAGGCGGCCGAGGTCGCGCGGGAATGGGGCGGGCTGCCGGAAGGCGCGCTGCTGGTGGTGGCCGGGCTGACCCCGCCCGCCCCGGCGGAGGGCCTGCTGCGGGCGCGGCTCGGCGCGCTGGGCGGGGTGGAGGCGGCCTTCGGCTGACCCGCGCCGCGCCTCCGGCGCAGCCTACCCCCACGCGCCTCCGGCGCAGCGTACTCCCACGCGCCTCCGGCGCGATGTGCGCCAACGCGCTTGCGATGCGCGCGGCGGCATTCCTACTGTTGCGGAGACGCAGCGGGAGGCGCGCATGGAGTTCGTCGGCAAGGGCCAGCCTCTGACCGAGGCCGGCATGAAGGCGGCGCTGGCCGCGATGGGCCTCGGCGCGGACGAGATGCCCGTGCTCTGGGCGGTGCTGACCGTGGAAAGCCGCGGCTTCGGCTTCCTCCCGGACCGCCGCCCGAAGATCCTCTTCGAGCGGCACATCTTCCACCGCGAGACCGGCGGCCGCTTCGCCGGCGCGGCGCCCGACCTCTCGGCCGCTTCTGGCGGCGGCTACATCGGGGGCGACGCGGAATACGACCGGCTGGGGCGCGCGCTGGAGCTCTGCCGCGAGGCCGGCGTGACGGAGAACGCAGCGCTGCGCAGCGCCAGCTGGGGGCTGGGGCAGGTGATGGGGTTCAACGCCGTGGCCTCCGGCTTCGGCGACCCGGTGGACATGGTGCGCCGCATGGCCGAAGGCGAGGACGCGCAGCTGCTGGGCATGGCGGGCTTCATCCGCAGCCAGAAGCTGGACGCGAAGCTGCGCGCGCGCGACTGGACGGGCTTCGCCAAGGGCTACAACGGCCCGCGCTACTGGGAGAACCAGTACGACGTGAAGCTGAAGGCGGCGCATGAGAAGTTCAGCGGCGGCGTGGGGCGCGACCTGCGCGCGCGGACCGCGCAGGCGGCGCTGGTCTATCTGGGCTTCAGGCCCGGCGAGCCGGACGGCGTGGTCGGGCAGAACACCCGCAACGCGGTGGCGGAGTTCCGCAAGTCGGCCGGCCTGCCGGCAGGCGATGCGCTGGACGAGGCGACCTACACCGCGTTGATGAAGAAGGCGAAGCTGGCCGCCTGAGCGGGCGCGGCCTCAGCCCGGCCTGAATCGCGCTGCCGTCACCGCATCCTCACGCAGCGCCGCGGCGATCTCGGCGCGCGCGGCCTCGGTCTCGGCCAGTGCCACCACCCGGTCGAACCAGCCGCAGGCACCGCGCACGCGCGCCTGGAACAGGCGATCCAGCGCCGCCGCGGCCGCGCTGCGCCCGGCGCAGCAGGCGCAGGACGCGGCATGGGTCGGCCCCGAGACGTCGAAGCTCACCAGCGCCACGGCGCCCTCCGGCAGGTCCGGCGGTGGGGCCTCGGCCAGCACGGCGGCCGGCTTGCCCTGCGCCAGGGCGGCGGCCAGCGCCGTCGGGTCGGCGGTGGTCACGAGCGGGATACGGGCGTCGATCGACCATTTCATGTGCTGGACATAAGGATATCTTTATGCCATTTGCAAGCACATGGACGCCCTCCTCACCCAGCTGCGCGCCGCGGCCGAGCCGACCCGGCTGCGGCTGCTCGCGCTCTGCGCGCGGCATCCGCTCTGTGTCACCGACCTCTGCGCCGTGCTCGGCCAGTCGCAGCCGCGGCTGTCGCGCCATCTCAAGCTGCTCACCGATGCCGGTCTGCTGGAGCGCATCCCGGAGGGCGCGAACGCCTATTTCCAGATGCCGGCCGGGGCCGATCTGGCACGGCTGATCCTGGCTCGCCTGCCTGAGGACGACCCCCGCCTGGCGGCCGACCGCCGCGCCGCCGCGCGCCTGGCGGCGGAGCGCGCACGGGAGGCCTCCGACGCCTTTCGCCGGCATGGGATGGACTGGGACGAGATGCGCGCCCTCGGCCTGCCGGCGGGCGCGATCGAGCAGGCGCTGCTGGATGCGCTGCCGGCGCGGATGGGCGCGCTGCTGGATATCGGCACCGGGACCGGACGGTTGCTGGAACTGGTCGCGCCACGGGCGGAGCGTGCGCTCGGCGTGGACATGAGCCGCGACATGCTGGCGCTGGCGCGTGCGCGGCTGGCGGAGCGGGGCCTCGCGGAGCGCGCGGCGGTGCGCCAGGCGGACATGTACCGGCTGCCCTTCGCGGACGCCGCCTTCGACGCGGTGGCGCTGCAGATGGTGCTGCACTACGCCGAGGACCCGGCCGCGGCGCTGGCGGAAGCGGCGCGCGTGCTCAAGCCCGGCGGGACGCTGCTGGTGGCGGACTTGGCGCCGCACGACCAGGGCGTGCTGCTGGAGAAGCAGGCGCATCGCTGGCCCGGCTTCGACGACGCGCAGATCGCCGGCTGGCTGGGCGCCGCGGGCTGCACGGCTGCGCAGGCCACCACCGTTCCCGGACCGCTCGCGGTCCGCATCTGGCCGGCGCGCCGGGCGCCGGTCCACGCACTCGCGAACTGAGGACGACAAAGCGATGTCCCGCCCCCATCTTCTCGACGCGCTGCGCGACCGGGTGCTGCTGTGCGACGGCGGCTTCGGCGCGCGCATCCAGGGCATGACGCTGGAGGTGGAGGCCGATTTCTGGGGCAAGGAGAACTGCACCGAGGTGCTGAACCTCTCGCGCCCGGACATCGTGCGGGAGATCCACCACAGCTATTTCGCGGCCGGCGCCGACATGGTGCTGACCAACACCTTCGGCGGCAGCCCCGTCACCCTCGGCGAGTTCGAGCTCGAGGAGAAGGCGTTCGAGATCAACAAGCTGGCCGTCGAGATCGCGCGCGAGGCGGCGGAGGGCTTCGCCGACGGACGGCACCGCTGGGTGGTGGGCGACATCGGCCCGGGCACCAAGCTGCCGAGCCTCGGCAACATCGCCTATGACGCGCTGGAAGCCGCGCTGGTGGTGCAGTGCCGCGGGCTGATCGCGGGCGGCGCGGATGCGCTGCTGACCGAGACCAACCAGGACACGCTCTACATCAAGGCCGCGGTGAATGCGGCGAAGATCGCCAAGGCCGAGGCGAAGTCGGACATCCCGATCTTCGTGCAGGTGACGGTGGAGACGACGGGCACGCTGCTGGTCGGGCCCGACATCTCGGCCGCCGCCGCCGTCGTTCACGCGCTGGACGTGCCGCTGATCGGGCTGAACTGCGCGACGGGCCCGCAGGAGATGGCGGAGCATGTGCGCTGGCTGTCGCGGAACTGGCCGGGCCTGCTCAGCGTGCAGCCGAATGCCGGCCTGCCGGAGCTGGTGGACGGGAAGACCCACTATCCGCTCGGCGCGGCGGAGCTCGCCACCTGGATGGAGCGCTTCGTCACCGAGGACGGGCTGAACCTGATCGGCGGCTGCTGCGGCACGAACGACACGCATATCGCCGCGCTGGATGCGCTACTGCGCAGGCTGGGCGGCGCGAAGGCGCGGCCGGCGCCGGTGGCGCGCAAGCCGGTGTGGATCCCCTCCGTCGCATCGCTCTACACCGCGACGTCGCTGCGGCAGGAGAACAGCTACTTCTCCATCGGCGAGCGCTGCAACGCCAACGGATCCAAGGCCTGGCGCGAGCGGCAGGCGGCGCATGACTGGGACGGGTGCCTGGCGATCGGGCGCGAGCAGGTCGCGGAGGGCAGCAACAGCCTCGATATCTGCACCGCCTTCGTCGGGCGGAACGAGATGGAGGAGATGAACGAGGTGGTGCGCCGCTTCACCGCCTCCGTGAACAGCCCGCTGGTGATCGATTCCACCGAGACGCCGGTGATCGAGGCGGCGCTGAAGCTGCATGGCGGCAAGCCGATCATCAACTCGATCAACTTCGAGGAGGGCGAGAAGGCCGCGCATGACCGCATGGTGCTGGCGAAGAAGTTCGGCGCCGCGGTGATCGCGCTGACCATCGACGAGGTCGGCATGGCCAAGACGGTGGAGGACAAGCTGCGCATCGCGCGGCGCCTGGTGGACTTCGCCTGCAACCGCTACGGCCTGCCGCAATCCGACCTGATGATCGACCCGCTGACCTTCACCATCGCGACGGGCAACGAGGACGACCGCAAGCTGGGGCTCTGGACGCTGGAGGGCATCCGCGCGATTCGCGAGGAATTCCCGGACATCCAGATCATCCTCGGCCTGTCCAACATCTCCTTCGGCCTGAACCCGGCCGCGCGGCACGTGCTGAACAGCGTGTTCCTGGACCATGCCGTGAAGGCCGGCATGACCGGCGCGATCGTCCACGTCTCCAAGATCAAGCCGCTGCACCAGATCCCGCCGGAGGAGGTGCAGGTGATGGAGGACCTGATCTGGGATCGCCGCAGCGAAGGCTACGACCCGCTGCAGAAGGTGCTGGAGATGTTCAGCGGCCGGAAGGCCGCCGACACCTCGGCCAAGAAGCGCGCGGAGACGGTGGAGGGGCGGCTCAAGGACCGCATCGTGGACGGCGACCGCAAGGGGCTGGACGATGAGCTGGCCGACGCGCTGGCCAAGGGGCTGACGCCGCTGTCCATCATCAACGACGTGCTGCTGGACGGCATGAAGGTGGTGGGCGACCTGTTCGGCGCCGGCAAGATGCAGCTGCCCTTCGTGCTGCAGAGCGCGGAGACGATGAAGGCGGCGGTGGCCTACCTCGAGCCGCACATGGAACGCGTGGAGGGCCAGGAGAAGGGCACCATCGTGCTCGGCACGGTGAAGGGCGACGTGCACGACATCGGCAAGAACCTGGTGGACATCATCCTGACCAACAACGGCTACAAGGTCGTCAACCTCGGCATCAAGGTGCCGCTGAACGACATCGTCGCCGCGGCGAAGGAGCACAAGGCGCACGCCATCGGCATGTCCGGCCTGCTGGTGAAGTCCACGGTCGTGATGCGCGAGAACCTGGAGGAGATGAGCCGCCAGGGCATCGACGTGCCGGTGCTGCTGGGCGGCGCGGCGCTGACGCGCAATTACGTCGAGGACGATTGCGTGAAGGCCTATGCCTGCGGGCGCGTGGCCTATGCGCGGGACGCCTTCGACGGCCTGCACCTGATGGACAAGGTGATGGGCAACGGCTTCGACGACTACCTCGCCGCCTTGCAGGCCAAGCGGAAGGGCAAGGCGAAGAACGAGAAGCGCGTGCTGGGCACCGCCGATCCGCGCGGCTTCGCGCCGGTGGACGTGAACTACGCCCAGGCGAGGCGCCGCCGTCAGATGCAGGGCCAGGACACGCCCGCCGTGCCCTTCTGGGGCGCGCGCGTGATGGAGGCCGCGCCGAAGGCGCTGGTGCCCTTCATCAACGAGCGCAGCCTCTATCAATTCCAGTGGGGCTTCCGGAAGGCCGGCCGGTCGCTGGACGACTTCCTGGGCTGGGCGAAGCAGGAGCTGCGCCCGGTGCTGAAGCGGATGCTGGCGCTGACGGAGGAGCAGGAGATCCTGAAGCCGCAGGCGATCTACGGCTACTGGAAATGCGCCGGCCAGGGCAACGACCTGGTGCTGTTCGAGGAGGACGGCGTGACGGAGGCCTGCCGCTTCGCGCTGCCGCGCCAGCCCAAGGAGGACGGCGAGTGCATCGCCGACTTCGTGACCGACATCGAGGATGGCCGCGACGTGATCGGGCTGCAGGTGGTCACCGTCGGCCAGAAGGCGTCCGACATGGCGCGGGAGTGGTTCGAGGAGAACCGCTACCAGGACTACCTGTATCTCCACGGCCTGTCGGTGGAGATGGCGGAGGCGATGGCGGAATACGTCCACAAGCGCATCCGCGCCGAATGGGGCTTCGCGGCGGAGGATGACCGCGACATCGAGAAGATGCTGCAGCAGGGCTATCGCGGCGGCCGCTATTCCTTCGGCTACCCCGCCTGCCCGCGGCTGGAGGACCAGGAGCCGTTGCTGAAGCTGCTGAAGGCGGAGCGGATCGGGGTGGAACTGTCCGACGAGTGGCAGCTGCACCCCGAGCAGTCCACCAGCGCCATCGTGCTGCACCACCGGCGGGCGAAGTATTTCAGCGTGTAGGCGGCGCAGGGCGGGCGCACCGGCGCCCGCCCCGACGCGTCAGCGGCGCGGGTAAGCTGGGTCCGCCCATCGGAATGGCGAGGAGGGCGCAGCCATGCGCGTGGCTCTGCATTTGCCATGCGGGAACAGGCCGTTGCCCTTCCGCCTCTGCGCCGGCACGGCAGACTGTCAGGAAATCGGACGCCGTTCCGTCGTCCGCTCACGGATCTGTCAAATAAGCCGACAGGGCGCGACGCTCGCGACGGGCCGGACCCGCCGCGACCGATCAGGCCCTGCGCCGGCGTCGCGCCAGGGCCAGGCCGGCGAGCCCCATGGCGAAGACGCCAAGCGCGCCCGGCGCCGGCACGGTCACGTCGGGCCGCGGGTCATCGAAGGTGGCGAGGAAGCTCGCATCCTCGCCGCCATTGCCGGGATACCAGACGCCCTCGTAGCGGTACATGAACATGCCGGCGATGCGGTCCTCGACCACGGGCATGCCGAAGGTGCTGCTCGCGGCGCCGGTCGCGGGGTCGAGCACCGCGAGGAAGGCGAGGTAGGTCTCGCCGGGCAGCACGTTCAGGTTCAGCGAGAAGGCGAATTCCTGGTAGAAGCCATTGTCGTCGCTGATCAGGGCGGTGTCGATCGGCACCGGCGCCGAGGTGAACAGCGGGGCATTCGGGTCGCTGGCCAGCACGACGGTGCCGACGACCTGCAGCGCCGTGGCGGCGTTCGGCTCGCCCTCGAAGGCCGCGGTGTCCGGCTGGCCGAGGAACAGCGAGAACCCCCTCAGGACCGTCTGGCCGGCCCCCGGCACGAAGGACTGGCCGGCGGCGGGCATGGCCAGCCCGTCCACGTCATAGCCGATCGGGCCCTGGGTGTTGGCGACGTCGCGGGCGGGCAGCGGCAGCGAGCTGATCTGCGAGGCGGACGCGCCGCCGGCGAGAAGCACGCCGAGGATCGCGGCGGCCGTGAGTCTCGCGATGGACAAGATCCTGTTCCTCCAGAACGGGCGCCATGCCGGACGCCCGGCCCCGACCGTGACGCGATGGGACACGCAACCGGTGCTTGCAAGCCGCGTGCCGAAATTTAAGTCCTTGTTAAGTGTCGCGATTTTCAGACCGCGGCCGTACGCTGTAAGAAATCTCGACAGATTCGCCGCATGTGTCGCCCCTGGCCCGGCCGGGGCGCTGCCGGTATGCCTCCCGCATGGCCGTCGTCACGCCCGGGGATCGCCTCCAGACCATCGCCGCCGCCAGCGTCGGCGTGGCGCTGCTGGTGCTTGCGCTGAAGGCCGGCGCCTGGTGGGCGACCGGCAGCGTCGCGCTGATGGCCGATGCGCTGGAGAGCGTGGTGAACGTCGCCGCGGCCTTCGCGGCGTTGGCGGCGGTGCGTCTCTCCGCCCTGCCGCCGGATGCCAACCACCCCTACGGCCACGCCAAGGCCGAGTATTTCTCCGCCGTGCTGGAAGGCGTGCTGATCATCGTCGCCGCCCTGCTGATCCTGCACGAGGCCTGGGGTGCGCTGCAGGCGCCTCGTCCGCCGGACCAGCCGGCGCTGGGGCTGGCGGTGTCGGCGGTGGCGACGGGGGTCAACGCCGCCTGGTCGGCGCTGCTGTTCCGCCGGGGCAGGGCGGCGCGGTCGCCGGCGCTGCTGGCGGATGCGCGGCACCTGCTGGCGGATGTGGTGACCTCGGGCGGCGTGCTGGTGGGCGTGGCGCTGGTGGCGCTGACCGGGATCCTGTGGCTGGACCCGCTGCTGGCGGCCCTGACGGCGGCGAACATCCTGTTCTCCGGCGGGCGGCTGATGCGCGAATCGGTCGGCGGCCTGATGGACGAGGCGGTGCCGGCGGAGCGCCTGGCGCGCATCCGGGAACTGGTCGGCCAGAATGCCGACGGCGCGATCGAGGCGCATGACCTGCGCACCCGCCATTCCGGCCGCTTCACCTTCGTGGAGTTCCACCTGGTGGTGCCGGGCGACATGACGGTGACGCAGGCGCACGAGATCTGCGACCGCGTCGAGGCGGCGCTGAAGGCGGAGCTCGGCACCGCCACGATCACCATCCATGTCGAGCCGGAGGGCAAGGCGAAGCACCAGGGGGTGCTGGTCCTGTGAGGCCGGCGCCGGCGCGCCGGCGCCAGGGAACGGCGTGGCTCGCCGCCTCGGCCCTGCTGCACGCGGCCGTGCTGGCGGCGCTGCTGGTGCCGAGGCCGCAGCCGCCCGCGCCGGCGGAGCAACCGGTCGCGCTGGTCTGGGACAGCACGGAGGAGGGG
>NZ_JAPSMD010000239.1 GCF_027856955.1 Falsiroseomonas oryzae | reverse complement strand
CCTGCGCCCGCCCGGCGCCGAGGGCGCGCCCGCCGCGGAGGCCACGCCCGCGCCCGCCGTCGATCCGGCGATCCTGGCGCCCAACACGCTGGGCGCGCAGCTCATCACCGGCGCCTCCCAGCGCCTGCAGGCCCTGTCGGACAGCCTGGTGGTCGCCGCGCAGGCGGCCACCGACCTGCAGGGCCTGGCCGGATGGGCCTCCGGCGTGGCGCGCGACCCGGTGACCCAGGCGCGGGTCTACGACGCCTCGCTCAAGCTCGCGCTGCTGTTCGGCATGGGCCTGCTGGCGGAGTGGCTGGTGGCCCGCTCGCTGCGGCGCTGGTCGGACCGCCTGGACGCGCTGGCACCCGAGCCCGGCAACGTCTGGACCTGGATGCGCCGCGTGCCGCTGGTGCTGGCGCGTTTCCTGCTGGATCTGGTGCCGGTGGCGGCCTTCGCCGTGATCTCCTACGGCATGATCGGCTTCGTCCGCCCGCTGCCCACCACGGAGCTGGTGCTGCTGGTCGCCAACAACTCCTACATGGCGCTGCGCGCCGTGATGGCGGGATCGCGCATGCTGTTTTCCCCGGCGTCGACGCATCTGCGCCTGGTGCAGGTGGCGGACGAGACGGCGGCCTATGTCACGGTCTGGGTGCGCCGCATCGCGGTGGTGGCGATCCTCGGCTACGCCATCGCCGAGGCGATGCTGCTGTTCGGCCTGCCCTGGTCGGCCTACGACGCCATCCTGCGCATCTCGCTGCTGATCGTCTCGCTGCTGCTGGTCATTGTCGTGCTGCAGAACCGGGCCGCCGTGGCGGAGGCGATGCGCGCACCGGACCTGGCGCCCGGCGAGGTGCCGGACCGGCCGCGCCGCTTCGTGCGCGCGCTACGCGACCGGCTGGCCGACGTCTGGCACCTGCTGGCGATCCTCTGGCTGTTCGCCGCCTGGGGCGTCTGGGCGCTGGAGGTGCGCGACGGGTTCGAGCGGCTGCTGCGCGTCTCCGGCATGACCATCCTGATCGGCGGGCTGGCCAAGCTGGCCGACGTGCTGGCGAGACGCCTGGTGGCACGCGGGTTCCGCATCGGGCCCGACCTGGCGCGGCGCTATCCCGGGCTCGAAGCGCGCGCCAACCGCTACGTGCCGCTGCTGAAGGGCTTCGTGACCACCGCGATCGGCGCGATCGCCGTGCTGTTCCTGCTGGAGGCCTGGGGGCTGGATGCCTTTGCCTGGTTCCGCCGCGGCCAGCTCGGCGCGCGCCTGCTCGGCTCGCTGATCTCGATGGCGCTGACCGTGACGGTCGCCATCGCGGTGTGGGAACTGGCGAACGCCGCGATCCAGCGGCACCTGACCAAGCTGTCGCGCGACGCGCAGGCCGCGCGCTCCGCCCGGGTGCGCACCCTGCTGCCGATGCTGCGCACGGTGCTCTCCGCCGCCATCATCGTCTTCGTCGCGCTGAACGTGCTGACGGAGATCGGCGTGAACGTCGCCCCCCTGATCGCCGGCGCCGGCGTGATCGGCCTGGCGGTCGGCTTCGGGTCCCAGACGCTGGTACGCGACGTCATCACCGGCGCCTTCCTGCTGTTCGAGGATGCGATGGCAGTGGGCGACGTGGTGCAGGTGGGCGGGCTCTCCGGCGTGGTGGAGCAGCTCTCGATCCGCTCCATCAAGCTGCGCGCGCAGGACGGCAGCGTGCACATCATCCCGTTCAGCGCGGTGACCACCGTCACCAACATGACGCGCGACTTCTCCTTCGCGGTGCTGGACGTGAACGTCGCCTATGGCGAGGACACCGACCGCGTCGCCGAGGTGCTGCGCGAGCTGGCGGCGGAGATCCGCGCGGATGCCAAGTTCGGACCGCAGATCCGCGACGAGATCGAGATCCTGGGCGTCGAGCGGCTGGCCGATTCCGGCGTGCTGATCCGCGCCCGGATCAAGACCGAGCCGCTGGCGCGCTGGAGCGTGGGGCGGGAGTTCAATCGCCGCATCAAGCAGCGCTTCGACCGGCTGGGGATCGAGATCCCCTACCCGCACCAGAAGCTGGTCATCGAGCGCGACCAGAAGCACCCCGCGGAGGACTTCCCCGAGACGCCGGCGCCGGCTAAGCTCGGGACGTGACGACGCTCCGGATCCTGACCGGCCGAATTACCGGCCCGGCCGCCTGACCCGCTCCCGCCAGGGGCGGGTTGCACGCGGCCGGGTGCCTGCACGGTCCGTCACACCGATCCGGAGTTTCCCCGATGTCAGATTGCCTGGACGAGCCGCTGGTCGCGGCGCGTTTCACCGTCACCGCCGAGGCGTCGCCCGGCCTGCTTTCCCGCGTGCTGGAGCCCTTCGCCAAGCGCGACCTGGTGCCCGACAGCGTGCGCGCCGCCCGCGACGGGGCGGCGATGCGGGCGGAGGTCGCGCTCTCTGCCATGCCGCTCGGCATGGTGCACCTCGTCGCCGGCAACCTGGGCCAGATCATCGGCGTGCGCCGCGTGGAGGCGATGGAAGGCCGCGTCGTCCGCCTCGCGGCGTAACGTTCTCGGCTTCGTGACGGCGGCGCGGGCGTTCCGCGCCGCCGCTCGCGCGCTCTCATGTCCGGGTGAGGATCCGGGCGGAGCCGCCGCATGCCGTGGGACGCTTTTCCGAGCGCGCTCGACCTGGCGCGCTTCCAGTTCGCCTTCACGGTGGTCTGGCACTTCCTGTTCCCGGCCTTCACCATCGGCCTCGCCTCCTACCTCGCGGTGCTCGAGGGGCTGTGGCTGGCCACCGGCCGCGCCCTTTTCATCGAGACCTTCCGCTGGTGGCTGCGCGTCTTCGCGGTCGCCTTCGCCATGGGCGTCGTCTCCGGCATCGTCATGTCCTACCAGTTCGGCACCAACTGGTCGGTGCTGAGCGACCGCGCCGGGCCGGTGATCGGCCCGCTGCTGGGCTACGAGGTCCTCACCGCCTTCTTCCTGGAAGCCGGCTTCCTGGGCGTGATGCTGTTCGGGCTGAACCGCGTGGGAAAGGGGCTGCACTTCGCTGCCACCTGCTGCGTCGCCATCGGCACGCTGATGTCCACCTTCTGGATCATCGCCGCAAATTCATGGATGCACACGCCGACGGGGCACGATGTGGCGCCGGACGGGCGCTTCCTGCCGCTGGACTGGTGGGCGATCATCTTCAACCCGTCCTTTCCCTACCGCTTCCTGCACGTCGTCTCCGCGGCCTACCTCACCACCGCGTTCATCGTCGGCGCGGTCGGCGCCTGGCACCTGCTGCGCGATCGCGCGAACCGCCATGCGCGGCTGATGTTCTCCATGGCCATGTGGATGGCGCTGGTCGTGGCGCCGGCGCAGGTGGTGATCGGCGACCTGCACGGGCTGAACACGCTGGAGCACCAGCCGCAGAAGGTCGCCGCCATGGAGGGCCACTGGGAGGAACGGCGCGCCGAGGCGCCGATGATCCTCTTCGCAATGCCGAACATGGCGGAGGAGCGGAACGACCTCGAGCTTGGCATCCCCGGCCTCGGCAGCCTGATCCTTGGCCATAGCTGGGAAGCCGAGATCCGCGGCCTGAAGTCCTTCCCACCAGACGAGCGACCGACCAACGTTCCACTGGTCTTCTGGTCGTTCCGCGCGATGGTGGGCATCGGGATGCTGATGGTGGCGCTCGGCATCGCGGCCTTCGTGATGCGCCTGCGCGGACGGCTCTACGACACGCCCTGGCTGCACCGCTTCGCGCTGGCGATGGGCCCCTCGGGCCTGATCGCGGTGACGGCGGGCTGGATCGTCACGGAGGCCGGGCGGCAGCCCTACACGGTGTATGGGCTGCTGCGCACGGCCGACAGCGTATCGCCGATCGCGGCGCCGGCGGTGGCGACCTCGCTGGCGATGTTCGTCGCGGTCTACTTCGTCGTGTTCGGCGCCGGCATCTGGCTGCTGCTGCGGCTGATGGCGGCAGCGCCGCACCCGGCGCAGGAAGGCCCGTCGGAAGGCGAGCCGATCCGCACGGCCGGCATCACGCCGGCGCCCTCCCTGCCGCACGGGCAGGTCACGCAGCCCGGCCCGGCGGAGTGACCGCGATGGATCTCGATCTCCCGCTCATCTGGGCGCTGCTGCTGGCCACGGCCGTCTTCCTCTACGTCGCGATGGACGGTTTCGACCTCGGCGTCGGCATCCTGTTCCCCCGCCTCGACCGCGGGGAGGAGCGCGACGTGGCAGTGAACTCCATTGCGCCGGTGTGGGACGGCAACGAGACCTGGCTGGTGCTAGGCGGCGGCGGATTGCTGGCGGTCTTCCCGCTGGCCTATGCCATCGTGCTGCCGGCGCTCTACATGCCGCTGATCGTCATGCTGCTGGCGCTGATCTTCCGCGGCGTTGCCTTCGAGATGCGCTTCCGGCAGGACACTGAAGCGGGCAAGCGCAACTGGGACAACGGGTTCTGGCTGGGCAGCACGGTCGCGGCCTTCAGCCAGGGCGTGGCGCTGGGCGCCTTCGTGCAGGGCATCGCGGTGGAGGGCCGTGGCTATGCCGGGGGCTGGTGGGACTGGCTGACCCCCTTCTCCGTGCTGACCGGGGTGGCGCTGGTGGCCGGCTACGGGCTGCTCGGCGCGACCTGGCTGCTGTGGAAAACGGAGGGCGCCCTGCATGAGAAGGCGCGCGGCCAGGCGCGGCGGCTTGGCGGGACGACGCTGGCCTTCATCGCCACGGTCAGCCTGGTGATGCCCTTCCTGCAGCCGGCCTTCGCCGACCGCTGGTTCGGCTTCCCGCACCTGCTCTTCGCCTGGGTGGTGCCGGTCGCCGTGGTGGCGCTGGCGGTCGTGCTGTTCCGGTTCCTGGCCGCGGCGCCGCCGCAGGGCGCGCGCACCAGCCTGCTGTGGCGCGACGCGATCCCCTTCGGCGCGGCGCTCGGCCTGTTCCTGCTCTGCTACATCGGCCTCGGCATCAGCATGTGGCCGATGATCGTGCCGCCCGCGATCACCATCTGGGACGCTGCGGCGCCGCCTTCGACACAGCGCTTCCTGCTGGCGGGCGCGGCGGTGCTGGTGCCGCTGATCCTCGTCTATACCGGCTTCGTCTACTGGATCTTCCGCGGCAAGGTGCGCGCCGGCGAGGGCTACCACCACTGATGGCGCGCCGCGCCCTCTGGTTCGTCGCGCTCTGGCTCGGCGGCGTCGCGGCTCTCAGCGCCGTCGCCTTCGTGATCCGCGCCGCGCTCGGCGTGTGACATTGAATCGCGGCAAGGCGCGGACCATCTGCGGGGCATGTCCTACCTGCTCGCGATCCTGGTGCCGCCACTGTCGCTTCTGCTGCAGGGCCGGCCCGTCCAGGCGGTGTTCAACGGGCTGCTGTGGTTCGGCAGCCTGCTGTTCATCGTCTTCCCCTTCGTCGCCGGCCAGGCCGGCTGGCTCGTCGCGGTGATCTGGGCCGTGGCGGTGGTGTACAACCGCCGGCAGGACCAGCGCGACCGCCGCCTGATCGACGACGCGCTGCGCCGCCAGGGCCAGCGCTGAGGGACGGACTCCGCGCTACCCCAGCTTCGGCCGCGTCCCGACGACGGACGGGCGCTGGTTCATCCGCTCCCACCAGGCGGAGAGCTTCGGGCGCGCCGCGAAGGCGGCGGCGCCGCCCTTCGTCATGCGCAGGTATTCCACCGGCGGCAGCAGGTGCAGGTCGGCCAGCGTCACCGCATTGCCGCACAGCAGCTCGCCGCCCATCAGCCCCTCGATGACGTCGAGCGATCTCTCGACCGTCTTCATGCCGTCCGCGATCAGCCCGGCATCCGGCTGGCCGCCCTGCATCGGCACGATCACCTCCTGCCAGAACACCTTCCCGACCATCGCGCCATAGGCGTAGCTGTCCACGATGCCGCAGATCTGCGTCATGCGCGCGCGCGGCTTCGCATCCGCGGGCTGCAGAGCGGGGCCGGGGAAGGCCTCGTCCACGTAGCGGGTGATCGCGAAGGTCTCGAACAGGCCGAAGCCGTCATGCTCGAAGGCCGGCACCTTGCCCCAGGGCTGCCGCGCCAGGTGCTCCGGCGCGTGACCCTTGCCGGAGAGGATGTCCACCTCGTTGAGCTCGTAGGCCACGCCCTTCTCCTCCAGCGCGAGCCGCGCCGTGCGGGCATAAGTGCTGTAGCTCGGGCCATGCAGCGTGACGGGCATCGGTGTCGTGCTCCCTCGACGGTCGGGGCGATCCTGCATGGATCGCCGACGGGAGTCACGGCCCGAACCCCTCCAGCACCAGCTTGCCGCGCGCGTGCCCGGATTCCAGCGCGGTATGGGCGCGGCGCAGGTTCGCGGCGTTCACCGCACCCAGCTGCTCCGTCAGCGTGCTGCGCAGCGTGCCGGCCTCCAGCATCCGGCTCACCTGTTCCAGGATGCGGTGCTGGTCCTCCACATCCGGCGTGTCGAACATCGGCCGGGTGAACATCAGCTCCCAATGGACCGAGGCCGCCTTGACCTTCAGCAGGCGGATGTCGGGCGGCGTCGCGGGGTCGTCGATCAGGCAGACCGCGCCCTGCGGCGAGAGGATCTCGCACACCGCCGGCCAATGCGCTTCCGTATGGGTGGTGACGAAGACGTAGGGCACGATGAGGTTCAGCGCCCGCAGCTGCGCCAGCACGCTGCCTGCATGGTCCACCACGTGGTGCGCGCCCATCCGGCGTGCCCAGTCCTGCGTCTCCGGCCGGCTCGCTGTCGCCACCACGGTGAAGCCGGTGAGCTGGCGCAGCAGCTGCACCGCCATCGAGCCCACGCCGCCCGCGCCGCCGATCACCAGCACCGCCTCCGGCCGCGCCAGCCCGCCGCGGGGGATGCGCAGCCGGTCGAACAGCGCCTCCCACGCCGTGATCGCGGTCAGCGGAACGGCCGCGGCCTCGGCGAAGGAGAGGTTGCGCGGCTTCGGGCCGACGATGCGCTCATCCACCAGGTGCAGCTCGGCATTGGTGCCCGGGCGCGCGATCGAGCCGGCGTAGAACACCGCGTCGCCCGCGCGGAACAGCCGCGCCTGCGGGCCGGCCTCCCGCACCACGCCGGCAGCGTCGAAGCCGAGGATCTTCGGCTCGCCGGCCGGGTCGGTGCGCTGGCGCACCTTGAAGTCCACCGGGTTCACCGAGACGGCCCGGATCTCCACCAGCAGGTCCCGCCCGCGCGGCGACCGCGGCTCGGGCAGCTGCATGTCCTGCAGCGAGTCGATGTCGTCGATCGGCAGGCTGTGCATGTAGGCGACGGCGCGCATCGCTGGCCCTCCCCCGAAGACCGGAAGCTAGGCGCCACGCCGGCCGGACACGACACACCTTCCGGCGATCCCGGGCCCGTGCACGCGCCGAAGGCGACGCCGTCGCGGCGAGCTGCCATGCCACTTTCGCGGCTCAGCCAAGCTGGGATCTGTTGCCGTCTCGTGCCGATACGCGCATGCTTCCTGCGAGGGACGGGGGAGCACTGCGGCATGTCGGGCGCCAGCAAGGAATTCGTGAAGAAGCTTACGATCCGCGTGATCATGTGGGGCAAGCAGCGGATCCCGCACGCGAACGGCTGGTTCACCGGGGGCATGCAGGCGCCGCTGCGCGCCAGGCTGGCCGATGCCAAGAGGTACATCGAGACGAACGGCGGCGAGCTGTTCTTCGATGGCCTGCTGCCGCTCACCGGTGGGCTCATCGCCGCCGGGTCGGCCTATGACACGCATCAGAAATACCAGAAGGGCGAGCTGACGGGCCCGGCCTACGCCCTCGGGCTCGCCTCGGGGCTTATCGGGATCGTCTCGGCGCCGGCATCCATCGTGCAGACCTTCGTCAAGATCCCCAAGGTGGTGAGCGGAGCGGAGCAGGTCGTCATGATCTGCGCGTCGGCCAACACCGCGCAGTCGATTATCGCGCTCGAGGCCATGCTCATCGAATCGCTTGTGACGAAGAAGGCACCCAAGAACGGCAACCTGGGCGACCAGGCGGTCAGCACCGCCCTCGCGGTGAACAACACGGCGCAGCTGATGCTGGAGCACATGCCGCTCGGCTGGGGGCGCGCCTTCGCGCTGCTTGAGACGGCGAACTCGGTGACGCCGCTGCCGGGCGTGGTGAAGACCAGCTTCGATGCATTCTGCTCCGCCGGCGACCAGATCACGGCGAAGCTGTCGCCGGAAGACTTCGACATGCTGGTCGCCTCGCTGGACTGACGCGCGTCGCAGGGGCCACCCGGCGTCGCTACAGGAACCCCACCGGGTCCACGTCCACCTGCACCCGCACGCTGTTCGGCAGCTCCACGCGGTGTAGCCAGTCGCGCAGCAGCGGCTGCACCGGCACGTCTCGCCGCGCCTTCAGCAGCAGCCGCCGCCGGTGCCGGCCGCGCAGCAGCGCCAGCGGCGCCGGCGCGGGGCCCAGCACCTCCACTCCCGCGACGCGCGGCGCGGCCAGG
>NZ_JAPSMD010000238.1 GCF_027856955.1 Falsiroseomonas oryzae | reverse complement strand
CGCCGCGGCGCGGACGGCCGGCGCGGCGGCGTTCGGCCCCCTGCCGCAGGGCGTGCTGCTTCAGCGGCTCGGGCTGGTGACGCGGGCCGCGATGCTGGCGCAGGCGCGGCCGCGGCTGGCGCGCGAGATCCTCTCGGGCGCCGAGCGGCTTATCGCGCCGGAAGGCATGGGACGACTGTTCAAGGCGCTCGCGCTCTGCGATTCGAGGCTTGGGCCTCCACCCGGATTCGAGGACGCATGACGGTTCCGTTCCTGACTGCCGGCCTGCCCGTCCCGCATGGGTTCTTCACGCGGGAGGGCGGCGTCTCCACCGGCCGTTTCGCCAGCCTGAACTGCTCGCTGTCGGGCCGGGACGATTCCGACGCGGTGCGTACCAACCGGGCACGCGCCGCGGATGCGCTCGCCCTGCCACCGGCCGCGCTGGTCGGGCTGACGCAGGTGCACGGCATCGCCGTGGCGGAGCTGCGCGAACCCTGGCCGGAGACGGCACGGCCGGAGGCGGATGCGCTGGTGACCGACCGGCCAGGGCTGCTGCTGGGCATCGTCACCGGCGATTGCGCGCCCGTGCTCTTCGCGGACGAGGCCGCCGGGGTGGTGGGCGCCGCCCATGCCGGCTGGCGCGGCGCGGCCGCCGGCGTGCTCGAGGCGACGGTGGACGCGATGGAGCGGCTGGGCGCGCGGCGGGGCCGCATCGCCGCCGCGATCGGCCCCTGCATCGGCCAGGCGAGCTACGAGGTGGGGCCCGACCTGCGCGACGCCGTGCTGGCCCGCAATCCGGCGGATGCGCGCTTCTTCGCCCCGGGCCGGCGCGAGGATCGCTGGTGGTTCGACCTGCCGGGCTATTGCTTGGCGCGGCTGCAGGCCGCGGGCATCGCCGCGGCGGCCTGGTGCGGCCGGGACACGCTGGCCGAGGAGGACCGCTTCTTCAGCCACCGGCGGTCCACCCTGGCGGGCGGCGGCCCGATCGGGCACCAGTTGTCCGCCATCGCGCTGCCGGGGAGATGCTGACCGTCATGCCCTATGTGGTCATGTTCACCATCATGATCTTCCTGACGCTGCTGGTCTCCTGTGCGCTGGTCTAGCCCGCGATCGCCCTGGGCGTGCACGCCGCAGGCGGGCACGACAGGGCGTGAATCGCCGGCTTCCGGATGCCGGATGCGGGTTGCGCGGACGCAGTCCATGCAACCCGTGGCCCGGCGCGGGCTGCTGGGGCTGGCGGCTGCCGGGGCGCTCGGCGCCTGCGGCGACCTGCCGCAGCCCTATCGCGGGCAGCCCGGGCGGCTGGCCATGCAGCTGGCCCGCCCGCCGGCCTATCGGCTGGCCGTGCCGGCCCCGGCCGAGGCGATGCTGACCGATGCCGATGCCGTGACCTTCGCCCGCGAGCTGGCGGAGGCGCTGCAGGCGCAGGAGGTGCCGGCGGTGTCGGGGGAGGCGCTGCCGCTCGACTGGCTCGTCCTGGCCTCCGCCACGCGGGAGGGCGGGCAGGTGGTGCCGCGCTATGCCGTGCGCGACGCGGATGGCCGCACGATCGGCCAGCATGCCGGGCGCCCCGTCAGCTTCCGCGACTGGGCGGAGGGGAACGACGAGGCGCTGAAGCGCGCCGCGGTGGAAGCGGCGCCCGCCCTTGCCATCCTGGTGGCGCGCGCCGACGCGCTGCGCCGCACGGGGGATGAGCGCGCGGCCGGTGCCGGGCCGCCGGTGGTGATGCTGCTGCCGGTGCGCGGCGCGCCCGGCGACGGCAATGAGAGCCTGACGGCGCGCATGGCCGAACGCCTGGCCGGGCTCGGCCTGCAGGTGCAGGACCAGGCGGATGGCGCGGGCTTCGCGGTGCAGGGCGTGGTCAGCGTGGTGCCGGCGGCGGCCCGCGGGCTGCAGCGCGTCGAGATCGTCTGGACGGTGTCGCGGCGCGACGGCTACGACCTCGGCCGCGTGCTGCAGCTGAACGAGGTGCCGACGGGCAGCCTGAACGGCCTGTGGGGCGATATCGCCTTCGTGGTGGCGGACGAGGCCTCGGGCGGCGTCCGCGACGTGATCGCAAATGCCGGGGGCATGCCGGAGCCCGCCGCGGCCGCGCAGCAGGCGGCGGGGGCGCAGCCACCGCCCCTCTGAGGCCTGCCGATCGTTGCGAGGGAGCGGTCATGCGTGCGGCGGATGCCACCGCGATGGACACCCAAACGTCACGTTGCTATCCGGGCGCACCGACCCGCTCGCCACCTCCCCGGGGCCTCGCCGCATGAAGATCATCGCCTGCAACAGCAACCGCCCGCTCGCCGAGGCGGTCGCCGCGGCGCTCGGCATGCCGCTGACGCAAGCCTCCGTCCGGCGCTTCGCCGACATGGAGATCTTCGTCGAGATCCACGAGAACGTGCGCGGCGAGGACGTCTTCGTCGTGCAGTCCACCAGCTACCCGGCGAACGACAACCTGATGGAGCTGCTGATCATGCTGGACGCGCTGCGGCGCGCCAGCGCGCGGCGCATCACGGCGGTGATCCCCTATTTCGGCTACGCCCGGCAGGACCGGAAGAGCGGCAGCCGCACGCCGATCAGCGCCAAGCTGGTGGCCAACCTGATCGTGGAAGCGGGCGCCCACCGCGTGCTGACGATGGACCTGCATGCCGGGCAGATCCAGGGCTTCTTCGACATCCCCGTGGACAACCTGTTCGCCGCGCCGCTGTTTGCGCGCGACATCCAGGAGCGCTTCGCCGGGCGCGAGCTGATGGTGGTGTCGCCCGATGTCGGCGGCGTTGTGCGCGCGCGGGCCATCGCGGCGCGCATCCAGGCGGACCTGGCGATCATCGACAAGCGCCGGCCGCGCGCCGGTGTCTCGGAAGTGATGAACGTGATCGGCGAGGTCGAGGGGCGGCACTGCATCCTGGTGGACGACATCGTCGATTCCGGCGGCACGCTGTGCAATGCGGCGGAGGCGCTGCTGAAGCACGGCGCGAAGAGCGCCAGCGTGTACGTGACGCACGGCGTCTTCTCGGGCGGCGCGGTGGCGCGCGTCGGCGCGGCGCCGATCGAGACGATGGTGGTGACGGATTCCATCCTGGCGACCGAAGCGGTGCGCGTCAGCCGCAACATCAAGCAGCTGACGATCTCGGCGCTGATCGCGGAGGCGATGAAGCGCATCAGCGAGGAGAGCAGCGTCAGCGACCTGTTCAGCTGACCAGGGACTGAAGCTCCTGGCCGCGTTTCCCCCTCCCCGCAGGGCGGGGGAGGGAAGCGGAGGCGAATGTGAGCCCGGCGCTCACCCAGGCGCGAACATCGGCACCGGCGGGCCGCCTTCCGTCGGCACCAAGCGCAGCGTCACCGCCATGCCGATCCGCACGCCCTCCGGCGCGACATCGACCAGGTTGGTGAAGACCCGCGGCCCTTCCGCCAGCTCCACCATCGCCGGGATGTAGGGCTCCTTCGCGCGCATCACCGTGTAGCTGTAGACCGTGCCGCGGCCGCTGACCGGCACCAGCTCCACATGCGGCGACAGGGTGAAGGGCGAGACGCCGCGCGGCGGGAAGAAGTGCCGCCCCGTGTCCTTGCAGCGACCGATCATCAGCCGGCCTTCGCGGCATGCGTCCCAGAAGGGCGCGGTGGTGGGGTCCGGGATCGGGGCCTGGATGGTGCGCTCGGACATCAGCTTCTCTCCAGGATCAGCGTCGCGCTGCCGTGCCGGTGGCCGAGCAGGCCGCCGGTGCCATGCGCCAGGGCCAGCGCGCAGTCCTTCACCTGCACGGCCGGATGCGCCTCGCCGCGCAACTGCCGCACTGCCTCGATCACCTTGGTCATGCCGCCCCGGTTCGCCGGGTGGTTGTTGCAGAGCCCGCCGCCATCGGTGTTGAACGGAAGCTTGCCGACTCCACTGATGAGGTTGCCGTCGGCCACGAAGCGCCCGCCCGCGCCCTTCGCGCAGAAGCCGAGGTCTTCCAGCTGGATCAGCACGGTGATGGTGAAGCTGTCGTAGATGCTGGCGTAGCGGATATCCGCCGGCGTCACGCCGGCCTCCTCGAAGGCGCGCGCGCCGGAATACCGCGCGCCGGAGAAGGTCAGGTCGTTGTACCCGCCGGCATGGGTCTTCAGCGCCTCGCCGGTGCCGCGTACCGTCACCACAGGGCGCTTCAGGCTGCGCGCGATCTCCGGCCGCGCCACGACCAGCGCGCCGCCGCCATCGCTGATCACGCAGCAGTCGAGACGGTGCAGCGGGTCCGCCACCAGGGGCGAGTTCACCACCTCCTCCACCGTCACCACCTTCTTCAGCATCGCGTGCGGGTTGTGCTGCGCGTGGTGGCTGGCCGCCACCTTGATCCAGGCCAGCTGCTCGCTGGTGGTGCCGAATTCGTGCATGTGGCGCATGGCGCACATGGCATAGGCGGCCGCGACCGTGCGGCCCATCGGGATCTCGAACTGGTCGTCAGGGATGGCGGGATTCTGCGCGCGCGTTGCGGTACCCGTCGCCTGGCCCTCGCTGCGCGGCCGCCCGGCCAGCGTGATCAGCGCCACGTTGCAGCGGCCGAGCGCGATCGCGGCGGTCGCATGCGCGACATGCGCCAGGTAGCTGCTGCCGCCGATATCCGTGCTGTCGACGTGCCGCAGCCGGTCCAGGCCGAGATATTCCGCGATGGAGAGCGGCCCCATGCCCGGCGCGTCGCCGGCGCAGAAATAGCCGTCCACGTCGTCCTTCGTCAGCCCGGCATCCTGCAGCGCGCCCCAGGCGACCTCCGCATGCAGCTGGGCGACCGACTTGTCCTCGGCCTTGCGGGTCGGGTGCTCATAGGCGCCGACGATGCAGGCCTTGCCGTTCAGGCTCATGGGCGGGCGTCCTCCGGGCCGCGGAGACTGGCGCGCGGGCGGGCATTGGGCAAGCCGGGCGGGGGCGCGCTATAGTCACGGGAACGAGGAGGCCAGCCATGGATGTCACCCCCCCGCTCGGGCTCACCGCCGCGACCGCCGGCTACCTGTCCGGCTTCGGCAATTCCTTCGAGACGGAGGCGCTGCCCGGCGCGCTGCCGGTGGGGCGCAACAGCCCGCAGCGCTGCGCCTACGGGCTCTATGCCGAGCAGCTGAGCGGATCGCCCTTCACGGCACCGCGCGCCAGCAACCAGCGGTCCTGGCTGTACCGCATCCGCCCCACCGTGGCGCATATCGCGCGTTTCCGACCGCTGGAGCTGCCCTTCTGGATCAGCGCGCCGGATGCGGCGCGCCACGACCTGCCGATCCAGCCGCTGCGCTGGCACCCGATCCCGCTGCCGGGCGAGAAGCTGACCTTCCTGACGGGCATGCGCACCATCACCACCGCGGGCGACGTCGCTGCCCAGACCGGCATGGCCGCGCATGTCGCGCTGGTCACCGCCAGCATGGTGGACGAGACCTTCTGGAACGCGGATGGCGAGATGCTGGTGATCCCGCAATCCGCGGCGATGCGCTTCCGCACGGAGTTCGGCGTGATCGACGCGAGCCCGGGCGAGATCGTGGTGATCCCGCGCGGTGTGAAGTTCCGCGTGGAGGTCAACGGCCCGGCGCGGGCCTATGTCTGCGAGAACTACGGCGGCGCCTTCACCCTGCCGGAGCGCGGGCCGATCGGCGCCAACTGCCTGGCGAACCAGCGCGACTTCCTCTCCCCGGTCGCGGCGTACGAGGACGTGGACGCGCCGCACCGCGTGGTCGTGAAGTGGGGCGGCGCGTTCCACCAGACGGAGATCGGGCACTCGCCGCTGGACGTCGTCGCCTGGCACGGCAACTACGCGCCCTACAAGTACGACCTGCGTCGCTACTCGCCGGTGGGGCCGATCCTGTTCGATCATGCCGACCCCTCGATCTTCACCTGCCTGACGGCGCCGAGCGAGACGCCGGGCACGGCGAACATCGATTTCGTGCTGTTCCCCGAGCGCTGGATGGTGGCGGAGAACACCTTCCGGCCGCCCTGGTACCACATGAACCTGATGAGCGAGTTCATGGGGCTGATCTATGGCCAGTACGACGCCAAGCCGCAGGGCTTCGTGCCCGGCGGCTTCAGCCTGCACAATTGCATGCTGCCGCACGGACCCGATGCGGAGGCCTTCGAGAAGGCGTCGAATGCCGATCTCGTCCCGCACAAGCTGGCCAACACCATGGCCTTCATGTTCGAGACGCGGCTGGCACAGCGCGTCACCGCCTATGCCGCCGCACTGCCGCAGCTGCAGGCCGGCTACACGGATTGCTGGGCGGGGCTCAAGAAGCAGTTCAACCCGGCGAAGCGGTAAGGACGATGCAGGACCACACGCACCTGGCCAGCCGGCGCAGCTTCGTCGCCTCCGCCAACGGGCATCCGGACTTCCCGATCCAGAACCTGCCGCTCGGCATCTTCGCGCTGCATGACGGCACCGGACGGGCGGGTGTCGCCATCGGCGACATGATCCTGGATCTGGATGCGGTGCTTGCGGCAGGCCTGCTGGACGGCGCGGCGGAGGAGGCCGCGGCGGCGGCCGAGGGCGGCGTGCTGAACGAGCTGCTGGCGCTGGGCGGCGGCCCGCGGCGTGCGCTGCGGCTGCGCCTGTTCGACCTGCTGTCGGAAGACAGCACGGAGCGCGCGCGGCTGGCGGGCATGCTTCACCGCGCCGCCGACTGCACGCTGCACCTGCCCGCCCGCATCGGCGACTACACCGACTTCTACGCGGGCATCCAGCACGCCACCAATGTCGGCGCGCTGTTCCGGCCCGACAACCCGCTGCTGCCGAACTACAAATACGTGCCCATCGGCTATCATGGCCGCGCCAGCAGCGTCGTGCCGAGCGGCCATCCGGTGCGCCGGCCCAACGGCCAGCGCAAGCCGGCCACCGAGACGACGCCGAGCTTCGGCCCCAGCCGCAACCTGGACTACGAGCTGGAGCTCGGCCTCTGGATCGGGCCGGGCAATGCGCTGGGCGAGCCGATTCCGATCGCGCAGGCCACCGAGCACATCGCCGGCTTCTGCCTGCTGAACGACTGGTCGGCGCGCGACATCCAGGGCTGGGAATACCAGCCGCTCGGTCCGTTCCTGGCGAAGAACTTCTGCTCCACGGTCAGCCCCTGGGTGATCACGCCCGAGGCGATGGCGCCCTTCCGCCGTGCGCAGGCGAAGCGGCCGGAGGGCGACCCGAAGCCGATGGACTACCTCTGGGACGAGCGCGACCAGGCGCATGGCGCGCTGGAGCTGGAGCTCGAGGTGTTCCTGCTCACGCCCGGCCTGCGGGAGAAGGGGCTGCCGCCGCATCGCCTGTCGCGCGGCCATGCCAGCGGGCTCTACTGGACGCCGGCGCAGCTCGTCGCGCATCACGCCTGCGGCGGCTGCAACCTGCAGCCGGGCGACCTGCTGGGCACCGGCACGATCTCCTCGGCCAGCGAGGACGGCTTCGGCTCCCTCCTGGAGATCACGCGCGGCGGCAAGCAGCCGGTGACGCTGGCGAGCGGCGAGACGCGGCGCTTCCTGGAGGATGGCGACGAGATCGTGCTGCAGGCCCGCGCGCGGCGAGCGGGCTTCGCAGGCATCGGCTTCGGGGAGTGCCGGGGGGTGGTCACGCCGGCGCCGTGACGGCGTGCGCTACCCAAGCGCCTTCGGCGCGCTGACGCTGGCGCGCAGGCGCGCATAGTCGCGCAGGAAGGCCAGCACCTCCGCGTGGCGCGGCGTGCCGGGGTCGTGCGCGCCCCCGCGGATCTCGCGCGACAGCGCGGCGAGATCCTGCGCGGGCAGCGACGCCGTGTCGGCCTTGGCCTCGCGCAGCGCGATCGCTATCGCGTTGGCCACCATGCGCGCGGCGAAGGCCTTCTCCGGCGGCAGGGCGGGCAGCAGTTCCTGGAGCACGACCTCACGCGCGGTCGCCAGCAGGTCGGCGCCGTCGGGCTTCTCCAGCATCAGCGTCCCTCGCTCAGTGCCAGGATCTCCCACTCCAGCTCCGGCACGATATGGCCGGTCAGCGCCAGTTCCAGGCTGCGGTCCTCGCCGGAGATGTGGCGCTGCGCCTGGTCGGCGGCGATCACCGCCCAGCGGATATGCGCCACCAGCTCCCACCAGCGCACGCGCGCATCGTCCACCTTCGTGCCGCTCTCGGCCTGATAGCCGGCATAGAAGCTCGCGCGCGGGCCGAGGCCGCCGGCTTCCTGCGCAACGTTGCCGAAGCGCCAGCACTTCGCGCAGAGCCAGCCGAGATCGGCATGGCCGTCGCCCCAGGCGGCGAATTCCCAGTCCAGCACGGCGGTCACGCCCGACGCGTCGAGCATGATGTTCCCGGTGCGGAAGTCGTTGTGCACCAGCACGGGCGGCACCGGCGGCGGCGCGCTGCGCTCCGCGGCGCGCAGGCCCCATTCGATGACGGGACGCGGCGTGCCGGCGGCGTCCAGCCGCGCGCGCATCGTCGCGATGGCGGCGCGTCCGGC
>NZ_JAPSMD010000237.1 GCF_027856955.1 Falsiroseomonas oryzae | reverse complement strand
CCGCGCCGGCCGCGCCGCCGATCAGCGCCCCGGTGCCGGCGCTGCCGGTCATCGAGCCGATCGCCGCGCCGGCGCCGGCGCCGAGCAGCCCGCCCGACACCGCCCGGTCCGTGGTGTTGTAGCCGCAGGCGGCCAGCATCGCCGCGAGGCCTAGCAACAGGGCCATCTTCCGCATGCCGCGTGTCTCCTCCGAGGCCGTGGTGACGCTGGCGTAACGCCCGGCTTCGTACCGGGTTCGGCGCCAGCCTGCTTTGGGCTTGAGCGTGCGGCGGGGGAAGGCTAAGGGACCCGCCTCGCGCCACCCCGCGAAGCCGTGAGCACCGGGCGCCGCCGGGCCCGGGGCATCCGTCCTGGCCGGCCGGTTCCGGCAGGCGGCACGCGATCGGGCGGCGCCCCGCCATTCGGCCCGGCTCGGAAGGTCACGACCGCATGTTTTCCCGCCTGTTCGGCTTCCTCTCGGCCGACATGGCCATCGACCTCGGCACCGCGAACACGCTGGTCTATGTGAAGGGTCGGGGCATCGTGCTGAACGAGCCCTCCGTGGTCGCCATCTCGGACAACCGGGGTCGCAAGCAGGTGCTGGCGGTGGGCGAGGAGGCGAAGCTGATGCTTGGCCGCACCCCGGGCTCCATCGCCGCCATCCGGCCGCTGCGGGACGGCGTGATCGCCGACTTCGAGGCGGCGGAGGAGATGATCAAGCACTTCATCCGCAAGGTGAACAACCGGCGCGGCTTCGCCTCGCCCATGGTCATCGTCTGCGTGCCCTCCGGCTCCACCGCCGTGGAACGCCGCGCCATCCAGGAGAGTGCCGAGAGCGCGGGCGCCCGCAAGGTGCTGCTGATCGAGGAGCCGATGGCGGCCGCGATCGGCGCCGGGCTGCCGGTGACCGAGCCCTCGGGCTCCATGATCGTGGACATCGGTGGCGGCACGACGGAGGTGGCCGTCATCTCGCTGGGCGGCATCGTCTATGCGCGCAGCGTCCGCGTCGGCGGCGACAAGATGGACGAGGCGATCATCAGCTACATCCGCCGCAACCACAACCTGCTGATCGGCGAGAGCACGGCCGAGCGCATCAAGATGGAGATCGGCGCCGCGGCGCCTCCCGATGCCGGCGAGGAAGGCCCGCTGACCGAGGTGAAGGGCCGTGACCTGATGAACGGCGTGCCGCGCGAGGTGGTGGTGAGCCAGCGTCAGATCGCGGAGAGTCTCTACGAGCCGGTGATGGCCATCGTGGAGGCGGTCAAGGTCGCGCTGGAGAACACGCCGCCGGAACTGGCCGCCGACATCGTGGACAAGGGCATCGTGCTGACCGGC
Organism: Falsiroseomonas oryzae; assembly: GCF_027856955.1. GTDB lineage: Bacteria > Pseudomonadota > Alphaproteobacteria > Acetobacterales > Acetobacteraceae > Falsiroseomonas > Falsiroseomonas oryzae. The sequence continues at coordinate 7,071 of NZ_JAPSMD010000237.1, read as the reverse complement.
GGCGGCGCGCTGCTGCACCGGCTGGATGCGGTGCTGCGGGCGGCCACCGGCCTGCCCGTGGTGGTGGCGGAGGAGGCGCTGTCCTGCGTGGCGCTCGGCACCGGTAGGGCCCTTGAGGAGATGAAGCGCCTTCGCCACGTATTGACTTCAATGTATTGATTTCCGGCCGGGACCACGTCCCGGCCTGAGCGCCTGGGGGTGGTCGCCGCGTGATCCGTCTGAGCATCCCGCTCCGCCAGGCGCTGTCGCGGCTCACCCTGCCCGTGCTGATCGCCGCGGCCTTCGGCACGATGCTGCTCGGCAAGGCGGATGCCGTGATCGCCGAGCGGGCGCGCACCATGCTGTCCGACGTGCTGGCTCCCTTCTACGCCGCCTTCGCCGAGCCCGCGCGCATCGTGCGCGATGCGGTGGCGGAATTCCCGGAACTCGTCTCGCTGCGCGAGGAGAATGCCCGGCTGCGGGAGGAGAATGAACGCCTGCGCCGCTGGCAGGCGGCAGCCCTTGCGCTCGAGGCGGAGAACGCGCTGTTGCGGCGGCAACTGCAGTTCATCCCGGAAGCCGCGCCGAGCTTCCGCACCGCGCGCGTGATCGCGGATGCGGGCGGGGTCTATGCGCGTGCCGTGCTGATCGCGGTGCCGCCGGAACTGCAGGTGCGCCGCGGGCAGATCGCGCTCGACGAGCGCGGCTTCGCCGGCCGGGTGACGGAGGTGGGCAACCGATCCGCCCGCGTGCTGCTGGCGACCGACATCAACATGCGCGTGCCCGTCACACTGGAAGGCAGCCGGGCGCGGGCGATGATGGTGGGCACCAACGGGCCGCGGCCGCGGCTGCAGTTCTGGGCCGAGGGCACCCGGCCGGTGGAGGGCGAGCGGCTGGTGACGAGTGCGGAGGGCATCGGCTTCCCGGCCGGGCTGCCGGTGGGGGTGGTGCGCTACAGCGAGTCTGGCGCCGCCGAGGTCGAGCTGTTCGCCCGTCTCGATCGGCTGGACCTGGTGCGGCTGTTCGACTTCGGGCTGGGCGGAATCCTGCCGCCCGAGGCGGTGGCGCGGCCCGAACCGCGTGGCCGGCGGTGAGCGCGGATGGCGACCGTCGGCCGGCCGGAGCCCTCGCCCAGCCTGCTTCGGCGGGTGGAGGCGCTGGCGCGCGCGCTCATGCCGCCGCTGATCGCAGCGCTGACCATGGTGGTGGCCGCCGGTCCCACCGGAATGCCTGCCTTGCTGCCCGCCGTCACGCTGCCGCAGGTGGTGTTCTGGTCGATCTTCCGCCCCGGGGCGATGTCGCCGCCCGCCGTCTTCCTGGTTGGGCTGCTGCTGGACCTGCTGTCGCTGGCGCCGCTCGGCACCGGCGTGCTGACGCTGCTGGTGGCGCATGGGTTGGCGGTGTCCTGGCGGCGCTTCCTGGCGCGGCAGAGCTTCCTGGCAGTGTGGGTGGTGTTCTGCGGCTTCGCCCTGGCCACGGGGGCGCTGGGCTACGTGCTGAACGCCGCGCTGTCCTTCACCCTGCCGCCGCCGGCGCCGATGCTGCACCAGGCGGCGCTGGCGGCCGGGCTCTATCCCGCCTTCGCCTTCGTCCTGGGTCGGCTGCACCGCATGATGGTCCGCGCGGAGGAGGCGGCGTGACCGCGCGCGCAATCGCCATCCTTCGGGCCGCGACGGCGGCCCCGCGCGCAGGCCGACCGTCCCGCTCGGTGCGCCAGCGCGTCGGCGCGAAAGCGAAGCCACCGCAGGCGGCGCCGGCGCCTGAGGCCGAAGTACGATGAGCCGCAAGCAGCGCGAGCAGGAACGCGTCCGGGGCATCTTCGCCCGCCGTGCGCTGCTGCTGGGCGCCGGCCAGATGGGGCTGCTCGGCTTCCTGGCCTGGCGGCTGCACCGCCTGCAGGTGGAGGAAGGCGAGCGCTATGCCACCCTGGCCGAGGAAAACCGGCTCTCCGCGCGGCTGACCGCGCCGCCCCGCGGCCGCGTGCTGGACCGCGAGGGGCGGGTGGTCGCCGGCAACCGGCTGAACTGGCGCGCCCTGCTGGTGGCGGAGCAGACGGCCGATGTCGTTGCGACGCTCGACACCCTGTCGCGGATCGTGCCGCTGACCGAGACGGAGCGCGCGCGCATCGAGCGCGAGGTGCGCCGGCGTCGGCGCTTCGTGCCGGTGATCGTGCGCGAGTTCCTGACCTGGGAGGAGATGGCGCATATCGAGCTCAACGCGCCCGACCTGCCCGGCATCAGCGTGGAGCTCGGCACCACCCGGCTCTACCCGGAAGGCGAGCACCTCGCGCATGTCGTGGGCTACGTGGCGCCGCCCTCGGAGCGCGACATGGATGGCGACCCGCTGCTCGAGCTGCCCGGCATCCGCGTCGGCCGGGCCGGCATCGAGCGGCATCACGACCGCATCCTGCGCGGCCGCGCCGGCGCCGTGCAGCTGGAGGTCAACGCGGTGGGCCGGGTGATCCGGGAACTGGACCGCCGCGAGGGCAGCCAGGGCGACGATGTGCAGATCTCGGTCGATGCGGAGCTGCAGAAGGCGATCCGCGGGAAGATCGAGGAAGGCACCTCCGTGGTGCTGATGGATGCCCGCAACGGCGAGGTGCTGACGCTGGCCACGCGGCCGAGCTTCGACCCCAACGTGTTCAATTCCGGCGTCACCGCCGCGCAGTGGCGGCAATGGACCGCGAACCGGGCGACGCCGCTGATCAACAAGCCCACCAACGGTCTCTACGCCCCGGGCTCCACCTTCAAGATGGTGATGATGCTGGCCGCGCTGGAGGCGCGGGTGACGACGCCGGGCGAGCGCGTCTTCTGCCCCGGCCACATGGACCTGGGCGAGGCGCGCTTCCATTGCTGGAACCGCAACGGCCACGGCTCCGTGGATATGCGGCAGGCGCTGAAGGTCTCCTGCGACGTCTATTTCTACGAGATGGCGAAGCGGATCGGCATCGACCGCATCGCCGCGATGTCGCGCCGGCTCGGCCTTGGCGTGCCGCTCGACATCGAGCTGCCGGGCGCCCGGGCGGGGCTGGTGCCGGACCGTGCCTGGAGGCAGGCGCAGGGCAAGCCCTGGGCGCTGGGCGACACGGTCGTGCACGGCATCGGCCAGGGCTTCTACCAGCTGACGCCGCTGTCGCTGGCCACCATGACGGCGCGCATCGCGACCGGGCGCGCGGTGCAGCCGCACCTGACGCGCGCGATCGCCGGGCGGCCCGTGCGGGGGAGCCGGCCGGAGGACTGGCCCAGCCTCGGCATCCCGGAGCAGCATCTGCGGTTGGTGCGCGAATCCATGTGGGCCGTGGTGAACGAGGAGGGCGGCACCGCGCGCGCCCACCGGCTGCCGGCCGCGCTCGGCGCGCAGATGGCCGGCAAGACCGGCACCACGCAGGTGCGCCGCGTGACGCGCGAGCAGCGCGAGCGCGGCTTCCGCGTGGAGCAGTTGCCGCGGGAATGGCGGCCGCATGCGCTGTTCGTCGCCTATGCGCCGCACGACAACCCCTGGCTGGCCTGTGCGGTGGTGGTGGAGCACGGCACCAGCGGATCCGGCGCCGCGGCGCCGCTGGCGAAGGAGGTGCTGGTGGAGGCGTTCCAGCGCCTCCGCCCGGGCAACCCGACCCCGCGCGTGGCGCAGGTGCCGCGGACATGAGATTCGAACGTCGGCTCATCCTGCGCGACAGCGGCGCCGGGGTGCTGGACAAGTTCTGGCGCATCCCCTGGCTGTATGTCCTGCTGCTCTGCGCGGTCGCGGCGGTGGGGTATGTCGCGCTCTACTCCGCCGGCGGCGGCGCGCCGGAGCCCTATGCGCAGAAGCACGCAATCCGCTTCGGCTTCGGCCTGGTGCTGATGCTGTCGGTGGCGATGGTGGACATCCGCATCATCCAGCGCCTGGCGTGGCTGGGCTATGCCGCCGGGGTCGCGCTGCTGGTGCTCGTCGCGATGCATGGCGAGGTGGGGAAGGGGGCGCAGCGCTGGATCGACCTCGGGCCGCTGCAGTTGCAGCCCTCTGAGCTGATGAAGATCCTGCTGGTCGTGGCGCTCGCCTCCTGGTTCCACAAGGCCAGCTGGGAGCGGATCGGCAATCCCTTCTTCCTGATCCCGCCGCTGGTCGCGATCGCCGTACCGGCGCTGCTGATCTTCAAGCAGCCGAACCTGGGCAACGCGCTGATCACGATCATGGTGGGGGGCGCCGTGTTCTTCGCGGCTGGCGTGCGGCTGTGGAAGTTCGCCCTGGCCATCGGCGGCGTCGCGGCGGCCGCGCCCATCGTCTACGAGAACCTGAAGGACTACCAGCGCGCCCGGATCACCACCTTCCTCGACCCCGAGAGCGATCCGCTGGGCGCTGGCTACAACATCATCCAGTCGAAGATCGCGCTGGGTTCGGGTGGGTTGTGGGGCAAGGGGTTCCTGCAGGGCACGCAGGGCCACCTGAACTTCCTGCCGGAGAAGCAGACCGACTTCATCTTCACCATGATCGCCGAGGAGTTCGGCATGGTCGGCGCGCTGACCGTATTGACGCTGCTGGCGATGGTGATCGCCTTCGGCTTCTTGGTGGCGCTCCGCAGCCGGCACCAGTTCGGCCGGCTGCTCGGGGTGGGCCTGGCGACCAACTACTTCCTCTATGTCTTCGTGAACGTCGCCATGGTGACCGGGTCGATCCCGGTGGGCGGCGTGCCGCTGCCGCTGATCAGCCATGGCGGGTCGGCGATGCTGACCACCATGCTCGGCTTCGGGCTGCTCATGTCGGTGCAGGTGCATCGCGACGCGGAGATGGAGGGGGTGCGGGACGGCCCCTGAGCCCTGCGGCTGGTTCACGGCAGGCTTGCATGGGCAGGCTGGACAAAGCCCCCGGTTCCGCCTATCTGCGCCTCCCGGCGGGCGCATAGCTCAGTTGGTAGAGCAGCTGACTCTTAATCAGCGGGTCCTAGGTTCGAGCCCTAGTGCGCCCACCATTTCCCGCCAAGGATGTACGCTGGCCTGCCCCTGCAAGGGCGGAAGCGCTGGCGCGCCTCCGACGGACCGCGCGACGGGCGGCTCAGTCGCCCATGCGGGGCCGGAGAGTGCAGCCCCGGGGTGTCGCTGTCGGCATATGGCGCCTCGGTCCGGTGCTCCATTGGCTGGCCCACGCCCGTCGACGGCACGCGCAGGCCGACCGAGCGTCGGTCAGGCCCGCACGTCCATCGCGCTCCGCAGCCCGTCGCTCAGCAGGTTGAAGCAGATGCTGGTGACGAAGATGCAGAGCCCCGGCAGCACCGCCAGCATCGGCTGGCTGTAGATCGCCGTGCGCAGCGTGTTCAGCATCAGCCCCCATTCCGGCTCCGGCGGGCGCGTGCCGAGGCCGAGGAAAGACAGGCCCGAGGCCAGGATCATGGAGACGCTGATGAGGCTCGTCGCGTAGACGAAGATCGGCCCGAGCACGTTGGGCAGGACATGCACCCGCACGATGGTCAGCGGCCCCGCGCCCGTGGCCCGCGCGGCGTCCACGTAGTCCAGGTTGCGGACCGCCGTGGTGGTGCTTTCCGCCACCCGGATGATCTGCGGCACGAAGACCAGCGTCAGCGCCAGCATGGCGTTCGATACGCCAGGTCCCAGCGCGCCGCTGACCGCGACGGCGAGCAGGACCGACGGGAAGGCATAGAACACGTCGGTCGTGCGCATGATCGCCATGTTCAGCCAGCCGCCGGCGAAGCCCGCCAGCACGCCGAGCGTCCCGCCGACCACGAAGGCGATCAGCACCGGCGTGATGCCGAGGAACCAGGACAGGCGCCCGCCATAGAGCAGGCGCGTCAGCATGTCCCGCCCCAGCTCGTCCGTGCCGAGCGGATGGTTCGGGAAGCCGATCGGGCGGAGGCGGCGGATCATGCTGGTCTGGTAGGGATCGTGCGGCGCCAGCAGCGGCGCCAGCAGCAGCGCGAGCGCCATCAGCAGAAGGATCGCGCCGCAGGCCAGCGTGACGGGATCGCGCGACAGGCGGCGCGCGACGCCCTGCCAGTAGCCGCGGCTTCGGCGCCCCTCGGCGACGGCCAGCGCGGCGGCGGCGTGTGTCGCGCTCATGCCCGGCGAATCCTCGGATCGAGGGCGGTCTGCAGCAGGTCCACCGCCAGGTTGAGCGCCACGAAGAACAGGGCCAGCACCAGGATGGTGCCCTGCAGCACCGGGATGTCGCGCTGGAAGATGGCGCTGTTGAGCAGCAGCCCGGTGCCGGGCCAGCTGAACACCGTCTCCACCAGGATCGACCCGCCCATCAGGTAGCCGAGCTGCAGCCCCATCACCGCCAGCACGCCGGGCGCGGCGTTCTTCACGACGTGCCAGGCGATCCCCATCCGGCGCAGCCCCTTGCCGCGCAGCGTCGTCACGAAGTCCTGCCCCAGGATCTCCGCCACCGCGCCCCGGACGGTGCGCGTCACGATGCCCATCGGGATGACGCTGAGCGTGACCGCGGGGAGCACAAGGAACTGCAGGTGCGCCCAGTCGAAGGCCCAGTCGGCGGAGCTGCCGGGCCCCGCGCCCATAGCGGGCAATGCACCGAGCATCACGCTGAACAGCACCACCAGCACCATGCCGAGCCAGTAGTGGGGCACCGAGACGCCGGCGGCGGCGAGCCCGACCGCGAGCTTGTCCACCCAGCTGCCGCGCAGCGCGCCGGCCACCGCGCCGAGCAGCGTGCCGAGCGTGAAGCCGATCGCCGCAGCGAAGAGCGCCAGCATCAGGGTGTTGCCGACCGCCGCGCGAACCTCCGCCAGCACCGGCCGGCCGGTGCCGAGCGACCGGCCGAGGTCGCCTTGCAGCGCGCGCAGCAGCCATACGCCGAACTGCTCCGGCAGCGACTTGTCGAGCCCGTAGTCGCGGCGGATCTGCGCGACCACCTCGGCCGGCGCATCGGCCGGGGCGATGGCGCTCACCGGGTCGCCCGGCGCGATGTGCACGAGCAGGAAGCACACCAGGCTCACTGCCAGCGCGATCGGCACGGCATAGAGCACCCGGCGGAGGGCGTAGAGCCACATCGTGTGAGTCCTCCTCAGGCCGCGATGCGCAGGCAGCGCGCGGCGCGCCCGGGCTCCGGGCTGCGCAGCGCCGGCGGCGCGGCGAGGCAGGC